>LUJP01000077.1 GCA_001689535.1 Bacteroidales bacterium M5
CCTCAGACACACTCAGCGAAACACTACCCTATCATCACATGCGGATTTCTTCTGGGGTGCGTGGAGGCTTATTTCTTTATTCCTCACGAGATGAATCGTGAACTTGTGGCGCGTAATCTCGTAATGGAAGGAGTTGTGAAGGATGTGCGTGAATCCGATTCCGGGCAGAGAATAGAAATATTGGTGGACAAAGCCGGGAGTACGCCCAGGAATCTATCAGATTGCGGAAAAACTGAGATTTCGGTATATATTCCGGGGTTTAATCCGGAACTGCGACAGTACGACAGGCTATTGTTCAATGGGAAACCGGAAGAGGTAAGAGCGCGTCATGATTTTGAAGATGAACTGACTTTTGATGATATCCTTTTAAAAAAAAGAATTTATCTGAGCCTTACATTATCTCCCGACAGCATTCTGGGTCTAAAAGAAGGCAGTGATATTGGATGTAGAATGATGAAAATAAGGGAGGGAATCAGACAGAGAATCATAATGAGCAAGCTTGATGTGGATTCAAAACTCCTTCTGGTTGCTCTTATCATCGGCGACAACCGGCTGATGCCGCAGGAACAGTATGACAATTTTCGTAACGCGGGGATTGCCCATATACTTGCTGTGAGTGGCCTTCATGTGGCTATTATAGCATTCTGGGCCAATCTGTTCCTTTGGCCATTTACGGTTTTGAGGTTCAGGGCTGCAAGATTGATGGCGGTTATACTGATGATATGGTTGTTCACACTTCTTACGGGAGCGCCGCCTTCGGCAGTAAGAGCGGCAATCTTTTCATCCGTGATTATGACGGGTTCTGTAATTCAGCGGAAATCATCGCCGTTCAACTCGCTTTGTCTGGCTGCAATAGTGATATTGGCAATAAACCCGGCTGATCTTTTTGCAATCGGGTTCCAGTTGTCTTTTGCCGCAGTAGCGGGCATACTTCTTTTTGCGTCCTCATTGAATCCGGTGCCAAGGCGGCACGCTGTTGCATATTATCTGGTTTCTATTGTCACTGTTTCCATCGGCGCGACTCTTGGAACTGCCGTCATAACTCTTTACTATTTTCATTCGTTTCCGTTGTATTTTATAATATCAAATATCTTAGCCACTTTCACCCTTCCCATAATTTTAGGCGCGGAAATAGTAGCCCTTCTACTATCATGTTTAAGCATTGAGCTAAATGCAGTAAATTGCATTATAGACGGGTTATGCAGTTTTCTTTATAATACTTCTGAAGGGTTGTCGGCCCTTCCGGGTGCGTACATAGATAGTATCTATGTGTCTGCTCTGACAGTCCTGCTGTATATATCATCCATTATTTTACTGCGAATAGTTATAGCCAAGGGCGGGAAAAAACTCATTGCAGGTTTTCTGACAATTTCGATGATTTTTGTGGTATGTCTTGTGGTGGACAATTCCGTGAAACGGGTTGCAGGAGTCTACTTTCTGAAAAACGCTCACCGTACAGATATCCTGGTCGATGACGGAGTTTCCCCCTATCTTGTATTGAGTTCTACATCTCAGGCTGATGTGAAAGAGGAAATCAAGGATAATGTGACCTGGCGTACCAGCGATTATATGGGAAGAAGAGATATAGATTCCATTGTGTTTGCGGAAGGAGTTCCTTCGCTGATTGAACTTCCCGACGGCAGGAAAATAAAAGTAGAGAGTGGAAAAGAAACCGACGGGGGCGGGATTAAATGTGACTATCTTCTCGTATGCCGGGGTTTCAGAGGGGGAATAACGGAAGTTACAACAAAATGGAATCCTGATACAGTGATACTTTCGTCAGATCTCAACCCTATAAGGGCGGCTCGTTACAGAATGGAGTCAGACCGTCCGGTGGTGGATTTACGAGTACATCCTTTTCAGATTTTGATTTCCTCAAACCCGCGTCTGAAATAGTCCCTTTCAAAATCCATCGGTCTCAATATCACATCGTTATATACCACGAGATCCAGATCGATGGGCACAATCCCTGAGCTCCGGCTTGAGATGTCTCGCCCATGATTGATTTCGTAATTTTTCAAAGAGTCAATCACATCTTCCTTGCTGAGCTGGGTTTCGGCGGCAATTACTCCATTACAATAATCGCGCCCGACGGCAATAGCTTTCATGCCCACGGGGGCGGTGGTATAAACTGATGAAGCAAGGGTGTTTGAGAATGTCTCAGAACACCACTCCATAGCACTCCTGACTGCGATATCGGCAGTGTCAGTGTTACTTCCTATTCCGATAATTATGCGGTTAATTGTAAACTCAGACATAAGGAATGACTGGCGCAGAAAATCTTGACTGGATTCTCTGATTATTATTTGACCGAAGGCTCCCTCCGTAAGGTAAACAATGTTATTTCAGGGGTGGCTCCGAATCGCATCGGAAGGCCAACGGTTCCTGCACCGATATTTACATAAAGCTTATGGGTGTCCGTGTTATCGGAATACAGTCCGCCCCATGTGGGATATTTGAAAACGGCTGGAGATAGGCCCAAGACTTCAATCTGCATGGCATGGGTATGGCCAGACAGAGTCAGGGGCATGTTGATTTTACGGTTGGCTATGCTGTCGGTCCAATGGGCCGGGTTATGGGAAAGAAGAATCTTGAAATTGCTGTCACCGGTATCCGGATAGGCTTTTGTCAGTGATCCATAACATTTAAATGGAGGATCGCCTATATTTTCAACTCCGATTATTACTATGGAATCATTTCCCTTGTGGAGTGTTGATGATTCGTTCAGCAGAAGCTTCCACCCCATGCGGCGTTGGATGGCAACAAGGCTGTCAAGATTGGCTTTCTTTGCAAGAGGGGAGTCCCATTTGAAATAGTCGCCGTAATCGTGGTTCCCAAGAATGGAATATACGCCATTGGAAGACTTGAGACGGGAAAGTGTGGAGACGTGCGGTAGAACCTCGTCAGTACGGGAATTTACAATGTCGCCAGTGAAAACAATAATATCGGCATTCAGACTGTTGACCTTTTCAACCAGTTTGGCAGTGAATGTGGTATCATCGGCGAATGTGCCGGTATGGAGGTCGGAAATCTGGGTTATGGTAAGGCCGTCGAATTCCTCGGGGAGATCGGGCAGCACAATCTCCACCTCATTGACTTCGATTCGGAAGCGGTTGATGAGCGCACCCCACCACATTCCCACAAAAATAATTGCGGCGAGCGCTATTCCGGAGATGCTGACTGCACACCATTGCTTCCCTTTCCAGATTTTAGGCAAAAAGGATATTATGTCGAATATTGCGGTTATAAGCTTGCCAGTGGAGAAGGAAAGAAATATGAATCCTGCCCACATCATAAATCTGACATTTCCGTCGGTCTGACCTTTCGAGATTGTATAAAAACCTATGCCCAGAAGGATGTATAGAGCGACAGAAACTGCAGCGTAAATAATAGATAGGCTTTTCTTCCGACAGTGACGGAGGCGGAGAAAAAGATAGGCGTCACATAATACCACCAGGCATAAAAGCATGCCTAAGAAACCGGGAATTCGCATAAGTCAGAAAGCCTTTTCAGTCCGGTACTACAGTCCCGCATCTTTTACCGGAGGCTGCAATTTTATTTTTGAGGGGGTTGAAATACATTGTCAGCATCATCTCCCGCATGTAGTCACGGTCGACAACAGAAACACTGGCAAGACGGACTTTGTCAAGCTGCTGCTCTATATAGTTCTGGAACCCGTGAAGCTCTTCCTCTGAATACTCAGCACGATATTCCTGGTTGTGGTGCAGGAGGTCGTGAGCAATATAGTTTATGGGGAAGATTTTGTAATTTGAATGAATCTCGCAATCGATTGCCGAGCATACGTTTTTCAAAATCTCAGTTTTATCGGTGTCTGCAGGAAGTTTGGTGAGGATATCGTTGATGCCTCGGCCTATCTGGAAATGCACTCTTCCTTTGGGTTGCAGGAGTCCGGTCTCCATACTGAGGAGGTCGTCGTGGGGTGATTTCTTGAATGCAGGATCAAGCCGTTTCAGTAGAAATTCGGTTGCTTTCAGGTAGTCGTTGGGATCATATTCATATGAAATAGCTACCGGGATGATGTTGGCGCTAATGATGTTTTCGAGCAATGTTCCTCCGCCCTCAAGGCCAATCATTTTAATAAGGCTCTCCTGGGTGATGTCGTTGGAATCCTTTGCCCGCCCTTCACGCTGGGCTATCCAAAGGCTTTCATGCTTCTGGTTGATGCAGTAATGGATATATGCGGAAAGCTGGCGCGCAGCCACAAGTGCCTGAGTGATTTTGAGATTACGCTTGACTATAAAGCTTTTGTTGAGCTTTACGAGGTCGGTAATCCAGTCGTAAATCAACAGATTATTGCCTATGGCCACTTCCGAAGTGGGGAAGTCGTTAGTCAGGAAACAATAGTTGAGGAAGGATGCGTCAAGCACAATGTCGCGGTGATTCGACATGAATGTGTACCGCTGGTCGTGACTGATGTTGTCGAGACCACCGCAGGTGATACCTGAAGTGGTACGCTTCACGAGCATCTCGAGGAAAGAACGCATCACTTTGCTCTGGAACTCATTCCCGTCCTTTACACTCAATAGCAGCTTTATGAATTCAGGATAGTCAACATCGGGCATGACGTATCTTACGGCATGCTCGAATCCCTCTTCGTTGACCAGATGGGCCATTTTTTCCTTGAATTCTTCCTGCCCGTAGGGGGCTATATCGCTGAAATCATATTCCATAAACAAATCTAATCAGTAGTTCATAAATAACCGTTAGAAACATATCGCTATTCAAAGGTAACGATTATAATCAAGTAAAGTAAAATTCTTAATGATATTTAAGATAATGCACGAAAAGGCTTTAAACGTGTAAAAGCTTAACTTTCCGTAATGTCATTTGCAATACCGGTTGCCCCTGTATAAACCCTCCAGCGCTCAATCATGGCTTGCATGTCGGCAGGAACCTCGGAGGAAAAGAACATTTCCTGGTGCGTGCGGGGATGGACAAAGCCGAGAGTGCGGGCATGGAGAGCCTGACGTGGGCATATCTTAAAACAGTTCTCCACGAATTGACGGTATTTTGCCGTGCGTTCGCCTCTGAGTATTTCGTCGCCACCGTAGCGGGAGTCGTTTAGAAGCGGGTGTCCTATATGTTTCATGTGCACGCGGATCTGATGTGTACGGCCTGTTTCCAGAACGCATTTCGCCACGGAAACATATCCCAGTTTCTCTATCACGCTGTAATTGGTGGCAGCGTGTTTCCCTTCGGAGCCGTCGGGGAACACCGTCATCTGCAACCGGTCCTTCGGATTCCTGCCGATATTACCTTCGATTCTGCCGTTTTCAGGAGAGGGAATTCCCCACACTACGGCCACATATTCGCGTCGGGTTGTTTTCTCGAAAAACTGTTTGCCGAGAAATGTCTTGGCATCAGGATTCTTGGCCACAACCAGAAGTCCGGATGTGTCTTTGTCTATGCGGTGTACGAGTCCCAGGCGGGGATCGTTAACATCGTAATTGGGATTGTTTCTAAAATGCCATGCGAGTGCGTTGACAAGGGTGCCGCTGTAATTTCCATGTCCGGGATGCACAACGAGACCTGGCTGCTTATTGACAACGAGTATGTCTTCATCCTCATAAACTATATCCAAGGGGATTTCCTCTGGTATAATCTCGAAGTCGTATCTGGGGCGGTCCATGACCACACTGATCACATCGAGGGGCTTTACCCGATAATTGCTTTTTACCGGCTTGCCGTTTACGAGAATGCATCCCGCTTCGGCGGCCTGCTGTATACGGTTGCGGGACGATCGCTGGAGCCTCTCAACTAAGAATTTGTCGACGCGGAGTAGTTGTTGTCCCTTGTCGGCTACAAAACGGAAATGCTCATAAAGTTCGCATTCTTCGGCATCTTCAACGGGTGAGGAAATGTCGTCGGCCGGTATAATGGGTTCTTGGGAATCTAAGGATGTTTCCATTACAAAAGGTCAACTTGTTCTACAGATTCTGTGGATAATGAAGTTGGGTCAAGCATTACATTGCCGTCGCCCACCTCAAGAACAATATGGGAATCTACAGGGATTCTGGCTCCGGCCGATAATGGAACGCCATTACGGGTGGCTTTGAGGACAAGATCTTTGAAATCCGACGGCACCATCCTTACGGTTATGTTGTTGATGCCAAGGCCCTGCAAAGATGACTGAGCCTGCCTAAGAGAGATGTCGGTAAGGGTGGGTATGGTGACGGATTTCGGGCTGAAGGCGTTTATTGTCACGTAAATGAGACGTCCGTCCTTTACTTTTGTTCCGACTTTGGGGTTCTGTTCAACCACGGTGCCGGGGCGTGTGGATGTGTCGTATATCGAGTCGGTGAGTTCGACAGTGAAACCTTCGTTTACCAGAGTGTTTTTGGCGTCCTGAAAACTTGTGCCCTTTACATCGGGCACAACAAGATATTCGCCATGGTGTGTCCATGAGTCGAGCCACAATGTGGCAATCCAGAGAATCACAATTCCGACGCCGCACATGATAAGAAGATTTATCAGCACTTTGTACCAAAGTCGGTCGGAGCGTTTGACGGTAGGCTTATTTTCGGTATTCACTTAAATTTCAGTATAAACGGAATGAATTTGGAGAGGACGTGAAGAAACAATCTCTTCGGCTGGTGCAAAATTACATAAAATTTCCAAAAGCACACAGACCGTGGCGAAAAGTAGAGCCTAAAGCGGGTTCTTGATATTTATTTGTAATTAAAACTTGCTTTTTAGCCGTATTTATATGTACGAGCATTTCAATGGGGGGGACGCATTAAAAAAAGTATGGAACAGGCAGAAATGTGGAATATTATTCTTATCTTTGCGGCCGAAAACAATACAAAACCAATTTTAATTAACTAATTTAATGGCAACAAAAATCAGATTACAGCGTCATGGTCGCAAGAACTATGCGTTTTATCCTATTGTAATCGCCGATAGCAGGGCACCACGAGATGGTAAGTTTATTGAAAGGATAGGTTCCTATAATCCGAACACTAATCCTGCTACAATAACATTAAACTTCGAACGGGCTTTGTATTGGTTGAACGTAGGCGCACAGCCCACTGACACAGTTCGCGCTATCCTTTCCAACGAAGGCGTGCTTCTGATGAAGCATCTTCAGGGTGGTGTGAAGAAAGGTGCATTTGACGAGGCCGAAGCACAGCGTCGCTTCGAGTCCTGGAAGCAGAAGAAGCAGGCATCTGTAGATGCAATGCGTTCTTCCATGGCCGACAAGAAAGAGCAGGAGCTCAAGCAGCGTCTTGCCGATGAGCAGGCAAAGAATGCCGCTAAGGCAGATGCTGTAGCCAAGAAGAAGGCTGAAATAGCTGCCGCAAAAGCAGCTGAGGCAGCTGAAGCCGCAGCAGCCGAAGCTGCAAACGAAGCTCCGGCTGAAGAGGCTCCCGTAGCTGAATAAATTTCAGCCATAAGGTAAAGCTTACAAGAACCGACGAGGCCACGCCGTAAAGGTGTGGCCTCGTTTGTTTACGGATATTGCCGAGGCTGTGCTCCGAGACGCTGACATTTATTACGGATATATTGTCCAATGGCGAAAATTCACTAAATTTGCATCATTAAAAACCAATACAATACTCAACAACATGTCGGAAAAAGAAATTGAAATAACCGAAGAGAAAAAAGGGTTGAACTTTGTGGAACAGATAGTTTGGGACGATCTGCAGGCCGGAAAGAACGGAGGCAGACTCAATACGCGTTTTCCTCCGGAACCCAACGGTTATCTCCATATAGGTCACGCAAAGGCGATATGCATGGATTTTGGCGTTGCCGAAAAATTCGGAGGTACATGTAATCTCAGGTTTGACGATACCAATCCGGCCAAAGAAGATGTGGAGTATGTTGATTCCATAAAGGAGGATATCCATTGGCTCGGTTTTGACTGGGGCGACCGCGAGTACTATGCGAGCGATTACTTCCCGAAGCTTTATGATCTCGCCGTCCGGCTAATTAAAGAGGGTAAGGCTTATGTTGACGACCAAACCTCGGAGGAAATCGCCGCTCAGAAGGGAACTCCTACCGAACCGGGAACCGAAAGCCCGTACAGAAACCGTACTACCGAGGAAAATCTCGATCTTTTCGAGAGAATGAACAAGGGAGAGTTTGAGGAGGGTTCGAGAGTGCTTCGTGCCAAAATAGATATGGCCAACCCCAACATGCACTTCCGCGATCCCATTATGTATCGAATAATCAAATATCCCCACCATAGGACAGGCAATACATGGAATGTCTATCCCATGTATGATTTCGCGCATGGCCAGAGTGACTACTTCGAGGGTGTGACACATTCTATCTGTACTCTGGAATTTGAAGTGCATCGTCCGCTTTACGAATATTTTGTAAAAGAGCTTGCTGATGAAAGCTACTGCCCCCGACAGATAGAATTCAACCGTCTGAACCTCACATATACAGTAATGAGCAAGCGCAAGTTGCTCCAGCTCGTCAAGGAAGGACTGGTTAGTGGCTGGGACGATCCCCGCATGCCTACTTTGAGCGGTATGCGCCGTCGCGGATTCACACCACGCTCAATCCGTAATTTCGTTGATCGTATCGGATATACGAAATATGAAGCCCTCAACGACATTTCACTTCTTGAGCACGCAGTGCGTGAGGATCTGAATGCTATATCCACCCGAGGAATGGCTGTGATCAATCCGGTCAAGCTCGTGATAACCAATTATCCTGAGGGCAAGACCGAAATGGTGGAGATGGAAAATAATCCTGAGAATCCTGAAGAAGGAGTTCACTCCATGCCGTTTAGCCGGGAAATTTATATCGAGAGAGAGGACTTCATGGAAAATCCTCCGAAGAAATTCTTCCGCCTCGCTCCCGGAGCTGAGGTAAGGCTTAAAGGCGCATACATAATCAAGTGCACAGGTGTGGTTAAGGATGAAGAAGGTAATATCACCGAAATCCAGTGTACTTACGATCCTGAAACCAGAAGCGGGATGCCTGGCAGCATGAGGAAAGTAAAGGGAACCCTACATTGGGTATCTGCCTCTCATGCTGTAGATGCGACAGCAAGAATCTACGACAGACTTTTTGCTGTGGAGAATCCCGGAGCAGAGACCGAACGCGATTTCCGCGAACTTTTGAATCCCGATTCTCTGAAAGTAATAGAGCACATAAAGATCGAGCCTTTCCTTGCTGAAAACGCTGTTCCCGGCTCGCACTTCCAGTTCCAGCGAATCGGTTATTTTACACCTGACAAGGACTCCAAGCCCGGCAATCTGGTGTTTAACCGTACTATTGCGCTTAAAGACAGCTGGGAAAAAGCACAAAAGAAATAAGAATGAGCAGTTTTGACGGACAGCTGCCCGCAGATAAACTGTATAGGAAATTTCTCGAGACACCGGACGCTCTTCGCGCGGATAGATT
Source organism: Bacteroidales bacterium M5 (assembly GCA_001689535.1). Classification (GTDB taxonomy): domain Bacteria; phylum Bacteroidota; class Bacteroidia; order Bacteroidales; family Muribaculaceae; genus Paramuribaculum. The sequence continues at coordinate 9,379 of LUJP01000077.1, forward strand.
CAGCGATGAGGATTTACTGTGTGTCTACGATTATGCGTCGGATGTATACGACGAGGCTACTCAGGAGGCTGTTCTTGAGATAGCCGGTCGTATGTATCCTGACGATGAGGAATTTCTTGTGAGGCGCGCATATTATCTTGTCCCCTCTGAAGATAGAGAGGAGATAAGGAATATTGTTGACGAATTGCCGGAAGGCTCTTTTCACAGATATATTCTCCTTACCCGTCTGGATATGGAGAATAAGGAGGGTGCGAGGGGAAAGATGTTCAAAATGCTTTTCAAGGCACCCAAAAAGAGCCTCGATGATGAGATGGTCATAAGATTTTTTGAGACTATCGATACCGAGGATGAGCTTGACCGCATACTCGACAACCAGCAGAAAATAGAGGAGCGATGTATGTATCGCGATACATTCCTTTACGAGCTTGCTATATGCTGCAACGATTTTCACAGATATGAGAGGTCTCTTGCCATATCGCGCACTCTGACTTCCATAGATCCTTTTGAAGCTAAATTCTGGTTCCTTCAGTCAAGTATCGAGGGTTACGGACTTTCTGATTATGAAAGTGCGGAAAGCGATGCCAATTATGCGCTTGCCATTTCTCCTGATTTCGACCAGGCTAAAATTCTTCTTGCGTATCTTACGCTTGCCCGCGGAGGGGATTATGGTAAGGCGATGTCATTGCTCGACGGTGCTCTGGGGACGGATGTCAACAACGATGATTCCCTGGTGCTTGGGGCGCTCTTGGCCTTACAATCCGGCAACGTAGTGCGTCTTGCCGATTACAGCGAAAGAATTCAGGCATCGTCTATTGACAATGCGACAAAAATAGCTTTTGGAATTCTTTTTGATTCAAATAATATAGATAAGATAAAAGGTATAAGGCTTTCTGACCTGTTTCTTTTTTTCACAGAGAGACTGCCAATAGAAATGTCGGCTGAAAAGATGATCGAGTCAGGCGAGTTTTCCCATGACATCATAGCTGCCTTGCTGATCCTCGGCAGCAGGGTTGGGAGGAACGACAATTTGGCCGGCCGACTTATGATTGCCGAGCAGCTTGATCTTGCCGGAAGCTATGAAAATGTGATAAGACTGGTGCAGGATAACCTTGATAGTCTTGTATCTTTCGATATTGACGGTCTCGGATTGTTGTATTTCTACTCAAAGGCCGGAATCGCAACGGGAAGCAAGGAGCATGTGAAATCGGACCTCGAGTTTATAATAAAGGTCGCAAAAGAAGCTGAGAAGTCATCGCTGTTTTTTATGGAAAGAATGAAACTGCGAGGACTTATCGGTGAAATAGAAAAACTTTACGCCGATACCTATTAAGCGTAGGTGCTCAAAGATAGGGATTGTAATCCTTTTCGTATGCAATGGTAGTTTTCGGTCCGTGTCCGGGATATACAATTGTCTGGGGCGGCAGATTCAATAATTTTGAGGTCACGCTTCGGATAAGCTGCGAGTGATTGCCGCCTGCAAGATCTGTGCGGCCGATGCTTCCTTTAAAAAGAGAATCACCGGTAAAAACAATTGATGAGTCCGGACAATAGAAGGAAACACCACCGGGCGAGTGGCCGGGCGTAACGATGGCCTCAAGATACTCTTTTCCGAGATAGAACTTCTCGACCTCGGTTATGGCAAAATCAATATGAAGTGGTGCAGGTTCTGCCATCCTCAGCCGGAACATTCGTGCCTGGGCGGCGCGCTGTTTACCAAAAAAATCATCGGCTTCAGAGGCATGGAGGCCGATTTTGTAGTTAGCCTCAATATACTCAATTCCGAAAGTGTGGTCGATATGAAGGTGGGTGCACAGCAGGTATTTCAGTATCAGACCATGCTCCGTAACAAACGAAGAGAATACTTTGCATTCCCGCGGGTCGGACATTGCAGGGTCGATAACTGCCGCTTCTTTTGAGAGGGTATCCCAGACAAAATATGTGTTTACACCGAAAAGGCTGAATTCAAATGATTTTACTTCCAAGACAGACTGCTTTTTATAGTGCGACATAAAGGAGATACTTATCCGCGAAATATTCTTCAGGGATGAGGGTCTCCAAGGGAACTTCCAGTACCGGACGTCTGACCGCGGCAATTTCCGAGCCGAGCTCTCCGCCCTTAAGACATAACAATCCGTTGGGAATTGCGTTTAAGGACTCGCCGGAAATATTTTTGCGGACGAGTGGCGCCAGCGAATCAAGGCGCATTACCGCCCGGCTTACTACAAAGTCATACTTTTGACGGCATTCCCCAATATCGCCGTGCTGGAAGCTGACGTTTTTCAATCCGATACGGGATGCAATGTCGGAGGCCACTTTAATTTTTTTACCTATACGGTCTATGAGATGAAAATTGCATTGGGGCCACATTATTGCCAGAGGAATACCCGGGAATCCTCCTCCGGTACCCATGTCGAGGAAGTGTGTGCCGTCAACCGGCGAAAGAAACTTGGCTATTGAAAGCGAATGAAGTACGTGGTGGAGATACAGATTGGTGATATCCCTTCGTGATATCACATTTATTTTATCGTTCCATTCGGAATACAGGTCATAGAGTTTTCCGAACTGCTCCTGTTGCAGCGGGGACAGCTGAGGGAAATATTTGATTATCGATTCCATACACTACAGGTGTGGTTTGAATGTTCGAATAGTTTGGTGCAAATATCGGAACAATTTGTTAATTTTGAGAAATAATTGGAAATACTGATGATAAAATTAGGAAGAATAAACACTTTGAAAGTTACACGTCATGTGGATTTCGGAGTGTATCTGGACGGAGGGGAGAGCGGTGAAATCCTGATGCCCGCAAAATATATCGACAAGCCTTTGGAAGTGGGCGAAGAGACAGATGTGTTCGTGTATCGCGACGGCTCACAACGGCTTGTCGCCACAAAAGAGACGCCTTTGGCTATGGCTGGAGAATTCGCATATCTGGAATGTGCTGCTGTAAACCGTTTCGGTGCATTTATGGATTGGGGTGTGCTCAAGCAGCTTCTTGTCCCGTTTTCAGAAATGAAGCTTCAGATGAAACAGGGACGCAGATATATGGTGTATGTATATGTTGATGATGCATCCGACCGCATTGTGGCTTCGGCGAAGATAGATAAGTTTCTTGGAAATGTATATCCTGAATACAGAGTGGGTGATACGGTGAAAGCTCAGATAATAAAGCGCAATGAGATGGGCTTTTCCTGCATAGTCGACAATCTCCATAAAGGTATGATTTACCTTAATGAATCGTATGCAGATTACAAACCTGGCGAAATAATAGATGCAAAGGTGAGGCAGGTGAGACGGGATGGTAAAATAGATCTTACTCCGGGAGGAAAATCACTTGACCGCACGCTTGATGTTGCATCGAGAATAGAATATATAGTTGAAGAGGAGGGGAGTCTCGCACTGTGCGACAGTTCATCCCCGGAAGAAATCAAGCTAAAGCTGCATTGCAGCAAGAAAGATTTCAAGAAAGCTTTAGGTCATCTTCTTAAGAATAAAAAAGTATCAGTAAAGGATGGGGTTATCCTGAAATAGTACGGTCGCTAATATGAGGATTTATCGTCCGGCTGAAGAATTGCGGGGTTATGTGCGCTATTATTGGGTTGAAGAGCGTGCGGAGCCGGCAAAGGTGCTGACATTTCCCATCGGATGCCCTCAGATAATCTTTCATCGGAAGTCACAATTCTATATTCCTGAAGTAGGTGAGTTTCAAGACCGGTTCGTCATCAGCGGTCAAGTGAATTTTCCGGCACATATCCAGTCGGAGGGAGCCTTAGAGACGATTGTGGCGGTGTTTTATCCTCATACATTGGGAATGTTTATAGATACACCTCCCTCAGCTATCTATAATCTTGAGATTTCAGGGGATGATCTGGATAAAAGAGATTTAAATGAACTGGCATCAAGGGTTTTCCAGTGTGAGCGGACTGAAGATTGCATAGTATTGATAGAAAACTGGCTTTTGTCAAGAATCAGACCGACCTTGAATATGGCGCGCATCAAAGATGCGGTGAAATGTCTGATGGTTTCACCTTCGGTTCGTGTGAATACTCTTGCTGACCGTGCCTGTCTTGGTAAAAAGCAGTTCGAACGAGTGTTTCGCGAACAAGTAGGGATGAACCCGAAAGAATATGCACGGGTTGTCCGATTTCAGAAGTCCTTATGGTTATTGCAACTGGGGTATGAAGATTATGTAGGTATAGCCTATAAGGTCGGTTATTCGGATCAGTCACATTTCATACGTGAATTTAAAGCCATGAGCGGTTATACTCCCGCTTCACTCAGGAATTATTGTGTTCCTTATTCCGATCTTTTCACTAATCCGGTTTGACCACCGGTTCAGAATGGCTCTTTTGTTCTATCGGGGAAAATAGCTGGGGTATAATTTTGCATCAAAAAAACAATGATGAATGAAATTGATCCGGCTCTGACCACCCGAGCCTATGCTTATGAAATGTGGATGAAGGCACCTATGCCGATGGTTACGTTGATTAAATCTCTGGATGTTACGAATCTGAGGCGTATTAGTTGTAAGCGCGGATTGAAATTCAATATGCTGATGTGCTGGTGCATTGGAAAGTCGGCCACTCAAATCAAGGAATTTTATATGCTTCCGGTAGGTGAAAAGTTTGTGAGATATGACAATATTGCCGTAAATACCATTGTTGCTAACTCGCGTGGCGAGGTGAGTTCTTGTGACATTCCGTTTACTGAGGAACTTTCCAGATTCAATGAAGATTATCTGCGTCTCACGCATGCGGTCGCCGAGACGTGTGACAACCATGATATTACCGACCGGATGGTAATCGGGACATCGGCCCTTACACAAAGTGATATAGACGGTGCAATAGGTATTTATAGCGGAATTTTCAACAATCCCTTTATGATCTGGGGACATTACCGGCATCGATGGTTCAAGACCACTCTTACGGTTTCTTTTCAGTTTCATCACACGCAGATGGATGGTGCTCACGCCGCAAGATTTCTTGAGATTTTGCAGGAAGAGATAAAAAAATTGCGCGTGAAAAAAAGTTGCAATAATGCTTGGTTTATAGTATAAACTGATTTATATTCGCATCGAAGTTAGGCGGTAATCGCGATTGCCGCTTAATTTTATCAAAGTATGGTTTATGAAATAAACTGATTTGCAAACCCAAAAAACTTAACAAAAATGGAAGAAAAGAGACTCACAGAACAGGAGAGTATCAACATCATCACCACGATGATCTCACGCACTAAAGACCGCTACATAGGCGATGGAAATATAATGTTGCTTTGGGGATGGCTGACAATAGCAGTAACCTGTCTGGTTTGGGTGATGGTGGCCTTTACGCATAATGCCGCATGGAACTGGCTATGGTTCATGATTCCGGTGGTGGGATGGATTGGAACCACTATGATGGCAAAGAAATCCGAAAGGCGCCGAGGTGTCACAACTTACTCAGACAAGATTTCGTCTCAGATATGGCTGGCAGTAGGCATTATTGCGATTGCATGTACAATTGTCTGTCTCAGTTTTGGCTTTGGAGGAATAAGTGTCTGGACGCTGATGTTTGTTTACTCTCTGATTGTCGTTCCATTTGCCGAAATAATCCAGGGCCTTATAGTCAGGGAGAAGTCCCTGGTTGCAGGAGGTGTGTGCGGAATGGTAATAGGTCTTTTTGTGACGAGCTGTCTGATCTGCGACATTACACTCTATCCCTACTGGTTTCTGCCTGTGTTCATTGTTGCTTTCGCCTGCATGATGCTCATACCCGGCTATATTATCAACCATAAGGCGCACGCAAAATGAAAGAGCTGGATCCACTGTTGCACTCGCAATTGCGATTGGCTGTAATGTCGGTTCTGATGAATGTTGAAGAAGCAGATTTCGTTTATCTGAAGGAAAAAACCGAATCTACCGCCGGAAATCTGAGTGTTCAGCTTGAAAAGCTCAGTAATGCAGGTTACATTTCCTTAACCAAAGGGTTTGAAGGGAAACGTCCGCGCACAGTGTGTCGAGTGACTGATGCAGGCAAGAACGCTTTTGATGAATATGTGGAAACATTGAGAACATATCTGAACCTCTGACGATATAAAAGTCTGAGACTGCGAAACTATGGGCTGCGCTCTGAAGTTTATTTATAAATACAGAGCGCAGTTCGGAGTGTCTGGCGTATGCGGTGGAACACAGATGGTGTCAAGGCGAAGAGATTATATCTATGCACAACTAACTGCCCAATATGGCATTTTTAAGGAGTTTATAATCTCTAATTGAAAAAAAATTGCCAACTTTGCACTAATATATGTAAATAGATAAGACGATAAAAGCAATGGAATTCACTGCAAGTCAAATCGCAGCCCTGTGCAATGGTGTTGTGGAAGGCGATGGCGACGTAAAAATCAATGACTTTGCCAAAATAGAGGAAGGCAGGCCCGGAGCTATTTCTTTCCTTGCAAACGTTAAATACACTCACTATCTTTACTCTACAAAATCTTCTGCGGTCCTGGTAAGCAAGGATTTTGTACCTGAGCAGCCCGTATCGGCCACGCTGATTCGTGTTGATGACCCTTACGCAACTGTGGCTCACCTGCTTCAGATGGTGCAACAGATGATGATCCCTAACTATACCGGGATTGAATCGCCCGCTCATATAGCAGAAGGAGTTGAGGTTCCTGAAGATGCGTATGTCGGCTCGTTTGCCTATGTAGGGAAAAACGTAACCATCGGTAAGGGTGTAAAGATATATCCCCAGTGTTACGTAGGAGATAACGTGACTTTGGGTGAGGGTACTGTTTTGTATCCAGGTGTAAAGATTTATCACGGATGCAGTGTCGGAAAGCGATGCATCATTCATGCCGGTGCCGTGATTGGAGCCGACGGCTTTGGTTTCGCGCCTACAGATCACGGATACGACAAGATTCCCCAGATAGGTAATGTGGCAATAGGTGACGATGTAGAAATAGGTGCCAACACTACCATAGACCGTGCCATGATGGGAAGCACCCGCATAGGCAATGGTGTGAAGCTTGACAATCTCATTCAGATTGCCCACAATTGTGTTGTAGGGGAGATGACGGCAATGGCCGCGCAGGCAGGCGTTGCTGGTTCTACAAAAGTCGGCGCAAAATGTATGATAGGCGGTCAGGTAGGTCTTGCCGGCCATATAACTGTTGGCGATGATGTTCAGATAGCTGCCCAGAGCGGTCTGCACAAGGATGCAGCTGAAGGCTCGCGCCTGTTTGGAGCGCCAGCCATAGATATAAAGGAGGCTGCCCGTCAGACGATATACATCAAACGCCTTCCGGAACTTAATAAGGCTGTAAATCAGCTTAAAAAAGAAATTGAAATTCTGAAAAACAAATAATATAACCAAAGCGATGAAACAAGTGACACTTGCCGGCAGCTTTACAGTGAGCGGAAAGGGACTCCACACCGGCAAAATGATAAATGCCACCTTCAAGCCTGCGGCTGAAAATCACGGATATAAACTGCAACGAATAGATCTGGAGGGTGCGCCCGTGTTGGCTGCGCTTGCCGAAAACGTTGTACAGACAACCCGTGGAACGGTAATAGCAAATGGAGATGTTACAGTAAGCACTATAGAGCACGCTATGGCCGCCCTTTATGCTGCCGGCGTTGACAATGTGCTGATTGAACTTGACGGCCCGGAAATGCCCATTCTCGACGGAAGCGCCCGTGTATTTGTTGATAAAATAAAGGAAACCGGCCTTGTCGAGCAGAATGATGACAAGAAGTTTTATGTTATAAAACGTAAGACTGAGATAAAAGACGAAGAGACAGGTGCATCTATTATCGTGCTTCCCGACGATGATTACAGGGTAGAGGTAAAGGTGGAGTTTGATTCTCCCGTAATTCCCAACCAGTATGCATCCCTTGAAAAGCTTTCTGACTTCGACAGCGAGATTGCTTCGAGCCGCACGTTTGTTTTCGTAAGAGAGATAGAACCTCTTATAAAGGGCAACCTCATCAAAGGAGGCGACCTGGAGAATGCGATTGTGATATATGACCGCCAGATGGACCAGTTGGAACTAGACCGACTTGCAGATGCCATGAATGTACCTCGCAAGCACGTATCGGAACTGGGTTATATCCAGGAGCGTCCGTTGTTTGCCAGCAATGAGCCGGGCCGTCATAAACTGATGGATCTTATCGGTGACCTCGCACTTGTGGGACGTCCTATAAAAGGATGTGTGATTGCTACAAAGCCAGGCCATACAATCAATACGCGTTTCGCAAAGATGATAAGAAAGGATATCAAGCATCAGGAAATCCAAGCTCCGGCTTATGACCCAAACATGCCGCCGCTGATGGACAACATGCGTATCCGCGAACTTCTCCCTCACCGTTATCCTTTCCAGCTGGTTGACAAGATTATTGAAAAAGGTATAAATTATATAGTAGGAGTAAAGAATATCACTGCTAACGAGCCTTTCTTCCCCGGCCATTTCCCTCAGGAACCCGTACTTCCCGGCGTGCTTCAGATTGAGGCTATGGCTCAGACCGGCGGCCTTCTAGTTTTAAGCCAGGTAGAGGATCCGGAGCGTTATTCGACCTACTTCATGAAAATTGATAATGTCAAGTTCAGACAGAAGGTGGTTCCCGGTGATACCTTGATCTTCCATATTTCATTTATGACTCCACTCCGTCGCGGATGCGCGGTAATGAAAGGCTACGCATTTGTCGGCGACAAGATCGTTACAGAGTGTGAGTTTATGGCTCAGATAATTAAAAATAAATAATTGCATGAAACAACCATTAGCATATATTCATCCCTCTGCTAAAATACATCCCAGCGTTGTAATAGATCCGTTTGTGACTATCGAGGGAAATGTGGAGATTGGGGAAGGTACCCATATCTGCAACAATGTGACCATAATGGATGGCGCCCGTATTGGCAAAAACTGTCTTATCTTTCCAGGAGCTGTAATTTCCGGAATTCCCCAGGACCTGAAGTTCCGAGGTGAAGAGACGCTAGCCATAATTGGCGACAATACAGTAATCCGTGAATGCGCAACCGTAAACCGCGGAACGGCTTCAAAAGGCAAGACAATTGTTGGCAGTAATTGCCTCATTATGGCTTACTGTCACGTGGCCCATGACTGTGTGGTGGGGGATAATGTAATAATGTCAAATGCCACTCAACTCGCAGGAGAGGTTATTGTCGACAATTATGCCGTGATAGGCGGCGGCACGCTGGTTCATCAGTTCTGCCACATCGGCCCCCATGTAATGATACAGGGTGGCGCCCTTGTGAACAAGGACATTCCTCCCTACGTTAAGGCTGCTCGTGAACCCATAGCCTATGCCGGAGTGAACTCAATTGGTCTGAGACGCCGTGGCTACAGCAATGAGCAGATTTGCGACATACAGGAGATTTACCGTTATCTCTATCTGTCGGGACTCAACAACTCGGACGCTGTGGAGCGCATAGAAGCCGAGCTTCCTGCAACGAAGGAAAGAGATGAAATCATACTCTTCGTAAGAAATTCCAAGCGTGGCATAATAAGAGGATACGTTTAATACTCTTTTTATCATATATAAATCAGGCCGCAATCCATAAGGGTTGCGGCCTGATTTGCTATTGGAGGGGAGGTTGTCTCCCGTGATATTACTGCAGACGGTTTACTACGTTGAGAAGCTTGTGGCCGAGACCGATTGTATAACCCTGCATCACGAATACAACTCTGTTGAAGGTATCTGCGACAATAAATATCGGGCGTCCGTCAACCGACAGATCGAATTCCTTGATAAGAGCTTTCGCAATCTCGTCGTCAGGATCAATGCCTCTGATTACGGTATTGGGAAGAGCGGGGAGTGCCTTAAGGTTCATCTTGTCAGCAGCTGCCTGATCGGCATTGAGAAGGACGATGGGACGACCCCACTGTTCGAGCTCGGATTTCACAGCCGCGATATCGCGGAGTGCATGATTGGTAGGCTCGCTGTTGGGAGCAATCAGACCAAGTACATAATAGCCGCGGCCAGTGGCGGAAAGCAATGACTGTTTCTTATCCGATCCGAGGCGCTCGAATAAAGACTCGGCATTGAAAGAGCCGATTACTTCTATCTCATCCGTATTATGACGCATTACAAGGGGTGTAACAGTCTCTTTCCCGGACTCGACATCGAAGAAGGAAACGTTTGTGAGAACACTGCCGTCGGCAAGACGCTGTCCGGAAACAAGCATGTAATTGCCCGGATCGAAATCGATGCCATCCTTAAATGTGTTGCTCCAGGAGTTTCCTTCGTCGAAATTCAGGAGTTCCGGACGACCGTTGACAATCTTTGAAATAGAGAAATTAACGTAGTACAGCGGATCCTTTACATGGCTGTCGGGCGTAAAGGTGAGTTTAAGTTTTCCGGGCTGAGCTTTCTGCTCTTCAACTGTATTGCCGAATACCACATCATTCCAGGTACCGTTGCCCTCACGCCACTGTGTCTTTCCGGTTACCGGGTCGATGCGGGACGATATGCCAAAGCTTCTTGCTCCGGCCACGAAGAACACATCGCGGGAGAAGGCGGAAGTAACGGGATGAGCGAGCACAGCGGCAGGGCTCATGGTCACATTGTCGGGATACCATGTCTGGTCGGCTCTGACATTCTTGCGCACCCAGTCGGCCCAAAGCTCGGGATTCTTTTTGAATTCCTCACGCTGTTTCTTGGTGAATTTCTTAAGGAATGCCTCGCGGTAGGGAGTGAGAGCTTCCACGAGTACGCGGGGAGAAATAACGTATTCAAAGTCGTCACCTGCAGAGTTGGCTAAGTGTGAGGCGAGAATTGAGGTGTCGACATCGCTGCGGTCCTTCATTGTGAGGGTGTTGAGAAGCGTAACAATGCGATCGCGCTGTGCAGGCTTAGCTGACTTCAGATAGTTCAGGATGTTCCAGCCATTTCCACGGGCGTCAACAAGAATCTTATGCAGAATTGAATCATTTACACCTTCAACAGACTGGGGTGAATTGGAAGCGAAGCTTGCCACGTAGGCGCCACGGATAGAATCCTCCACGGCCATGCGGCGGCTGTTTTCAGCAGCCATCTCCTTGCTTACAGGAACGTCTGCATTGCGTGGGGCCGGGGGAATGATATGCATTTCCATGGAGCCGGTGCCTTTGGTATTCTCAAGCGTTACATTAATAGGCTCTCCTTTGCCGACGGTGGCCTGTTTGATTGCAAATTTTTTCCCGTCGGAAGCCCATATAAGCACATCTCCCAGGCCGGCTGACAGTGAAACCTTGCCGTTTTCGTCGGTAATCTGTGAGGCAATGGGATAAAATTCGGCGTAATTGTAGATGCGGAAATCAACGCGGGCGCCTTTCACCGGTTTGCCGTTTTCGTCTGTTACAATCACCGTGATGTCTTCGACGGGAGCATAATTCGAGGTTACATTCACATCTGTATGGCCACCGATTTTCTGAAGCACGATATCTGAACCGTTGTAATCTCCGAACACGCGTGCATGCATGAGCATGCCGCGCGCGGCTGGAGCGTTGAACCATCCTTTGTTGAGAACCGGTTCTGGTTCGCACGCGCCGAGGAAGTACCATTTTCCATCAGCCCATACTTCAACCCAGGCGTGATTGTCGTCGGTATGTGCCCATCTGGGGGTGTAGACCTGACGTGCGGGAATGCCCATTGCACGGTAGGTGGCTACGCCGAAAGTAGATTCCTCACCGCAGCGGCCTATTGCAGAACTCATGGTAGCGAGAGGAGCATGGGTGCGGCTGTCGGAAGGCTGATAGGTGGCTTTTTCATGAAGCCAGTGGTTTATTTCCAGAATTGCATCCTTCATCGACATGTTTTTGATGCGGTCCTTGAGCTCATTGTAGATGACCGGGCGCGATATGTCGAGAGCCTCGTTGTTGATTCTTACGGGAAGTACGTAATGACGGAATTCAAGGTCGGGAACCTTCTTGCCCCAGGGCATCTCGTTGCGGGCCTTGAGTGCATACTGCGCGTTGGTCTTGAAGAATTCGCCGGAATTGTCGGTCATATCGGGGAGCGCCATATAGGCGTAGAGCATTTCAAGACATTCTCTCTCCTCAGGAGTGAGGTCTGTCTGGAAAATCTGGAAGAGTGCAGGGTCGTTGATTTCGGTTTTTCTTTTTTCGAAATCCGCCTTGACCTTCGCATCGGCTATCTGGGCGCTTGCTGAGAGAGCAATCGCAATTGATAATGCCGACGAAATAAGGAGTCGTTTCATCTGTTGATTGGTTTAAGGATTATAGTTATGTATTATCTGAGCAAGTAAGGCCGCTTTTTCTTCGCTGGTGGTGGAGCGGGAGAATTCGTCGGCGTCATCGGCTCCCATCTTCGCGGTTTCGTTTCGGAACCGCATAGGACTGCCGATGGTATGGGAGGCGGAAGCATGCAGCTCATTCACTCCGGTGGATTCGAGTATCTCAAGAGCGTTGCCGGGATTAACTCCGGAGGCGGCAATGATAGCGATCCTTCCTGATGAATATTCATTAAGCTTACGGAGCATTTCTTTGCCTTCGAGGGCAGTGGGCTTCAGACCTGAGGTGAGGATTTTATCAAATCCCAGCGAGGCAATTGTATCGAGGGATGCAAATGGGTCTTTTACCATATCGAAAGCCCTGTGGAAAGTAATCTTCATGGCTCCGGCCGCAGATTTGAATCGGCGGCATGCTTCCACATCAACTTCCCCATCCGGAAGAAGGGCGCCTACCACCACTGCATTCGCGCCGGCGTTGCGGGCGAATTCAATATCAGCTACCATCTCTTCAATCTCAGCCTCGTCGTACACGAAGTCTCCGCAACGGGGGCGGATGAGAACGTTTACCAACGGCCCGTTTATTTCAATGGCGGCCTTGATCTGGCCGGCAGAGGGGGTGAGACCACCTTCGCTAAGAGCACAACAGAGTTCAACTCTGTCGGCTCCAGCCGCCTTCGCAGCATGGACGCTTTGAATATCGGCGGCGCATATCTCAAGAAGATGCTTCATCTTGTATTACTTGGTTGTAAGTTCTATGATAGTGTCGATTTCATCCATCGATTCCGGAAGGGTCACGGAGATACCTTCTTTTGAGTATTCGTATTTCACAGGGGTTCCATCGCAATACAGTCTGGCATTTTTGACATTTGCCGTGATGGGGAGATGGAGGGTTTTAAGCGACGGATCGAACACATGTACAAAAAGGCGGTCGCCCTTGCGGGTAGTTACTCCCCACTCCTGCGGAGCAATGTCGCCGGCAGTAGTTGCGTAGACTGTCTCACCGTTTTTCGAAGTCCATTCGCCCACACCTTTGAGGCGGTCGAGGGCCGTGGCGGGAAGACTACCGTCGGGTTGCGGACCAATGTTAAGAAGCAGGTTGGCGCCCATACCGGCTGCCTTTACCAGATATCTTACAAGAGTAGGAACGTCCTTGTAATTCTGGTCGGCGACTTTGTAGCCCCACATACCGTTCATGGTTTCGCAAGTCTCAAGGGGAAGGCGGGAAACTTCCTGTCCTGAAAGACCTGCTTTATTTTCGCCGGGGAGATCGCGTTCGAAAATCTGGATGTCTTCCCCGGGGAACGGAGTGGTGTGATGGTTATTACCGACCAGACAAGAGGGCTGAAGCTTATGTATAAGGGCATATTGCTCAGGGAGTCCCCATACATATTTATCTTGTTCGTAATCATGATCCCACCATCCGTCAAACCATATTGCGCCGATGTTACCGTAGTTCGTGAGAAGCTCGGTGAGCTGACGATTCATGAAATCGGTGTAGCTTTTCTGATTGATTTTGGTGGAATCCCTTCCGGTAGAGTGGCCGGTGCGGCCCCAGGGATAGTCCTCACGCGTCCAATCAAGGTGAGAGTAATAGAAATGGAGTTTTATACCCTGCTTGTTGCACTCTTCGGACAACTCCTTGAGAACATCGCGTTTGAATGGGGTGGCGTCTACAATATTGTAATCAGATTGCTTGGTGTCCCACATCGAGAAGCCATCGTGGTGGCGCGATGTGATACAGATATATTTCGCTCCCGAGTCCTTTATGGCTTTAACCCAGTCGTGAGCGTTGAAATTGGCCGGATAGAAGCCTGACGCCGATTTTGCGTACTCTTTTGCATTAAGACCTGAATTAAGGTACCATTCGCCTTGAGCAAACATGCTGTAGATACCCCAGTGGATAAAAATGCCGAAACGTGAATCAGAGAATTCTTTCTGGGCTTTTTTTATTTCGGGGGTGGGAGTGTAGGGGATTGCTCTGTCGGGATGGACGGGAGTTTCCTGAGATAGACCTGCCAGAGGGGAGAAGGCTGTTGCGATCAATGAGGCAACTAAAAATTTTGGAAAATTCATGGGATGTAAGGTTTAAAACTGTTTTTGACCGAATCTCGGTCGAGAATAAAATCAAAAGGGGACTTGCGGCTGAATTGTAGCCGAAGACCCCTTTTGTGATGGATATGATCAGAACGGAAGATCGCTGTCGGGATCGGCAGCCATAGCGGTCATGTCGGGAACCGGAGGAATTGGGATATCCGTAGGAGCAGGCTGGGTGGCTCCTGCTTTTTCAGCTTTCCAGCCACGGATGCTCGTGTACCAGCGGCCCTGATACTCACGGCTCTCGATATCGAAGCTCAGTGTAATGTCATCGCCAACGGAAAGGGGATACTGGTCGGCGCGCTCGCCGAAGAAGTCAAAATGAACCTTTTTGGGGTACGTTTCTGCAGTTTCGAGAACATATTCTCTTTTTTTCCAAGGGTTTCCGGATGCTTTTGACACACCCGAAACCTCAGGGAGGGCTACAATTATCTTGCCTTTGATTTCCATAAAATATGATAAGTAAGTTTATTAATTCAACATTCTGCCTGCAAGGGCATATTTGATACAAATTTAACACATAACCCCCGAAGATGCAAATTATATTTTCGGGAGATTCATTTTCTCAGTTATTATAAAAGTGTGACGAGATTATTATTAAATTTGCGATAAAAGCAACAAAATAATAGAAAATATGAGCCAGGAATCATGGTGGACAGCTCCGACCGAAAGCGATAACGGGAAACTGATTATGGTTACCGGAAGAAAAGATGTTGAGTCTTTCCGAAAGAACCCCAAATTCGGAATCAGAATTGAAGTGACATGGAAATATGAGCCCAGTGCTGACGGAATGCCTGATAAGGATACATCCGAACAGATGGAAGAGGTTCAGGAAATTCTTGAAAATGTGTTCAGGAAAGATCCGGTGGCAGTGCTTACGGGTATATTTACCGGCGACGGAGAACGTAACTGGATATTCTATTCTTTAAGCACCAATATATTCGGTAGGAAATTGAATGAAGCTCTTGCTGAGCTCCCCACATATCCTCTTACGATTTATTGCGAGAATGATCCGGAATGGAGGGAATACGATGAGATGAGCGAGGCCGAAGTTTGTTAGAAAGCCTCGCCTATGGCGAACACGAGGCCCGAGGTGTGTTTTCCGAAGCCATAGTCAATTCGGGCATTTACGTTGTGTTTGAATTCGAATCTCAGGCCCACGCCGCAGTTATATACCCATTCTGGTTTGATTTCCTTGTGTTTGAAGTCTTTTAACGAGGAGAAAAGAGCAGCTTCGCCAACCCAGAGAGCGACGCCGAATCGGCGGTAGACATGTTGACGCAGCTCGGCCTGAATGGTTATCTGGCTGTTGTCCATATAGGATCCCATATAGTATCCCCGCATTCTTATGCCGTCAGATGCAATCATTTCCCTCATGGTCCAAGGGGCCTTTGAGCTATTGAATTTACCTCTGAAGTCAAATGCTACAATCGCTCCTTTCCAAGCCCTCAGATATGCATCGGCAATAACTTCGTGGCTGTTGAAGAATGAAGGGGCGTTTCCCAGAAACTTCGGGAAAAACATCGGGCGGTAGCAGAAATAGAAGCCTTTTGTTGGCGTTACGAGATTGTCGCGCGAATCAATTTCGATTGAAGCGCCGAGACCTGTCACATAATATTGTTTACGTTCACCAAGCAAGAACTCGGGCCGCGTGAGATTGCGGGCATCGGTGTAGTCTGATTTTATATTGGCTCCGATGAACAGAGCATGAGTCAGACGATACACATATTTGAGGTCAAAATCTATCTGTCGGCGGTCGTAGGCCGATTTTGGATTATTGGCTGTTTCTGCGGAATTAATGCCCCAGAAATCAAGGCGCTTCTTATAGATTTCAATTTTATAATTCAATCTGGACCGATTGTCGGTGAAAAGATTGTTGCCTTTGAGTGTAAGGACGTAAAAGCCATTTAATGAAGCATTGATAGATGCGAATACATCCGACGGGCCAACAATGGTGTCATTCCGGTCAAGGCGATATAGTCCCGACATCATGGCTCCGATACCAAACGATGCCTCTCGGGTATAGGAAGGGGAAATGCCGAAACTTACGTCGAGCTTCTTCTCACGGGAACGGTCCACATTTCCCCGGATGAGAGAATTCAGATAGCTTCTTATCCAGGAGGGTGTCCCTCTGAGCAGACCGATAGAGTCTGCATATATGGTTTTGTCGTTAATGGAATCTGCTTGGATCTTTTCCTGCGGATTCGATGCAAAAGAATATCCTCCCGACAAACACAATATGCCGAGAGCAACTATCATTTTTCTTAATCCGCTTGCCATCCTCAAGATTTTGCTATGCGAAGTTATCCATTTTTTTATGAAAAAAGAACCATGAATGGAATTATTCATGGTTCTTCATGCATTCTGGAATATGTTGTAATTACTTTATTCTATTGAAATGTTCAGGATGCAGACGTGATGGGTGACTTGTTTTCGTCATTTTCAGTTTCGGAGTCAGCCGGAGGTTCATTCTGTGTGTCAGACTTGTCAGAGGGTTCAGGATTGTCTGAAGCTTCGGGCAACTGGTTTTCTTGAGCAGAAAGAATCTCGTCTGTTCGGCTTATCCAGGGGCGTTTTCCGAAAATCTTTTCGACGTCCTCAGTGAAAATTACTTCCCGGGTAACAAGGGTCTGGGCGAGCTGATGATGTCCTTCGGCATATTTGGTGAGAATATCCTTGGCTCGTTGGTACTGCTCGTTTATTATGCGGGATACCTCACTGTCTATCATCTTCGCGCGCTCGTCGGAATAAGGTTTGGAGAAACCGTAATCCTGTCCGGTGGAGTCATAGTAGCTGAGGTTGGGAAGTTGTTCGCTCATGCCATAATAAACAACCATGGCGTAAGCCTGTTTCGTGACGCGTTCAAGGTCATTGGCAGCTCCGGTGGAAATATGACCAAGGAACAACTCCTCTGCAGCACGACCTCCTAGGGTCGAACAGATTTCGTCAAGCAGCGCCTGGGCCGGAGTTATCTGGCGTTCCTCGGGAAGGTACCATGCGGCTCCGAGAGCTTTTCCTCTGGGTACGATAGTGACCTTTATAAGAGGATTCGCATATTTGAGATGCCATGATACGGTGGCGTGCCCGGCTTCATGTACGGCGATGGCATTTTTCTCTTCGTCGGTGGTTATTTTGGAACGCTTTTCAAGACCACCCACAATGCGGTCAACGGCGTCAATAAAATCCTGTCGACCTACGCTTTCGTGGTTATGGCGGGCGGCGATGAGGGCAGCCTCGTTACAAACATTGGCGATATCGGCTCCGGAGAATCCGGGGGTCTGACGGGCAAGAAGGTCAACATCCACGGTGTCGTCGGTCTTGATTTTTGTAAGATGTACCTTGAATATCGCAACGCGGTCAGGGAGGTCGGGCAAATCAACATAAATCTGGCGGTCAAATCGTCCAGCACGCATGAGAGCCTTATCAAGGATGTCGGCGCGGTTGGTTGCCGCAAGTATGATCACACCTGAATTTGTACCGAAGCCGTCCATTTCAGTAAGGAGCTGATTGAGTGTGTTCTCCCTTTCGTCGTTGGCTCCCATATTGGGATTTTTTCCTCTGGCACGTCCCACCGCATCAATTTCATCGATGAAGACAATACAGGGCGCTTTTTCCTTTGCCTGACGGAAGAGGTCGCGCACTCGCGAAGCTCCAACACCCACGAACATCTCTACGAAATCTGAGCCTGACATAGAGAAGAAAGGCACGTTGGCCTCGCCGGCTACAGCTTTTGCGAGAAGAGTCTTACCGGTTCCGGGAGGGCCAACCAGAAGAGCTCCCTTTGGTATCTTGCCGCCAAGATTTGTGTATCGCTGAGGATTCTTGAGGAACTCCACGATTTCTTCTATCTCGGTTTTGGCTTCAGAAAGACCGGCAACATCCTTAAATGTAACCTGTATTGGGCCGTCTTTATCAAAAATCTTCGCTTTGGATTTGCCTACGCTGAAAACGCCTCCCGCGCCGCCTCCGCCGTCTTTCCCAGACATCCGGCGCATCATCCATATCCAGAAAATGATGAGAAGGACAATAGGACCAAACGACCAGAGATATGCGGAATAGTCAGAGCCCCGCTGATAGTCAACTGTGCCGGTGAAAACGCCCTGCTGGCGCCAGGCTTCGGTCTTTTCATCGAATTTACCTACATCGGGTATTGTGGTGATGACGTAAGCCTCATGTCCATCACCCGGGGTGAAGGTCTTGAACTGCTGCTGAGCGATAGAGTCGGAAAGAACTGCTTTAGCCTCCTTACGTGAGGAAAGCACGGTTATAGATTTTACGCCACCATGTTCCACTATGTTGCAAAACTGCGTATAGTTCACTTCTTTCGACACAGAATTGTCATCAAGATAGAGCATGCCGACCAGGAATAGTAGAATAACGGCATACATCCAGTATATGCTGAACCGGAACGTCGGTTTTTTAGGCTTTGGGGTTTGCATCGGAAAGCTTATGTTGTATTTATTGGAGAATAAATTTCAATTATTGAAGAGTAGGAGGCTTAATCAAGATCCGGAATCTCGACAACTGGAGCGTCGTTCCAGAGCTCCTCGAGATTATAGTGCTGCCTTTCGGCGGGGAGGAACACGTGGACAAGAGTATCTCCGTAATCGATTACAATCCATTTTGAGTTCTGGTATCCGTCGTAATTGAATGGTTTGATGTTGGATGTCTTGAAAAGATGTTCCCGGACATTATCGGCTATGGCAGAGACCTGGGTGGGGTTTGAGCCTTCGCATATAATGAAATGAGAGGCTGCGGCGGATTCATTTCCGCTGAGGTCTATATGAGTGATCTTTCTACCTTTTTTATCCTGGATTCCGTCGATTATGGATTTAATAAGTTCTTTAGAATCAGTATGGGATGTGTTAAGCATCGCGATGAAATAATAAATTAAGTTACAAATTTAGATAAAACTAAGTTTCTTGTCAATTATAACAACAAATATAATGCCAAAAAGGGTCGGAAAACAAATGAAGGAAGCGTATTTAAAGTCGTAGTGACGAACAGTTCAGTGAATTTCCAATGGGCTTGCCTTGCGTTTATTCATATTTTAGGGTGCTGCCGGGAGAAAGACGGGAAATAATATGAGAAGGAATGATGAGCACTAAAACTGAGATAATCATCACGGAAAGATTGAGAATGATGATATCGCGGAGACTGAAATCCATAGGAACAAAATCCAGATAATAGGCTTCGGCATCCAGTGGAAGAATGTGAAAATCAGACTGACAGAAAATCAATGGGACAGATATGAGATTCCCTATTAAAAGACCGAGAATCACTACCTTTTGGGCAATGAGGATGAATATGATGCGGATTTGTGAATTTGTGGCTCCAAGCGCTTTGAAAAGGCCTATTGCTGAAACATTGCGGAGCACGATGATGAAAAGTGCTGATATGAGAGTGAAGGCCGAAACAACAGCCATGAGAATAAGAATCACAATCACATTCGTGTCGAGAAGGTCAAGCCAGCTGAAATACATGGCTCCGGACTGCAGCACGTTTTCAACCTGATAGATATAGTTGAGCCCGTTGGCAGAACTGTAATTTTCCAACGCATTGTACAGTTCAATGGTCTTCTGGTCGATGTCTTCAAGGTTCAGACCACTTATTTCGATGGAAGTGCCGACGTCTTCTTTTACGCGAAAAATGTTTCTCAGCATTTCTGAGGGGACTATCGCTATACGATTGTCAAATTCCGAGAAATGAGTGTTGTATATTCCGCATATGGTGGCGGAGCGTGAGCGTAGCCTGTTATTGTTAAAGAAATGGCAGAACACTCTTTCTCCGAGATTCAAACCGAGAGCAGTGGCTGTAATCTCTGAAATAGCTATCTCGTTTTCCACACTATCCGCAGGCATCCGACCCGAAACCAGGGCTGCAGAGAGAAAATCATAAGTGGCGCCTTTGCCAAGGCCCTTTATTATGACGCCGGAAAAATTATTGTCAGTTTTAAGTATGGCAGGCTGATTGAAAACCAGTTCAATGTCGGATGATCCTGTTGACGCGGCAATAACCTTCTCCAAATCATTGCTTAAAGTGATATTGCGCGTTAACCCACCATCATTATCTGCCAAAGTTGAATAGCCGTAAACAGATATATCAGAATTGAAGCCAATTATTTTTTCGGTTATCTCTCTCTTGAATCCTGAAACTATGCTTATAGACAGAAGCATTATGATGAATGAAATGGCTATGCCGGCTACAGCGATTCCGGTTCCCGGAGCTTTTAGCCGGGTAGATTTTCTTCCGCACATTCGCTTTGCCGCGAAGCTTTCAAACATCATATTAGAGAAAATATATCTGGATTATGCCGTCAGATGGTTCTGCCCGGATAAGCTTTCAGCGCTTCCGAAAGCACTTTGAGAGCCATGGCGAGTTCTTCTTTTTTCAAAACATAGGCCATTCGCACCTCATTTTTCCCCATACCGGGCGTAGTGTAGAATCCGGAAGCGGGAGCCATAAAGATGGTGGCACCGTCATATTCATATTCTTTCAGGCACCATTCGCAGAACTTGTCGGCGTCGTCGACCGGCAGGCTTACCACGGTATAGAATGCACCCATCGGGATAGGGGAATAAACGCCGGGGATGCGGTTGAGTCCGTCAATGAAGAACTTACGACGCTCAACATATTCATTATACGTCATAAGCATATATTCCTGCGATGCATTTATTGAAGCCTCGGCTACAATCTGTCCGAGCAGAGGCGGACTTAAACGAGCCTGACAGAATTTCATCACATTTTTCTTCAGCTCCTTATGCTTGGTGATTATGGCTCCGATTCGAATACCGCACTCACTGTAGCGTTTGGATACAGAGTCTATCAACACCACCTGCTCCTCTATTCCGGGGAGATGGAACGCGGATATATACGGCGCACCGGTGTAGGTGTATTCACGATATACCTCGTCTGAGAACAGAAAGAGATCGTTTTTCTTGACTATATCACGAATCTGATTCATCTCTTTCTGAGTGTAGAGGTAACCGGTTGGATTATTGGGATTGCAGATAAGGATGCCCTTTGTGCGCGGAGTAATCAGTTCCTCGAATTTCTCCACCGGCGGAAGTGCAAATCCCTCTTCAATGGTAGAGGGAACGGTCACTATTTTCGCACCAGCAGATATGGCGAATGCCATATAGTTGGCATACGCGGGTTCCGGGACAATGATTTCATCACCGGGATCGAGGCATGCCATGAAAGCAAATAGAACAGCTTCCGAGCCGCCGGTGGTAACAATAATATCTTCCGCATTCACATCGATTTTGAACCGATGGTAATATTCGGCAAGTTTTTCGCGGAGGGAAAGAAGTCCCTCAGACGGGCTGTATTCGAGCACAGTCCTGTCGATATTCCGCAACGCATCCAGACCCTCCTGAGGTGTCGGCAGGTCGGGCTGACCGATATTCAGATGAATTACTTTGACGCCGCGTCGAGAAGCTTCGTTGGCCAATGGGACGAGCTTTCTTATAGGGGAGGCAGGCATGTCAATGCCTCGCATTGAAATTTTTGGCATATAGGATAGTTTGAGGTAGTGTTTCGCTGAGTGTGTCTGAG
>LUJP01000013.1 GCA_001689535.1 Bacteroidales bacterium M5
CTGAAAGAATTGGCAAGAATGGCGGGAATAGACAAACATCTGACATTCCATACAAGCCGCCATACCTTTGCGACTTTGCTTGTAATGGACGGAGTTTCAATCTACAAGATACAGAAATTCTTGGGACATAAGTCCGTAAACATGACCGAAAGATATTTGAAATATGATTTGAAAATGGCACAAGTCAATATGGAAGAGATAGATACTTTCAGTTAGAGGATAAAATTTGTAGAAAAATCATTGGCACATAGGATTATACATTTGTCGCTTTCGGAAAAATTGCTTAATTTTGCGATGTCGAGAGTGACAAATTAAAGGAAGTGCCTCTTCATTGATAAATCGCCAATATATCATTACCAACGAGGCGCAGAGAACAGCTCATATATTATGGGCTGCTCATCTGCGTGTAGATAAGAGCGTTTGGCGATGCTCACGAGTAACGCAGAGGGAGCAGCCCATTTTCTATGTATAATCCGCTGTGTTTCGGTTGCTGACGCGGGAAACCCAATCGCCAATGACAAACTTTCCATCGTATTACTATCTTGGAGGAAAACTAATATTGCCGCGTCCAATCCGCACCTATTTTGACTCTGGTGCGCATGAATGGAGCGCAATAGGAGTAAGACAAAAACTGCTTGACTTAGGATATGTAACCACCAAGGGGTATGATGTCTTTAAAGACATTCAAGAAATTCTTAGGAACCATCCTTATATACAGGAATTTGAGATTAAATATTCCATAGGTGGACTTATGTCGGAACTTTCGGGGCGGTCATCAGACGCTATAGCCGACCGATACGAAAATGTTCCTCTCAAAGAAATGGTCAATGATTTGATAGACCTTCTTGCTTATCAATATGTGCTTCCGCATGACGGTTCGGAGCATTACCTTATTGACAAGAATACAAGAATTACGGATTTGGATATATTGAAAGCCAATCAATGGAATATTGTTGCCGACCAATGCCACGGAAACGAAGCCTTGTTCAGCGACAATCAAGAATATATCTATCCTGGCGATGAAAAATTCATACGTAAATTCAATTCATCCGCGAATGATGACACTCGCTTCATACTGAATACCATTCCGTATCCCTTTCAAGGCAATCCTTTAACGGCAAAAGTTATTATCCTAAGCCTTAACGCAGGTCATATTACAAGGGTCAATGAATACTTCGCAAAAATTCTTCAGAGATACCCGCAGTTGGCAGAAGGGGTAATGGTCTTTATGAGGGACAACCTTAGATTGAGGGTTAAGGATTTTATACCCGAAGTCTATAATCCTTCTGACCGACACCCGAACTATCAAGACGCTTTCAATATGCTTGCCGATTGGTATTGGTACGACATCCTTTCCAAATTGGAGAACGAGGAGTTGACTTCAGAGCAAATATTCTCTAACGTGGCACTAATACAAAATGTGCCTTACGCATCTGTAAAGGCAAAAGACCTTCCGAAAGGTTGTATTCTGCCTTCTCAGATGTTTGCTAAAAAGATGATACGGTATATTGCCGATTACAAAGACGCTATCTTTGTCGTTCCGCGTGCCGTCAAGAAGTGGCAGGCGTTGCTTGGTCCGACATGGACTCGGCTTGAAGAAGAAGGACGGATTGTCATCGGCAGAAATCCCCTCAACCAGCATCTGACCGAGAAAAATCTCGGAACGGAGAATTATCAGAAAATAATCAATCATCTAAAAGGCTGACAGTATGGACTTGAAACAAACCTTAAAAGCACTCTTGGTTGGCTTTTGTTTCGGATTTGGATTGACGTGACTACTTGCCATAATCATTCCGTTCACTATGGGAACGAACAATATCGGTCAATTCCTGCGCGATTGCGGAGGAGATATATTCTCAACCGCTATCTTCATAGCCTTCCTAATGAGTTTATTTTGGTTAATAGGAGCTGCAAGTGGACATAAACGTAGAAAAAGAGAAGCACTTGAGGAAGAAATGAGAGAATATTTCCGTCGGCAAAACGAAAAAAGTGAATAACGGCACTTCTTATAGGATTGCGAATAAGTACATTGGCGATATATTTACAGAGAGTTACACCAAAACGTAACTCTCTTTGTTATATATGAAGTTATGTTTATTCAAAAGAAAACTAATCAAAGTGCCAAATGATAGACAATATAAAACTTTATTTTGCTGCCAATTTATTCAACGGCAATTTTGAAAAATGCAGATTGCGAGAGAAAAAAGAGTCAAGAACGGAATGGACACTAAGAAACCCACTAAACAATGCTCATATATCAGTATGGCAACACTCTAATGGAGTAGTCACCATGAAAGGCAGCTTGCGCAAGTGGTACTACGGAGATTTCAGCACTAAGGATTTGACTTTATCATATTTTATTGATGCAACAAAACAGATTGCCGAATTGCTTAATGTCCCTTTAGGCGTATTCAACAAGGCAAAAATTTCTCAAACGGAAATCGGATTAAATGTCCCAACCTCTATCCCATTCTCAGAATTGAGTAAAAAGATTGTGGCGTATGGAACTCATCGCAAAAGAAAGGTCAGAGGAAAAGGCATGACAAAAGATACCTTCGGTACAATTTATTTTGGAGAACGTGATTGTGAATTCCGATTAAAAATATACGACAAGAGCAAGGAGATTGCAGACAAAGATATATTGTCGGAGGGCGATGCAATCTCTAATATACTCCGAATAGAATTTACCCTTGATGACAAGGACGCATTCAAACGTAAAAGTTTACCTCAAATAGCCGATATAAACGGATTGATAATGCACTGGGCTAAGCTTTACGAACTATGGGCAGAGGAAGTTGGCAGAATTGTTTTACTAAACAATATACCAGACTGCGGAGATATGGATTTGCAAGATAGGCTTTTTGCTGAAGCCTTAAACAACTATTCTTGGAAAGAGAATATCAGGAACTTTGAAGAATATATCGTGGAGCATTACGAGGAAAAAACTATATCTAAATGGAAATCGGATATGTATAAGAGGATAAATTACCTTTTGGACAATTACAGTGGCTCAAATGAATATTGCAAAATAAATTTTTACAAGGATATAACACGCGATCTCATTGATTTGAAGAATAATGTGTAATAGACAAGACTTCATCTGACANNGACAAATAAATTATTTCACCGAGAAAAAAATGTCAGATTGTGTTGACAAATTTAGTGATTTGGGGTCATTTGCGCAAGAGGTGGAGATATTTTGGGTCTCCCCCTCTTGAGAGTGTAACCCCTGTTGCTGAATGTCGTACCGTCTTGCCACGGCGATACCCTCGATGAAAGTCTGCATGGGCGTTTTTCCGAAGCAGTATTTCCCTGAGTGTGTTCTCTCGGCGTTATAGTGGTTCATCCACGCGTCAAGGTCCGCCTGAAGCTGGTCGATGGATGTGTAAATCTTCTTACGGAAGGCGATGGCGTAGAACTCGTTCTGCACTGTCCTGTTGAACCTCTCGCAGATACCGTTTGTCTGCGGGCTCTTTGCCTTGATTTTCGAGTGGTCGATGTCCTCGATGGCGAGGTACAACTCGAACTCGTGGGTCTCGCGGTTGCCGCAATACTCGGTTCCCCGGTCCGTGAGCATCCGCATCACCCTGAGGTCGTGCTGCTCGAAGAAGGGTACGACGCGGTCGTTGAGCATGTCTGCGGCCACAAGAGCGTTCTTTCGGTCGTACAGCTTGGCGAATCCGATTTTGGAATAGGTGTCTATGACGGTCTGCTGGTAGATGTGTCCCACGCCCTTGATATGTCCCACATAATATGTGTCCTGTGCCACAAGGAAGCCGGGGTGGAACGTCTCGATCTCGCCGTGTGCCTGTTTCTCGGCCTTTGCCTTCTCCAGAGCCGCCACCTGCGTTTCGTCAAGGATTATCCCTTCCTGCTCGACTTTGGCCGACAGTGCTTTCAGACGTTTCTGAAAAGTCTCCAGATCGTGTCGCAGCCATATGGAGCGCACCCCTCCCTGCGAGACCATTATGCCCCTCTTGCGCAGTTCGTTGGAGACACGCACCTGTCCGAGAGCCGGGTTCTCGAAGGCCATCTGCACGACGGCGTTCTCTATGTGCTCCTCAACGCGGTTCTTTATCACCGGCTTGCGGCGCGATATCTCCTGCAACGCGAGTTCTCCGCCCTGCTCGTATAGTTCCTTGAAGCGGTAGAAGCTGTCGCGGCTGTAGCCCATTATCTTGCAGGCGCGCGACACGTTGCCCAGTTGCTGGGACAGTTCCAACAGTCCCAGTTTGTTCTTGATGACTTTTTCTGATGTGGTCATGGCTTAATCTTTTCTTTTTACAAAGGTAATGTTTTTATCCGTGATTGTCAGATTAAGTCTTGACTACTTCA
>LUJP01000113.1 GCA_001689535.1 Bacteroidales bacterium M5
CGCCGTAGCGTGTCCGCTGAATAGTTACGCTATACAGAAGCTGGTTTTGTATAAATTTGCAAAACGCTTGCGTTTCTGGCGTAAATGTTTGAACATTCCATTATAATAACCGGATGACACCACCATCATTACATCACACACTTGCGGCCGCCATCGTGTTGTTTTCAGCAGATGCCTTTGCGCAAGTTCCTTCCCCTCCTTCCGACACACTGAGACTCTCGCTTGAAAAATGCATAGAGATAGCACTTGACGAGAACCCCACCGTGAAGGTGGCCGACATGGAGATCACGCGTCTCGACTATTCCAAAAAAGAAACCATAGGCCAGCTTCTGCCGACAGTCTCCTTCGGCGGCACCTACAGCCGAACACTTGAGAAACAGACCATGTATATGGACGGCTTCGGAGCTTCCGGCGGGACTTCCTCAGCCGGGGGAGAAAGCGGCGCTGACGGCGAAAAATCTGCCTCAAGAGCCTCGTCACGCCCAGCCTCAGGAATAAAAGTGGGTCGCGACAATTCCTATTCTCTTGGATTCTCCGCGTCAATGCCCCTGATAGCCCCGCAGCTCTGGAAGACGCTTGACCTGAGCGAAAGCCGTATACTCGAAAGCGTGGAAAAATCGCGCCAGTCGCGACTCCAGCTTATCAATCAGGTGAAAAACGCCTATTATACCCTGCTCTTGGCCGAGGATACACACCGCACAGTGCTCGAGAGCTACGACATGGCAAAACTCACCGCCGACATCTATCAGAAACGCCACTCACTCGGAACGGCATCTGATTATGACGTGCTCCGCACGCAGGTGGCGCTACAGAACGTGGAGCCGGAGCTTACCCAGGCCGTGATAGCCATCCGGCAGGCGCGGCTGCAGCTCGCCGTGCTGCTGGGATTTGACACCGCAATAGCCATAAGCCCAACCCAGAAACTGAGCGACTATGAGGAAACGATGTATGAAAGGGCCCTGCAGCTCTCCACCGACATAAAAGACAACTCGGACATGCGGCTGCTCGACATCCAGACGCGCCAGCTTAACGACGCGCTCAAGATCCAGAAAATGTCGTGGTTCCCTACCCTCGCGCTTTCAGCAAACTACAACTGGACTGCCATGAACAACGGCTCTCCGTTCAAAAATCTGCGCTGGACACCATATTCCATGATAGGGCTTACGCTTTCGGTGCCGCTTTTCGAAGGAGGCCAGCGCTATTCGCGCATAAAGCAGGCGCGCATACAGGTGGAAGAGATGAAATGGCAGCGCGACAACCTGCAGCGCACCATTTCAATGCAGGCCGAAGTGGCTCTTGACAACATAAATCTGAACGTGAAGCAGATTGCATCGTGCGCAAGAAGCATTGAACAGGCCGAACGCGCACATGCCATACAGAAAGAGAGCTTCGACATAGGAGCCACAACCTATCTTGACCTGCGCGACTCAGAGCTTGCGCTCACCCGCTCGCGCCTGGCCTATTATCAGTCAGTCTACAATTACCTTACCGGATGCTCAGACCTCGAGCTTCTTCTCGGAAAAGACATACCACCCACAGCTAAACCGTTATGAGACTCTATCATTTATCCGTCATCACACTGTGCGCCCTTATTGCGGTAGCAAGCGGATGCAATTCAGACAAAGCCAAAGAAACCGCCAAGACCACATCCCAGGAAGAAATTCCGGCAATAGAAGCGGTAGAAGTAGGACTTCAGACTGTAGACGCCGTAGGTGAGTATACCGCGACGGTCGAAGCATTCAAGACCAACAACATCTCATCTTCGTCGCCCAACCGCATAAAGCGCATCCTGGTGGATGTGGGAGCCAAAGTGGCCAAAGGCCAGAAACTCGTGGAGCTCGACGCCACAGGCACCGACCAGCTCAAAGTGCGCCTTGACAACGCACAGAGGGAATATGACCGCGCCGTGCAACTGCTCAAGATAGGCGCCGGCACGCAGCAAAGCGTTGACCAACTCAAGACTGAGCTCGACGCCCAGGCCAAACAGTATGCAAATCTGATGGAGAACACCTATCTGGTGTCCCCTATTGCCGGAGTGGTTACGGCCCGCAATTATGATCCCGGCGACATGACCGGCTCTCTTCCCATTCTCACTGTGGAGCAGATTCACCCGGTGAAAGTGATGATCAACATCAGCGAGGCCGAGTATTCCAAAGTGAAAAAAGGGATGAAGGTAAACGTGAATCTCGACGTATATCCCGACGAGACTTTCACCGGCACCGTCTATCTGGTACACCCCTCAATCGATGCGTCGACACGCACCTTCACGGCCGAAATCACCATTGACAATCCGCAGGACAGAGTGATACCCGGCATGTTTGCACGAGTGAACATACTGTTCGGCACAACCGAGCATGTGGTGGTTCCCGACCGGGCAGTAGTGAAACAGACCGGCTCGGGCAAGCGGTTTGTCTATGTGTACAATCCGGCTGACTCCACCGTGAGCTATCTTCCGGTTGAACTGGGACAGCGTCTGACCGACAGCTACGAGATCATAAGCGGCGTGGAACCCGGCAGCCTCGTGGTGATTACAGGACAGCCCCGCTTACGCGACGGCAGCAAGGCACGCCTCTTTAACAAAAACGAAAATCCATCCCCTACGCCTAACGACAGCATATGAGCATTTACGCAAGCGCGGTAAAACGCCCGGTGATGACGGCCCTGTGTTTCGTGGCCGTCGCCATCCTCGGTCTGTATTCACTTACCAAACTCCCTATCGACCTCTATCCCGATGTGGAGACCAACACCATAATGGTGATGACCACCTATCAGGGCGCGAGCGCGCAGGACATAGAGCAGAACGTGACACGTCCGCTTGAGAACGTGCTCAACTCCGTGAACGACCTAAAGCACATCACATCGAAATCGCGTGAAAACATCTCGGTGATCACACTGGAATTCGAGTATGGAAAGGACATCGACGTGCTGACCAACGATGTGCGCGACAAACTCGACATGGTGAAGAGCCAGCTGCCCGACAACGCCGAGAACCCGATAATATTCAAGTTCAGCTCCGATATGATTCCCATAGTGCTGCTTTCGGTGCAGGCCAAGGAAAGCATGCCGGGACTGTACAAGATACTCGACGAGAGCGTGGCCAATCCTCTGGCACGCATATCAGGAGTAGGTTCAGTGTCGATTTCCGGAGCGCCCAAGCGCGAGATACACGTGTATATCGATCCACTGAGGCTCGAGGCCTATAATCTGACGGTGGAATCCATCTCGCAGGTGATTGCGGCCGAGAACCGCAATGTGCCCGGCGGCTCATTCGACATAGGCTCCGACACATACTCTCTGCGCGTGCAGGGCGAATTCAAGGACGCCACGGAGCTAAATAACATAGTGGTAGGCTCACGCGACGGACGCAATATCTATCTTCGCGATGTGGCCCGCGTGGACGACTCGCTGGAAGAACGCGCCCAGCAGACATTCAACGACGGCGAGAAAGGCGCCATGATAGTGATTCAGAAACAGTCGGGAGCCAATTCAGTGGAAATATCCAACAAGGTACTGAAACTACTTCCCTCCATTCAGAAACGCCTGCCATCCGACGTGAAGCTCGGCATCATAGTGGACACATCCGACAATATCCGCAACACCATAAAATCACTTGTGGAGACGGTGCTGTACGCCCTGCTGTTCGTGGTGATAGTGGTGTTCACCTTCCTTGGAAGATGGCGCGCCACGCTCATCATCACCATCACCATTCCCATATCGCTCATAGCCTCGTTCATTTATCTTGCGGCAACGGGCAACTCGCTCAACATCGTCTCGCTATCGGCTCTCTCGATTTCGATAGGCATGGTAGTGGACGACGCAATCGTGGTGCTTGAGAACGTAACGACCCATATAGAACGCGGTGCCGATCCCAAGCAGGCGGCCATTCACGGCACAAACGAGGTTGCCGTGTCGGTAATCGCCTCGACGCTGACCCTTATAGCCGTGTTCTTCCCCCTTACGCTCGTCACCGGCATGACCGGTGTGCTCTTCCGTCAGCTGGGCTGGATGGTATGTATAATGATGGTGATTTCTACCGTCTGCGCTCTCTCGCTCACCCCCATGCTCTGCTCGCGACTGCTCCGCCGCGACAACAAACACGGAAAGCTCTACACACTGCTGTTCACTCCAATTAACAAAGGTCTGGATGCGTTTGACCGCGGTTACGCCCGGGTGCTCAACTATGTGGTGGAGCACAAGAGTCTCACCATCGGATGCTGTATGGCCATATTCGTGGGCTCTCTGTTCCTGCTAAAATATGTGGGCACGGAGTTTTTCCCGACGGCCGACGATGCGCGACTCGGCGTAAACCTCGAGCTTCCCATCGGATCGAGGGTTGAACTCGCTCAGGAAGCCACCGCACGTCTGTCGCGTGAGTGGCGCGAGAAATATCCCGAAATAAAGATGCTCAACTATACCACCGGCAACGCATCGAGCGACAACACCTTCGCCTCGCTGAGCGACAACGGCCCGCATATCGTGTCGATGAACATACGCCTCACCGACCCCGGCGAGCGCGACCGGTCGAGCATGGAGCTTGCCGCCCTGATGCGCCAGGACCTTCAGGAACGATTCCCTGAGTTCAAGAAAGCGCAGGTGAATGTGGGCGGACGCCGAGGCGGCGGCATGGGTGGCCAGTCGTCAGTGGACTTTGAAATATACGGCTACGATTTCACCGAGACCGACTCCGTGGCATCACAGCTTAAATCGGCTCTTGAAAAGGTGCCGGGAGCAGCCGACGTAATGGTATCGCGCTCGGATTACCAGCCCGAATATCAGGTGGACTTCGACCGCGAGAAACTGGCCCTCTACGGCCTCAACCTCACCACAGCGGCAAACTATCTGCGAAACCGCATAAACGGCAATCTCTCGAGTTACTTCCGTGAGGACGGCGAAGAATACGACATGAAAGTGATGTATGCGCCCGAGCACCGCACATCAATCACCGATATAGAAAATATCCTCATATACAACGCCGAAGGAAAAGGCGTGAGGGTGAAAGACGTGGGAAAGGTAGTGGAACGTTTCACGCCTCCCACAATCGAGCGCAAGGACCGCGAGCGCATAATCACGGTTTCGACCGTAGTGGCCGGCGTGCCAATGAGTACCGTCGTAGACTCAGCCAACGTGATAATAGACCGGATGGAGATTCCGGCCGGCGTGAACATACAGCTTGCAGGCTCCTACGAGGACCAGCAGGAATCGTTCACTGACCTGCTTACTCTCGCCGTGCTCATAATCGTGCTGGTATACATAGTGATGGCTGCACAGTTTGAGAGCTACACCTATCCGGGCATAATCATGACCTCGCTTCTCTTTGCATTCTCAGGCGTGTTCATCATCCTGTATCTCACAGGACACACCCTCAATGTGATGTCGATGATCGGAGCCATTATGCTTATAGGTATTGTGGTGAAAAACGGTATAGTGCTGATTGACTACATATCGCTGAACCGCGAGCGAGGCATGTCGATACGCCGTGCGGTGGTGCTCGGCGGCAAATCGCGTCTGCGCCCCGTGGTGATGACCACCCTTACCACCATCCTCGGTATGGTGCCGATGGCATTCGGTACGGGCCAGGGAGCGGAAATGTGGCGCCCGATGGGAACGGCGGTTATCGGCGGTCTGACACTGTCGACCATCCTGACACTTCTCTTTGTGCCGACACTCTACTGCATATTCGCCTACGTGGGCGTAAAACGCAACCGCAGGAAGCTCCGCGAAGCCCTCGCCACAACGAAATCATAGCGTTTGATCAATTTTAATACCGAACTGAGATGAAATCAGTATTCATAGCCTTTGACCAGGCACACTACCATAACATAATAGACGCTCTCGACCGCAGCAACTGCCGTGGCTTCACGGCGTGGGGCCAGGTTTCGGGCCGCGGAACCGCCACTGGCGAACCGCATTACGGCACCCATGCATGGCCCTCGATGTCATCGGCCATTCTCGCCGTAGTGGAGGACTCTAAGGTTGAAAAACTGCTTGGGCGCCTGCGTGCGCTCGACCAGGAATCGCCCATGCTCGGACTGAGAGCCTTCGTGTGGAATGTAGAGCAGATGATCTGACATAACAAATACGGCTTGCACAGTTCGGCAATAATGCTTACCTTTGCAGCCGTAAGAGCGCGCGTGGCGTAATTGGTAGCCGCGCCAGACTTAGGATCTGGTGTCTTACGACGTGGGGGTTCGAGTCCCTTCGCGCGCACTTAATACCCCTTGTCCCTTAAAAGTCAAGGGGTTGCTTTTTTCTAATAACCTTCCATCCATGAAACCGATATTCAAGAAGCTCTCAGGCTCCATCATCACCTTATCTCTGCTATGCGCGTCAGCGCCGCTTCACGCACAGTTTGCCGACAACAACGGAATGCGTCACGAACGCTCCGACGGCTACGTAACACCCAATGACCCGCTGGTATTGGAAAAACTTGACAAATGGAAAGATCTTAAATTCGGAGTGATATTCCACTGGGGACTCTACAGCGTTCCCGGCATCATGGAGTCATGGCTTCTCTGCGGAGAGGATGTGGACTGGATTCAGCGTCCGGCCAACATGACCTACGAGGAGTATAAAAACTGGTATTGGGGCCATAAGGAAACATTCAACCCCACCGCTTTCGACCCCGCCGGATGGGCCGACATAATGAAACGCGGAGGCATGAAATATATGGTGTTCACCACCAAGCATCATGAAGGATTCTGCATGTTCGATACCAAGCAGACCGATTTCTCAATCATGAACGGGCCGTTCGGAAAAGATCCGAGGGCAAACATCGCCAAACATGTGTTTGACGCGTTCCGCGACAAAGGCTTTATGATCGGAGCCTACTTCTCGAAGCCCGACTGGCATTCCGACTACTACTGGTGGCGCCGCTATCCCACCAGCGACCGCAATGTGAACTATAAGCCTCAGAACCATCCCGAACAATGGAAAAAATTTCAGGACTTCACCTTCAACCAGATTGAGGAGCTCATGACCGGGTATGGCCCCATAGATATACTGTGGCTTGACGGAGGTCAGGTGCAACCGCGCTTCAACCAGGACATAAAGATGGACCGCATTTCTACAATGGCTCGCAGCCATCAGCCGGGACTGATAGTGGTTGACCGCACCGTAAAGGGCGAATTCGAGAATTATCAGACTCCGGAGGGTGAAGTACCTGAAACCCAGCTCGAAATTCCATGGGAAACGTGTATGCCAATGCACGGCTGGGGCTGGCGCGCCGAGGGAGAGTATAAGAGCTCAAAAATGATAATCGCAACGCTCATCGAGGTTGTGGCCAAGGGCGGCAACCTGCTTCTGGGCGTAGGCCCCACACCGATGGGAACCATTGACTATGATGCCCGTGAGCGCGTGGATAACGTTGGCAAATGGCTCGAAAAGAACGGCGAAGGAATTTACAACACCGTCAACGCCAAGCATTACAACGACGGCAAAGTGTGGTTCACCCGCAACAAAGACGGCAATAAACACTATGCTTTCTATGCCCTTGACGACGAAGACAGCCTCCCCTCCACTATAGAATGGACAGGAAATATTCCCGAAGGCAACCAGGTGAAAATCCTCGGTAACGGACGCACGCTCAAATGCACCACTAACGATGGCAGAGTGAGCGTAAAACTACCTCGCGACATTGACCGAAACTCCTCCCTGGGCCTTACCTTCACCATCAAACCGGAAAACCCCTAAGGACGTTCTTTATTATCATTATTAATACAGACGGTACATTTTGAGCCGGAAGGAAGTTCGGCTGGAAGTGTACAGTTGCTGTTGTTGGGACCTTGTTCATCGGGATGTGAAGTATGACATCCGGAAAAGGATGTTTAGGTAAACGACCGGAGAATATGGAAGCTTCAGATTATAGTAAACGGAGTGGGAACTGCCGGATAAGCAAACAGCAAGAGAATTAACGGCCAATGAACAAACAGCCGTAGAGGAAACTAACGGAGAAGTAAACAGCAAATGGATTAACGGCCATTGAATAAACAGTAGGAAAAGTAAACAGCAGGAAAATAAGAAACCAATTAACAAACTGCCGGAGACGTAAGCAACAGGATAGGTAACCGTCGGTAATGTAAACAGCCGGAGACGCTTGGGAGCGCCCCGGCTGTAATGTCTCTGAGAAAACGGGAGAGAGGGAATGACTTAGTGGTTGTCGCTTACTTTGTTGTAGCGGGCGTTGAGGCCTTCGATCACTTCGTTGGTGATGTCGAGGGAGGAGTTGAAGTAAACGCCTGCAGATTTGAAGAGGATTGCGTCGTACCCTTTTCCTTTGTTGTAGGAGTTGATGAACGATGTGATGGAATCGTTGAGCTGCTGCTGCTGACGGGCAAGCTCCTGCTGGGTTGACTGCTCCATGCTTGCGAGAGCATTCTGGGCGTCCTGCTGCATCTTGTTGAGCTTGGTCACATCGGCATTGTAGCTTGCCTCGGAGAGATAACCGTTGGCTCGCATCTTCTCTTCAATCTGGCTGCCGAAGCGCTGGATTTCCTGGGCGCGGGAATTGCGGGCGCTCTCAAGCTTGGAGAATGCGCGGATGCTTGCTTCGCGGAAATCCTTGGCAAGATTATAATTGGCGGTGATGGAGTCTTCATCGATATAGCGGATGTTGACCTGAGCGCCAGCCTTAGCCTCAGCGGGAGCGGCATCAGTGGAAGCGGTGGTACCATTTCCGGCATTATTGCCACATGCGGTTAATAAAACAGCGGCCATCATGAGGAGGGAGGCTTTAACAGACTTTTTCATTGCGAAAATTTTCAATAACGGATAGTTTAAATTACTTTTCTTGATGAGCACAGGTTATGTTGCGATCGCGCAACGCCTTGTTATGGCTTACATGCCCCGACGGGAATTTGCCATTTTTAACAAAAAGGACTTTCACTCCGAGGGCAACGAGGGCTATTGCAAGAAGTGCAATGGTAAGAAGCAATGTCAGAAGCCATGTTTCCATGAGTGATTGTAGGTTTTGCTGTGCAAATATAGGAAAGGTGGGAGAATTTTTCGCTATAAGTCAATTTTATTTTGTAACTTGTGCTCGTGTTAGCAGCGTTTTTAACAAATTTTCAAACCTGCACAGACTCGTTAATAACCCAAACTAATAACAACAAAATATTCTGACATGAAAGTAGCAGACCTCAACCCTAAACAGGTGTTCAGCATCTTTGATGACATTACGCGGATTCCCCGTCCGTCGAAGAAAGAGGAGAAAATACGCCAGTATTTTCTTGACTTTGCCAAAAAGCACAATCTCGAAGCCAAGACCGACAAAGTGGGCAACGTGCTTATTAAAGCACCCGCAACTCCCGGACACGAGCAGGCTCCTACGGTGATACTGCAGGGACACATGGATATGGTGTGCGAGAGCAATGACAAATCGTTCGATTTCGAAAACAATCCCATCACCACTATAGTGGACGGCGAGTGGATACATGCCGACGGCACCACACTCGGAGCCGACAACGGCATAGGTGTGGCTGCATCACTGGCCGTAATGACCGATCCGGAATGCGTTCACGGCCCTCTGGAGGCCCTGTTCACAATGGACGAGGAAACTGGCATGACCGGCGCATTCGGACTGGGAGAGGACATGATAACCGGAAAAATACTCATCAACCTCGACTCGGAGGACGATGCCGAACTGTTTGTGGGCTGCGCCGGCGGCGTGGACACCGTCTGCACCTTCAAATACAACCGTTCATTCGCTCCCAAAGACTTCGCATATTATAAGGTAGATGTATCAAAGGGTCAGGGCGGACACTCCGGAGGCGACATCCATCTGGGACGCGCCAACGCCAACAAGATACTTACCCGCTTCCTCTTCGACCTCTCGAAAAAGCATGAGATTGCTCTGGCAGAAATCGACGGCGGAAACCTCCGCAACGCCATCCCCCGCGCAGCCCATGCCATTGTAGGCGTACACCCCAACCACAAAGAGGACATGCGTGTGCTCCTCAACGAGTATAGCGCCACCATCCAGCAGGAATACGCGGATATCGAGCCTACCCTGACCATAACGATGGAAACCGTTGAGCGTCCGGAATACAGCATTGACGACGAAACCGCCACCAATATAGTACGCGCTGTCTACAGCGCTCCCCACGGAGTAGTGTCGATGAGCCGTGAACTCGAGGGACTCGTGGAGACTTCCACCAACCTTGCAAGCGTGAAGATGAAAGAGGACAACACCGTAGTTGTGACCACCAGCCAGCGCTCGGCCGTTGACTCGCGCAAATGGGACATAGCCAACCAGGTAGAGGCCCACTTCCTCCTTGCAGGCGCCGAAGTGGTTCACGGTGAAGGCTATCCCGGATGGAAGCCCAACCTTCAGTCGCCCATCATGGAAATGGCCCGCGACGCCTATAAAGAACTTTACGGCATCACTCCGGCAATAAAGGCTATTCACGCCGGCCTGGAATGCGGACTCTTCCTCCAGAAATATCCTTATCTCGACATGGTATCGTTCGGCCCGACACTTCAGAACGTTCATTCACCGTCCGAGCGCATGAACATTCCGGCAGTTGACCGCTTCTATCAGCAGCTTAAGCTCACGCTGAAAAAAGTAGCCGACAAAAAAGCCTGACACACTCACCTGCCCCGCAAGCACGTGACAGAATAGAAAATCCGCGGGTCATTTACTCACACAAGCGTATAATGGCCCGCGGATTGTTTTTTAGAGCTATTTTATAAACGACCATGAGACACCCCAAGGCGGCACTACTGCTTCTTGCAGTTGCGATTCCCGCACTATATGCACAGAAAACGAAGCCGGCTAAAAACGGCGCCGGGAATAAAATCGCGACAGAAGCAAAAGCCGAAACTGAAACAGAGGAATTCCTCGACACCGACACGCTGACCCATCCTCTTCCGCCGATGCTGATGACGGTAGAGCGTCTGACCGAACGCGATTATATCGAAGTCGCGAATCGTCTGGGCGTGGAACCGGAAGCAATAAAGGCCGTAGTGGATATTGAGGCCGGCAAAGACCATCGTGGCTTTTTCAAGCCCGGATTGCCGCTTATAAACTTCGATCTGACGATGTTTAGGAAGTTCGCCGGAAAATCGGGAATCAACCTTGCCAGATACAACCGCACGCATGCGGCCGTATTCACCCGTCCCAACGCCCGCGCGCACGGCTCGACACAAGCCGCGCAGCAGCACCGTCTGCGCACTGCCCGCAGCATCGACGACGAAACTGCCGTGATGGGAACCTTCTGGGGAATGTTTCAGATAGGAGGATTCAACTGGAAACTCTGCGGAGCCAAGGATATTGACGACTTCGTGGAGAAAATGAGCCGGTCGGAAAGAGACCAGCTCGAACTTTTCGCCAACTTCCTGGAAAGCACAGGTCTTGACAAGCCCCTGAAAGCCAAGAATTGGGCTGCCTTCGCACGGGGATATAACGGACCGTCGTATGCCCGCAGAGGCTACCATACACGAATGGCCGCGGCTTACGCGCGCCACAAGAGGGCCTCCCGCAACCTGTCGGGCTTTCCCACCGAACTATCACTCGGCATAAAGGAGGATGTGGACTTCACACCCATGAGCCTTGACTCAATAAACTGACTGCCGCTACAAAAAGAAAGAGCAAAACGGCCGCTGTCCAAACACGTGCAGAGGCACGGATGCCGAACAACCGGCAGTTTACCACCGCAACCAGGCCACAGTAAAGGATGGAATCGAGCGTAATACCCACCCCGGCTCCGGCAAGTCCCCATAAAGAATATCCGGCAATAACGCATACAGCCATAATCAGCGCTCCGACGCACTCCGTCAGCATAAACTGCCTGGCTGAGCCCTTGGCGAGAATCAAAAACGCCATATTCCATGAGAGCACCCGCGCAACAAACGAAGGTGCAGCACAAACGAGCATGGGGACAACCGGCAAAAACGAACCGTCGTACAACAGACGCACAAGCAGCGGTGACAACAGGACAAAAGCCGAAGCACCGATAGCCGCAAGAGGAAGAAACACCATGCATTCGTGACGCATCATAAGCTCTACCCTGCGGGGGTGGGATGACTGAGCTGAAATGCGGGGAAAATATTCCATGGCCATAGCGCTGAAAACCACACCTACATATCTGACGGCCATCTGATATCCGGCCTGATATAATCCTACAGAATCCAATCCGCCACCAAAACCGATAAAAGTCACCACGGCATATCCCGCCGCCACTGAAAGAAATCCACTCAGCGTCATGGCGGCCGACATTCTCAGCAACGTGCCGTAAGATCCGTGACCTGTGCCCTCCCCTTTTCCAAACTTTTCAGGAACTGCGTGACGACCCTTGGCATAAAATACCAGAGCCGAAACCACAGAAGTGACAACAACAATCAGCGCGACACCCCACATATCCCTGAGATACCATACAATAACGCATGCAGGAACCAGAGCTAACAAAGCACTCAGAGAAGATGCGGAAGCAAGGTCTCGCAGACGCCCGGAACCCTGAAGAACCGCGCTTTCACCACCGCTTACAGAATTGAAGATGACTGCCACCGCAACAAACGCAAACAGAGGCCACAGACCCATATTGCCAAAAGAAACACTGCTGAGCAGCGGCGAGACCAACAACACGAGGGCGGCAGCGCATATCCCCGAAATAAAAGCGAGGCGACGCACAGCGTGAACGCGTCCGGCGCTTTCTTCTGGCAAGGCTGAGGCTATAGCCCTGACACCGGAGATCTTTAGACCGGATGAGACAAAAGAGCCGGCCATTTCGCAGACGAGCGACAGAATGCCGAGCATTCCCACTCCCGAAGCGCCAACGGCAAGAGCCACGACCTTCGCCCGCACCACACCGCACAGCATGGAAAGCGACTCTGTGCCAGAAAACAGAGCCGTGGTCTTGAGCAGCCGCTTTGTCAGGCGCCGCTTCATTTAACCCATTCCAAGGGATTGAGCTTGCTGCGTTCGCGGCGCAGCTCGAAGTGCATCACGTTGCGGCCGTTTTCGTCCGTACCGATGCTTCCTATCGGATCATTGGCCGCAAGCTTCTGACCCTGGCGTACGGAAATCGAGCTCAGATTGGCATAGACGCTGAGATAGCTTCCATGACGCACCATGACAATGTTGCCGAATCCTTCCTGACGGAAAATGGCTGATACCACGCCGTCGAATATGCAGCGGGCCGAAGTCCCGGGTGAAACGCCTATGTCTATACCGTTGTTGACCGTCTCCACATGCTCCAGCTGCGGATGCTTGTTTCTTCCAAATCCTTTCACTATAGTGTAGCTGCCCTTGACAGGAAACAGCAGGCGACCGCGGTTGCTCTCGAACGAGCCGTTCATCTTGCGGTCGGCCTCGGCAATGAGCACTTTTGCGGCAGGCGACGCAGAAGCCGACTTTCCCTTGGACTTGGACGGAGTGCTGCTTTTGCCTCCCTTGGCAGCCTCTTTCTCGGCGGCCTCACGCTCGCGGCGTCGCTGCTCCTCGGCTATGAGACGGTCGAGTTCGTTGTCGAGACGGCGCATACGGCGTTCATTCTCCTTCAGCACGCTCCGCAGACTCGATTGCTCCTTTTTGAGCTTAGCCACGAGCTTATCGGCATCGGTCCTTCTGACCTCA
The DNA here is from genome assembly GCA_001689535.1 of Bacteroidales bacterium M5. Lineage (GTDB taxonomy): Bacteria > Bacteroidota > Bacteroidia > Bacteroidales > Muribaculaceae > Paramuribaculum. Next base: position 13,568 of record LUJP01000113.1, read on the forward strand.
AGCGACCGGCGGCTCTGATTGAGCTGCGCCAATGAACGCTCACGCTGAGTATAAGTGGTGCTGAGATCGGCCTTGCGGCGCGTGATTTCATCCGAGAGGTCTCGGAGTTCCTGCTGACGACGGTTATGCCAGCGGCCGTATTCGCCCACATAACGCATCCTCGCCATGGCCTCCCGGAAAGAAGATGACGAAAACACAAATCCCACAAACGAAAGGGACTCCCCGCTCCCCTGCATGTCGCGCAGAGCCTTTATGTATGATTGTTTCAGGTGGTCACGACGCTGCGAAAGCCTGTCAAGCGTGTCGGCCGCACTCTTTATACTCCGGTCAAGTGAATCAACCTGAACGGTAACAGCACTTATCTCTGTGGACTTCCTGGCTATCTCGCCATTTATTTTTGAGAGTTCGCCCAGAGTCTTCCTGGTCTCGAGATTCTTTGCCTTGAGTTTTTTATTGGTTTCGGAAATAACACGTTCCGTCGCCTGTTTTTCCTTGCGTATATTCTTGATATCGCGCGGCTTTGCGGCAGAAGCGCCGAAAGCCATAGCCGCAACTGACGCGATAACCATAAACTTCCTCATCATGAACATGCCATCAGAGATTTTTCAGCATTTTCATTACTGCCTCGGGAGAGATACGCGAATAGCCGGAAGGAACCACTGACTTGTCGGCAAGACCGTCCTTGATATTCCACTGCGCTTTCCGGAAATTCCATTCTATCGTGGCTTTGACAGGCGTCTTACCTGACTCGGCTTCCACAGTGACCATTGAAGCGAAGTCTCCGGCCGACGAAGAGAAAACATCTCCGTAAGCGATACTTACAGGAGAGGCTCCGTCCACACTGACCGCAAGAGCCTTGAGAACGGCCGGCTCGCGGAACGCGAAACTGTAGCGCACATCAAAATCGCTTATTTCCCCGCTCGCCGTCCATAGTGACGGCTCTCCTGCAAGGGCTATCACAAAATCAGACGCCTTTACCTTATTCTTGCCGGGAACGAATATATGGCCCAGAAGGAGATCCTGCAGGTTGCCTGTCGTGGCAGGAAAACCGTCAAGCAGACTCATCACATCCGACTTGAAATACGCCTTGTTGAACCGGTCGATGACCGTAATGGAGTCGTCCTTCACACACAGGCTTCCTACCTCCATGCCCAGAAACCGCAGGGTAATGGAAAGACTTTTGTTCCGTTCCATAACAGCAGTTCCGCTGATTGACAAAGATCTGGGTTCAGAGAGCCGGACGGTGACCGGCAGTTTCACATTCTGCCACATACCATAGCCTGCAATCCGGGATGAAAGCGAAGACTCGGCGTCACGCACAGTGAAATCACCCTGCTGAGAGCCCGACTGCGAGGCTCCTCCAACGGCATTCCGGCCGCTGCGGCATGACACAGCGCCCACAGAAAGCAGAAGCAGAATAAAAGCAAATGTGACGGAAAATATAGAGCGTATTTTCACTTGATTGGAAATGTTTTGATTACACTATTCGTAGAAAAATGTCTTGTTCTTGACCTTGCGCTTGAGCAATTCGTTTCCGGGGTCGAGTTCAAGAGCCTTCTCCCAGAATTCAAGGGCACGGTCAGGCAGACGGTTCATGAAGTAGATGTCGCCGGCATGCTCGAGAAGCTCGGCGGAAATCTCCGGATCCTCCTCGGCGGCCGCATCGGTCAGGGCGCCGTCAATCACTTCTTTGGCCTTCTCATAATTGTTTTTCTTGAAGAGCACCCAGGCGTAGGTATCGAGCGAATTGACTGATTCGGGATTGATTTCAAGCGACTTCACAATGTATTCCTCGGCCTTGTCGAGATCGCGGTCCTGACAGGCGAGATAATAGGCGGTATTGTTAAGCAGAAGAGCGTTGTCGGGGTCCAGACGGAGGGCCTCCTGAGAGATAGCAAAAGAAGAATCAATCTGTCCCATCTTGTAAAGCACGTCGGCCTTACTGCTCAGCACGTTCGCACGGGCCTTATAGTCGGTGCTGTCCGAGAGATGGCTTTCGGCACCGTCGACATAGCGCAAAGCATCCTTAAGGCGGTCCTGCTCCATCATGGCGTAGCTGCCGAGCATATACAGAGGAATGCTGTCGGGAAAATAATGAATGGCGTTCTTGATGGCGCCCTCGGCCTTGGAATAATTCTTGTCCATGAGATATGCGGAAGCGAGGCGGTTCCATGAATCGTAATCGGAAGGATCGCTGTCGAGGGCATACTGGAGCTGTTCCGCGCCTTTGGCAAAATCGCGGGTGGCGAAAAGATACTGGCTGTAGAGCAGACGCGGCTCGGGTTCGTGGGGGTATTCCTCAATCAGTTTGTCGCACAGACGTGTTATATTGCCCACCTGAGTGCTGTCGGAATACAGTTTGGCCACATAGTCATTTAAGATGCCGAGCTTCGACATAAGGTCGAGGTCGGGCTGCCCGATTGCCTGCATCACCTCGCGGTCGTAGGACGCGCTGTCGCCGATTGTGCTGAAATATTTCGCGCGGTTGTAGTAAGCCACACCGCTGTCGGGGTTATATTCCACGGCCTTATTATAATAATAAAGAGCGGAATCGGGCTTGCCGGACTGCATGTACACTCCGGCCACGATGGCATTGTAGTCGGGCGAACGCGGATTGAGCGAAAGAAGATTCAAAGCCTCGTCGAGCACCCGCGCGGTATCGGCACGCTGGGCATAGACACCGATTTTAGCCATGACATACTCGGGCGAGACACCGTCGCGCGTCATGATTGAATCGTAGACGGAAAGAGCCTCATCGTAATGGTCGGGACCGTTGGCTAAAAGAAATCTCGCGAAAGCCATGCCTACCTCGGGACGCGAGGGATTGGCATTATAGGTGTTACGGAATGCGTCCATAGCCTCCAGAGCATGGTCGGCCCGCATTGCCACATCGGCATACATCAGCGTAGTGTAGGTATCCTCAGGGTTCTGCCTCACGTAATCCGTCATAAGCTCGAAAGCCCTTTCGATGCTGGCGCTGTCTGTTCCACCGCCTTCAAGCAGCTCCTTCATTCCCTGCTCGCGGGCAAGATAAGGATCAGAGGGATTGAGCTGATGGGCGCGCGACACAAGCTCATAGTAGGCGGCATTATCGTGGTCCTTGTAACGCATAGCCTCCATAAAGATATAGTCGGCTTTGCGCGCATCGGCATCTGAGGGACGGTTGTTATCTTTCTGAGAAGCCGCAGCAAAATGGGCCGCACCGGCGAAAATGGCGGCGATAAGCAGATAAACCGGTTGGAGTCTGTAGGATTTCACGCTGAAAAGGCGGTTAAAAGGGGGTGTAAAACAAATAATCGAAGCGGAGACACTACCCTCCCTACTCAACCCCGGTGTGACCGAAGCCGCCCTCGCCTCTTTCAGTAGCGTCGAGACTTTCGGCCGGTTCCCACTCAACCCGGGAATAAGGAGCTATAACCATCTGGCATATACGCTCTCCATCATTTATAACAAAGGGTTCGGATGAAAGGTTGATGAGAATCACACCTATCTCACCGCGATAATCGGCATCGATGGTTCCGGGAGCGTTTGCCACAGTGATGCCGTGCTTTAGCGCAAGGCCACTGCGGGGGCGAATCTGGCATTCATAACCGTGAGGCAACGCAATGCGGAGACCCGTGGGCACAAGCACACGCTGCATGGGCGCGAGTGTGACGGGCGAATCAAGATTTGCCCTCACGTCCATACCGGCGGAATGTTCCGTGGCATAGGAAGGCAAGGGATGATGACTGGTGTTTATTATCCTGACTTTTGTCATAGTGCTGGGAGTATATATGCTGAATTGAACTCAGAAATTGATGCCTATGCGCAGACACGCCATGCTGAGACCGTTGATATTCTCGAGGCGGTCGTCGCGCTGATATGATTTGAATCCATTGTAGACATAGCTGAGCATCAGATACGACCTGAAGCTTTTGCCGCGGGCCAGATTGAAGCCTACGCCGGGAGAGAGATAGAAGTCGGTCTGCTGTTTGTCGTACTGGGTGTTGTTGAACGACACACCTGTCCTGAAATCAAAGAAAGCGAGCGAAGGCTTCTGCCGGAAGCTGCTCTGGAACATGAAATAGACGGGAAACGCGCGAGAACTGTTATCGACCATCATGTTGATGGACGCACCGAGCCCCAGCATGTTGATCCAGGAATTGCGATAGCCGAAATATGCATTGATATCGACTGTGGACATATCGTGACTCGTCATGTCGATAGCGCCGCCGGCCTCAATTCCCCATGTGAAATGGGCAAGAGATTCAGAGGTGCGGTAGGAAGGGCGGGAAGCCTGCGACTGAAAAGCCACAGCCAGGACACATAGCAGAAATAAAATTCGCCTCATATAGAACAAGTGTTAGCCGGCGGGAACTCATCCCGCTGCATTATCAAATGCAAAAATACAAATAATATCGGACAACGCGTGAATCAGCTCTTTTTCAGAAGCAGACTCACCCATCCGTCCTGCTCTATAACGTCCACTGGCTCAAGTCCACAGGGCGCCGCGGCAGCCTCGATTATTTTCACATCGGGCATATAGAAGCCGCTCAGGGCCATGTGGCCGCCGGCTTTCAGGCGCTCTGCATACTCATGGATATCGGCTGTAATCACATTGCGGTTGATATTGGCAAGGAAAAGGTCGGCCGAATAGTCCACATCAGCAAGAACCGACGCATCGCCGTTAACGAGCGTGATATTCTCCACGGAATTGAGACGGATATTTTCGCCAGCGTTGATCCATGCTGGAGTGTCGATTTCAATACCGGTTACTCTCCTGGCCCCTCGCAGCGCACACAAGATGGCGAGAATGCCGGTGCCGGTTCCCATGTCGATAACGTCTTTCCCTTCCAGGTCAGCGGCAAGAATACGGCGAATCATGAGGCAGGTGGTGGCGTGATGTCCGGTACCGAACGCCATTTTGGGGTCAATGACTATATCGTGGCGGCACACGGGAACATCGGTATGGAAAGAGCTGTGGATTACCACCTCTCCATCCACCACTATAGGCTTGAAGTAGTTTTTCTCCCATTCATGATTCCAGTCGCGCCCCTCCACTTCCTCAACACGGACTACTGACGCGGTGGAAAACGGCAGCTGAGCGAGAATGCTTTCAACATCGGGTGTATACGAATCCTTCCGTATATAGGCCGTGAGGCCATTATCGTCAGGCACAAAACTCTCATATCCGGCATCGGCGAGCAAAGCTGCGGCGACGTCGGTGATATCTTCGGAGCAAGGGGAGAAATCAATTCTCACCTCCATATAATCATTCATCTTTTCTTAGAGCATAATGGATTGAACGGCAATATGCCTGAGGAGGAGGCTTAAAGTAATACGCGAGGAGAAGATTGGCTACGGATGCACGGGCTTGCACCCCTACAATTCGGGGAGGGTGAGGGCTGGGATACTCTCAGCGCTTTTTGGAGCGGCGCAGCGAACGGACGAGCTTGAAAATCTTCGAGCCGATCTTGAAAGCTATCACTCCGTAATCAACGAATCCGAGGCCACCCATCACGGCATGCACTATTCCGTCTTTCTTTCCGTTTCCAGAAAGACCGGCGGCCGCAGCCATCAGACGTTCTTTGGATATCTCGGTCTTTGCGGCCGCGTAGGCGCGCTCATATCTGATTTCCTCGAGTGTGAATCCGGCCCAATCGGGATCTGTCTTTGATATTTTTTTCATTTATTACCGGTTAAACGGCCTGAACAGAGCCGTGTGCGTCAAAGAAAAATTTTGCTTACAAAACGGGCTATCGGGTCTTGAATCAGGGGTTTTCTGAAAAGAATAAGCAACGCGATCAGTGCGGCATATATTCCCGAAATAATCAGATAGCTCCAGCCTTCGCCGATTGCACTCGCAATCCATTGGGAAAGAGCCAGCGAAAGGAAGAAAACGAAGAAAAGCACGAACATGAACACGGCAAGCACCAGCGCGATGCCCGACAGCATCACGGTGGTTTTCTCAGCACCGGAAAGGCGCGCGTATTCAAGTTTGTTGCCGAGAAAATCTTTAAGAAGGCCCCAGATGCGGGTCGCAGTATTCTGTGAATCGTTTTTGTCCATTGGAACAGATAATTCTTAAATCAAAGAAAGCCAACGCAGACGCAACCACCCCACGAACCGGGCAATCAAACGTTCCGCATACCTGCACCAGACAGATACGGAACCCGACCGAGGTTCAGGAGGCGGCGCATCACGCCGGGCTATCTCCGGTAACTGAACAACGAGCCGAAACTCAATCTTCGATTTCGCTTGTGAGCTGTTCTACAAGAGCATCGATTTCGCTTTCAGTGCAGATTATACCTTTTTTGCGGAGCAAATCCTTAATGCGGCGACGAAGATCCTCGCCTTTTTCGGGAGCGAAAAGAATAGCTGCACCGGCACCAACAAGAGCACCACCAAGGAATGCGTAGAGAAGGTTATAATTACCCATGATAATAATTACAGTTTAGTTATATTAATGTTAGTGAGAGCAAATGGCTGATGAGAATCAGGAATTGGCCTCTATATCTTCGGCTATCTGGTCGGCAAGTTCCTCTATTTTGGAGGGATGCAGCTTCACGCCTTTTGACTTGAGGTATTTTACGATTTCATCGCGGGTTGTCGAACCTTTCTGGGGAGCAAAAAGAAGACCTACTGCAGCACCGGCCACAGCACCGCCTACTACTGCTAAAAGAATGTTGAATGCTTTCATGTCGTTTGATGTTTTTAGAAATTAAAAATTTCGATTGTATAACAACCTACTCGCGGTAAAAGTTTTCACACTGCTAATGTACGAAATAAGATTGTAATAAAACTATAGCCGGATAATTTTTCCCTTAAAAAACAAATACTAACAATAAAAAACAAATAACATCAATAAAACAAGAAAAATCTTAATATTTGACTAAATTTGTAACAAAATTGGCGCATATCGCTCTAATTCCGACCAACCATCAACCAAATTACACTTATTTAACCCCAAAACATCATGAAAATCATTCATGCGATTCCGGCACTGATGCTCGCCGCAGCCGTATCCTGCTCCAAGCCGATACAGCAGACGGCCGACTACAATGTGGTGCCCCTCCCGCAGGAAATCACTCCGGCCGAAGGCCCCGGGTTCCTGCTCTCATCAAAAACCGTGATTGCCTACCCGGCCGACAACGACACGCTCAAGCGCAATGCCGAGCTCATGGCAGAGTACTTCAAGACTCTTACCGACAACGATCTCAAGCTTGTAACCGAAGCTCCGGAGAAAGATGCCGTTGTGCTTAAAGACGACCTTGACAGCTCCAATCCCGAAGCCTACCAGATCACCGTCAACCCCGACCTCATCACTATAAACGGCGCATCTGCCGCCGGCAACTTCTACGGCATCCAGACCCTCCGCAAAGCCGTTCCCTCGAAGGCCCATCAGAATGTGGAATATCCTGCCGTGACAATCAACGACGCCCCCCGCTTCGGCTACCGCGGCGCCATGTTTGACGTTGCTCGCCACTTCTTCCCCGTTGATTCCGTGAAGCAGTTCATCGACATGCTCGCTCTTCACAACGTCAACACTCTCCATTGGCACCTCTCCGACGACCAGGGCTGGCGTATCGAAATCAAAAAGCGTCCCGGACTTACCGAAATCGGCTCCAAGCGTTCAGGCACATGCATAGGCCATAACTTCGATACCAACGACTCGATTCCCTACGGTGGATTCTACACTCAGGAAGAAGCTAAAGAAATCGTGAAATATGCAGCTGACCGCCATATCACCGTAATTCCCGAGATTGACCTTCCGGGCCACATGCTCGGCGCTCTTTCGGCCTATCCCGAACTCGGTTGCACCGGCGGCCCGTATGAGGTATGGACACGCTGGGGTGTTGCCGACGATGTGCTCTGCGCAGGCAACGACTCCACCTATCAGCTGATCGACGACGTTCTTACCGAAATCACCGAGGTATTCCCCTCCAAATATATCCATATTGGTGGTGACGAAAGCCCCAAAGTACGTTGGGAGAAATGCCCCAAATGCCAGGCCAAGATCAAGGAACTGGGTCTGAAATCAGACGCTCACTCCACAGCCGAGCAGAAACTCCAGACCTACGTTATGGACCGTGCCACCAAGACACTCAACAAGCTTGGCCGCAATATGATCGGCTGGGACGAAGTGCTTGAAGGCGGTCCGGTTGAAGGCGGCGTAATCATGTCGTGGCGCGGAACCGAAGGCGCCGTTACCGCCGTGAAGTCAGGCATGAAGGCCATACTTTCGCCCACAAACTACTGCTATTTCGACTATACCCAGGCTCTTGACAAAGAAAATGAGCCCCTCGGCATAGGTGGATACCTTCCCGTAGAAAAAGTATATTCATTCGAGCCCATCGATCCCACCCTCACAGAGGATGAGAAATCACGCGTGCTCGGTGCCCAGGGCAACCTCTGGACCGAATACATCTCCACCATGGACCACGTATTCTACAACGAACTTCCCCGTATGGCCGCCCTCGCTGAAGTGGGATGGACCGCTCCTGAAAAGAAAGATTTCCGTCAGTTCACCGGACGCATGGCCAACATGTTCCATCAGTACGACGCCTTCGGCTTCAACTATGCCCGCCATCTTTTCAATGTGCAGCCTCAGGTTACCATTGAAAAAGGCAAAGGCATCGTGGTGAATCTCTCCACATTTGACAATGCACCCATTTACTATACCCTTGACGGCACCGAACCCACCGAGGCCGCACAGCTCTACACCGAACCTGTGGTGCTCGACAAAACCTGCACCATCAAGGCAGCTGTAATCCGTCCCGAAGGCAAGAGCTCCGTATGGGCCGACAGCGTGTCGTTCAACAAAGCCACCTCGGCTGAAGTGACTTTTGAATTCCCGCCTCATTCACGCTACACCGCCGACGGCCCCCAGACTCTCGTAGACGGACGTTTTGGCCGCGACGCGTTCAACGACGGTTCCTGGATCGGATTCAACTCCACCCCTATGGTTGCCACTCTCGACCTCGGCCAGCCCAAGGAGATTTCTTCACTTTCAGTAAATACCAACGTGCGCACAAACGACTGGATTTACGACACCCGCAAAATCACCGTGGAAGTATCTGACAACGGCAAGGACTTCAAGGAAGTTGCCTCGCAGGACTATCCTGCCCTCACCTCCCACAAGAGCGAGATCGTAAACCACACCCTCACTTTTGCTCCTGTAAAAGCACAGTGGGTACGCATCACCATGGTTCCCGAAAAATCCATCGGTTCGTTCCATGACGTAGCAGCCGGACAGGGTGCTTTCATCTTCGTTGACGAAATAGTGCTCAACTGATACTGACCAGTCACCCATAAAAAAAGAGATGCGCCCGACGCGGTGAAGTGACCCCAAAAAGTTGGACGG
>LUJP01000053.1 GCA_001689535.1 Bacteroidales bacterium M5
TTCTTTCCTAATAATCCTGGCATTTCTCTAAGTTTTTGTTAATTCTTTGTTTGTCTTGATTTCTTACGTTTGTCAGAGCGGTATCACACCTTGATTTCTACATCAACTCCGCTGGGAAGCTCGAGTTTCATCAGAGCGTCAACAGTCTTGGCTGTCGAGTTGTAGATGTCGATCAGACGCTTGAACGATGAAAGCTGGAACTGCTCGCGCGACTTCTTGTTGACGAATGTCGAACGGTTAACGGTGAAGATGCGCTTGTGGGTAGGCAGTGGAATAGGTCCGCTGATTACAGCGCCCGTGCTCTTGACGGTCTTCACGATCTTCTCGGCCGACTTGTCAACCAAGTCGTGGTCGTAAGATTTCAGTTTGATTCTAATTTTTTGGCTCATATTCTGTGTTGAATGATTTGTTTATTTAAGAAGGTCTACACGTCCCTGGCATTCGGTGAGCACGTTGCGTGCTATCGAGCTGCTTACCTCGGCGTAGTGCGAGAACGACATGGTGCTGGTTGCACGGCCCGAAGTGATGGTGCGGAGGGCTGTAACGTAGCCGAACATCTCGGCCAGAGGAGCCTTGGCTTTCACAATGCGGGCACCGCTGCGGCTTGTCTCCATGCCTTCAACCTGGCCACGACGCTTGTTAAGGTCACCGATCACGTCGCCCATGCTCTCCTCGGGAGTAACAACCTCTACCTTGAAGATGGGCTCCAGAAGCACGGGGCCTGCCTTTTCGGAAGCTTTCTTGAATGCCTGGATGGCGCAGAGCTCAAACGAGAGCTGGTCGGAGTCAACCGGGTGGAACGAGCCGTCGATCACGGTCACTTTCAGACGGTCCAGAGGATAACCGGCGAGAACGCCGTTCTTCATTGCGGTCTGGAAGCCCTTCTGGATCGAGGGGATGTACTCCTTGGGAATGTTACCGCCCTTAACTTCGTCAACAAACTGGAGCGAGCCTTCGAAATCGTCGTCGGCGGGTTCAACGCGAACAATGATGTCGGCAAACTTACCGCGACCACCGGTCTGCTTCTTGAATACCTCGCGGAGCTCTACCGGCTGAGTGATGGCCTCTTTGTAGGTTACCTGCGGACGGCCCTGGTTGCATTCAACCTTGAATTCGCGACGCAGACGGTCGATGATGATGTCGAGGTGAAGCTCACCCATACCCGAAATTACGGTCTGACCTGTTTCCTCGTTCGTCTGCACACGGAATGTGGGGTCCTCCTCAGCAAGCTTCTGCAGACCTACACCCAGACGGTCAAGGTCCTTCTGAGTCTTAGGCTCGACTGCGATACCGATAACGGGATCGGGGAAGTCCATAGCCTCAAGAACAATAGGATGATTTTCATCGCAGAGGGTATCGCCGGTGCGGATATCCTTGAAGCCTACGCCTGCACCTATATCGCCACATTCGATCGACTCTTTGGGATTCTGCTTGTTTGAGTGCATCTGGAAGAGACGCGAAACGCGCTCCTTCTTGCCCGAACGCGAATTGAGCACGTAGCTGCCGGCTACAACCTCGCCCGAGTAAACACGGAAGAAGGTGAGACGGCCCACATACGGGTCGGTGGCAATCTTGAATGCCAGCGCGCACATGGGAGCCTCTGAAGAGGGCTCGCGAACTTCCTCTTTCTCGGGATCGGCGGGATCGGTACCGTGAACGGCGCCGGCGTCGGTGGGAGAGGGAAGGTAAGCGCAGACGGCGTCGAGCAGGGGCTGAACGCCTTTGTTCTTGAACGAAGATCCGCATACCATGGGTACGATTTCCATCTTCAGGGTTCCTGCACGCAGAGCGCGGCGGATTTCCTCTTCGGTGATGGTAGAAGGATCGTCGAAGTATTTTTCCATGAGAGCGTCGTCGAAGTCGGCGATTTTCTCAAGCATCTTGTCGTGCCATTCTTCGGCCTCGTTTACGAGGTTTGCGGGAATATCCTCTACGGTGTAGTCGGCTCCCATGGTCTCGTCGTGCCAGAATATGGCTTTCATTCTGATAAGATCAACTACGCCCTTGAAGGTCTCCTCTGCACCGATAGGAATCTGGATGGGACAGGGATTGGCTCCGAGCACGTCCTTGAGCTGGCGAACCACCTCGAAGAAGTTGGCACCCGAACGGTCCATTTTGTTAACGTAGCCGATACGGGGCACATTGTACTTGTCGGCCTGACGCCAAACGGTCTCCGACTGGGGCTCTACACCACCTACGGCGCAGAATGTAGCCACAGCGCCGTCGAGTACGCGGAGCGAACGCTCCACCTCCACGGTGAAGTCAACGTGTCCCGGAGTGTCAATAAGGTTGATTTTGAATTTATCGCCGTCGTAGTTCCAGAAAGTGGTGGTTGCGGCCGATGTGATGGTGATACCACGCTCCTGCTCCTGCTCCATCCAGTCCATGGTAGCGGCGCCGTCGTGAACCTCACCTATTTTGTGAGTAAGACCCGTATAGAACAGAATGCGCTCCGATGTGGTGGTTTTACCGGCATCGATATGGGCCATAATGCCTATATTGCGGGTATATTTAAGATGTGCGTCTGATTTTGCCATTTGTAAAATTCAGTTGTGCTGTTGTTTTGTTGTACTGAAAAAAGTCTTCCTTGATTTTCGATATCCTTTACCGGATTAGAAACGGAAGTGTGCGAATGCGCGGTTGGCCTCAGCCATCTTGTGCATATCCTCTTTGCGCTTGAATGCGCCGCCCTGGTCATTGAAGGCGTCTACGATCTCGGCTGCCAGTTTGTCCGACATAGTCTTGCCGCCGCGCTTGCGGGCGTAGAGAATGAGGTTTTTCATAGATATGGACTCCTTGCGGTCAGCGCGGATTTCAGTAGGAACCTGGAAGGTGGCGCCACCTACGCGGCGTGATTTCACCTCCACCTGGGGAGTTACGTTCTCAAGGGCTTTTTTCCAGATATCGAGCGCTGTCATTTCCTCGTTGGGAAGCTTCGACTTCACAGTCTCAAGCGCGCTATAGAATATGGTGTAAGCAGTGTTCTTCTTACCGTCATACATCAGGTGGTTGACGAATTTCGACACTCTTACGTCGTTAAAAACGGGATCGGGCAATACAATCCGTTTTTTTGGTTTTGCCTTTCTCATTGGTAATTTTGCAAATTTGTCGTTTTTTGTTTGCTTGGTTGCTGCTTCTTTCTTCTTCAACGGCCGTCCTCCGACGCGCCATTTACTCAACCGTTTGAATTAGCCTTCCAAATAAATCAAAAACCGAAGTTTAACAACTCGTTATTTTTGTTTTATTTTCCCCGTCGCTGCTTATAGCCCCCGGCAGGGTCAGGGCTTAGCAAGTAGCCGCAGTGTTTATCGCGGGAACCGATGTTCCTTATTTGCGATTATTACTTCTTGGCGGCTTTCGGGCGTTTAGCTCCATATTTCGAGCGACGCTGGGTGCGGTCCTTAACGCCGCTGGTATCCAGAGTGCCGCGAACTATGTGATAGCGCACACCGGGAAGGTCTTTTACACGACCGCCGCGAACAAGCACTATCGAGTGCTCCTGAAGAGTGTGGCCTTCGCCGGGTATGTAGGAGTTTACTTCCTTACCGTTGGTCAGGCGCACACGAGCAACCTTACGCATTGCCGAATTAGGCTTTTTGGGGGTAGTGGTGTAAACGCGCACACATACGCCGCGACGCTGAGGACATGAGTCCAGAGCCGGCGACTTACTCTTATCTTCAAGAGCTACACGTCCTTTTCTTACTAATTGCTGAATAGTAGGCATCTTAGTTCTTTTGTTTTACGTTTCGTTTATTAATTGGTGTTATTATTTCTCTTCGGTATGACTTTCGACTCACCCGCAGGCCCACTACTCCCCTGCCAATCAATCGATTAGCCGGAGCGTGCCTGCAAAGCGCGCCTAAAATCGTTGCAAAATTACTATTTAATTTTCTAACTGCCAAATATTTCCGCCCTCATTTTTCATCTATTTCCACATCTCTTTCCAAATATTTCCAATGCCACATCAAAACAGATTTTACCGACGGACAATCAGTCAAGGCCGCGCCCCACAAGAAAACCCCGCGCCCATAACCTCCACGGAGCGCCCCCCCCTACCGACGCAAATCCACTGGAAAGGTCGCCGTCCCCGCCGACCAAAATCGACAAAACTGCATAGTATACGCGTTTTACCAGCAGCGTAAGCCTGGAATTGCGTGTCTACGTCCCATGCTTACGCGATACGTGAGGCGCGCTTTCTCCCAAGCTTGCCCCACTCAATACACACGAACTTCTTTTCCGACAGCTGACGCAGCCGGTTTTACAGAATTCGCGCATCCTGCGCTTAACATTAAACAGAAAAACAAGGAGTTGCAAAACCACCTCCAAATTATAGGGATGCACGCTCGTGCATCCACTGACAATCATCACCTTGAACTCGGCTGCTCCAGGGAGCAGCCCTACATTTAGGGGTTATACAAATGACCGCTGCATTCCTCAGTCGCGGTCAAGCGCCGAGAGAATCGAGGCAGTGTCATCCTGCGGATCGCGTTTTTTATAGGCCAGGACAATGCTCAGTTCATAGAGCAGATACAGCGGGGCGAAAACCACAGTGAGCGTGAACGGGTCGCCCGTAGGGGTGATGAACGCCGCCAGCACAAGAAGCACCACCACGGCCTGACGGCGGAATTTCTTGAGGAAATCCGAGGTGACAATCCCGAGTTTCGACAGTATCCACGTAATAAACGGCAGTTCGAACACCACTCCCATCACAAACACGAGCATCAGAAAGTTGTCAATATACGAACTCAGTGATATCATGTTGGTTATGTCGGAACTCAGCTCATATTGGGCAAGGAAGCGGAATGTGAACGGGAACACTATCAGGTAACCCACGGCGCATCCCAGATAAAACATCGGCACGCCGAAAGCAAAAAGGGCGAATACCGATTTGCGCTCATTCTCATAAAGCCCCGGGCGCACGAACATCCACAGCTCCCCTATCATGTAAGGAAACACAAGCAGGAAGGCCAGACAGAACGACGTGCTTATATGCGTTAAGAACTGCGAGGCAAGCTTCACATTTATGAGATTGATCTTGAATTCGGCACTGAAATCCGGGAAAAACACACCGTCGCCATGTAGCTCGTTGAGCCACTGATAGAGAATGAAGTCCGACGATGTCGGGCCGAGTATAAACGAATTGAATATATGCGGCATGGCAGCGAAACAAAGCGCCACGAGCAAAAAATACACAAGCACAACGCGCATCAGCACCCAGCGCAAAGCCTCCAGATGCGACCAGAATGTCATTTTCCCTTCCGAACCGGACATATAGATAGTATTTTTAATGAGGGTGTTGCAACGTCTGGACTATTGTCCGGCAACACCCTCTTATCAAACGTAAATATAGCGCATTTTAGTCTGCGGCATAGGATGCCCTTACAAACGGAGCAGCGATGAGGTATGCAGCGCTTTCAGCGGCACCCTTCTCAGCTCCATCGGTATACTCTTCTATCTCCACAAAATAATTTTCCATACCTGCGGTGTCGGCATTATTGAAAATGGCGTCAAAACCCACCATTCCGCTCTGTCCGATTTCGCGGCGGTCCTTTATATGGAGCAGCTTGAAACGGCCCGGATACTTCTTGAAGTAATCCACCGGGCTTGCCTGGGCCATCATGGTCCAGTACACGTCCATTTCGAAAAGCACAGCCTCGGGGTCGGTATGCTCAATCATATAGTCAAGCATCGGCACATCCTCTACCTTTGTGAACTCATGGGAGTGATTGTGGTAACCGATTTTCACGCCCTGCGCGGCGGCACGGCGTCCTACCTCGCTCAGTGCGTCGCACTGTTTCTGAAGATCAGCCAGACTCTCCGGCACGCCCATCCAGGGCACTACGATATAGCTCATGCCGGCTGCCTTGTGGTCGGCCACGGCCTTATCCCACCATGCATAGAAATCGGTGAGGTCACCGCTTTTGAGTTCATCGGCATTGAGTGTGCGCCCGGTGTGCGATGACAGCGCCTTTATGCCTGCATCGGCCGCCGCTTTGGCATAAACCTCGGGAGTGAGTCCATAGAAAGTTCCGTTCTCGGCATTATAGGATGCGGCCTCAACCTGGGTGTAGCCCATCTTGCCGAGGGTGTCGAGGAGCGCTGGAAGATTATTTGCATAAGGCGCACCCTCCTCCAGAAGCTGGCGCACCGAATAAAGCTGCAGGCCTATTTCTTTCTTTTCCTGCACGGGAGTCTCGTTTTTGTGGCCGTCACACGATGTCAGGGCCACTGCGGCTGTCACTGCCAAGGCTAGGATGTTTTTAAAGTTCATGATGTCATTGAGTTACAATAAGAGGGTGTCGCAAAACCCCGGTTTCCGTTCTAATTGCAGGGATGCACGCTCGTGCATCCGCTGACAATAATGTCTTGTCGTCGGTTGCTCCATGGAGCAGCCCTACTCTTGCGGTTTTTGCAACACCCTCGTATATTCAGTTCAGGATATATCAGTCGAGAGGCTTAACGCGGATATTGCGGAACCACACGTCGTCGCCATGGTCCTGGAATCCGATGTAACCTTCGTGATTCTCGCCGCCGCAGTTGTTGAGCAGAGCGAAAGCTGCGGGCCATTTCTCCTCGCTGAACTTGCTCTTCTGGAGCATTTCGGTCCACTGGGGAGTCCAAAGATGGTATTCAACCACATTCTCTCCGTTCTGGCCGTGAACCACCGTGCCTTTATACACAAGAATCTTTGCCTTGTTCCATTCGCCGTAAGGCTTCTGGTTCTGGGGCTTGGCAGGAATCATGTCGTAGAGAGAAGCCGACATGCGGTTTCCGTCCACACCCAGCTTGGCATCGGGATGATTTGCATTGTCAAGCACCTGATATTCGGGAGCAGAGATATAGATCGGCTCGAGAGTCTTGGTGCCATCCTCGTTCTCTGAATAAGCCTCCTGGGCAAGGTAGAATATACCCGAGTTGCCGCCTTTTGAAACCTTCCACTCGAGCTCGAGCTCGAAGTTCTTGAGCTTTTCGCCAAAGATAATGTCGCCGCCGTCGGCAGGCTGAGCCTCGCCGCCGCCTGCGCCGGTGAATTTGATGGCGCCATCCTCTACGGTCCAGCGCGAAGGTATGGTGTCGCGTCCGTAGCCGCGCCAACCGTTAAGATCCTTACCGTTGAAAATCACATAATAGCCTTCTTCATCCACAGGATACTGTGCAAGCCCTGTTGCATCGGCGGCAACACTGTCGGCAGCCTCTGCGGCCGCGTTGCTATTGGCATTTTTGCTTGTGCAGGAAGCCATCATTGCGATTACGCCTGCTGCGAGAATAACAATTTTTTTCATGATTGGCATGATTTATTTTAGAATTGAAAAATGATTTCGGTTATGCGGGCATGTCGGGAAGTTTCCAACCGTCGCGGTAATTGTGTTTGATAAGTTCGGCTGCAAACTCACGGGCGTTCACGGGATCGGTCCATGTCTTGTCAAACGTGGGATGTCCGTTGTGAATCTTGAAGCCGTCTTTGATCACGGTCTTTATCTCCTCGTTGTCGCCTATGTTGGTGAAGCACATGTTCTCGCCGTCCCATTCCAGAGTCTTGTTGAGGCCCTGCAGACGCACCGCGAGCACACCCATCGCAACCATTTCGTTGAACGGGCCGGCCTCAGAGAAGTCCGAATTACATTTCACGCGGTTTTCCTTGCTTTCCTTGCAGGCACGCACCCAGTCCATCTCATGCGATGTGGACAC
Source organism: Bacteroidales bacterium M5 (assembly GCA_001689535.1). GTDB lineage: Bacteria > Bacteroidota > Bacteroidia > Bacteroidales > Muribaculaceae > Paramuribaculum. Next base: position 7,690 of record LUJP01000053.1, read on the forward strand.
GCGGCGGGCAACTTTCGGTGCATTGGGGGTGCGTCCCGACAGCAGGAACGGATCGGTGCCGTAGCATCCGCATATGAGCGTGTCCTTGGTGCCGTGGAATATTGTCAGACCGCCATTGCCCGGCATGAGCGATTTTCCCTGGGGGAATCCTGCGGGACGGTCGGGAAGCAGACCGCCGTCATACCAGTGCACCTCCACTTCAGGCATCGCTACCTTGGCCATATTGTCGCGAGCCGGGAATGTGAGCTTCACGTGCTGGGCCTGGGGTGCGCATGCGCTCAGCAGCAGCGTCGACGAGCCTTCGGCCTTGATGGGATATTTGAGATTGAGAGCCTTGAAGGGCTGGTGGAGGATATGGCAGGCCATGTCGCCGAGAGCTCCGGTGCCGTAGTCCCACCATCCGCGCCAGTTCCACGGCTGGTATATTTCATTATAGGGATTCATTTTGGCGGGGCCGGTGAAGAGATCCCAGTCAAGATACTTGGGCACTTTGTCGACCTTTTCCGGAATATTCAGACCCTGCGGCCAGATGGGACGGTCGGTAGCGCACTCCACAAGGGTCACGTCGCCTATCTCGCCGTTCCAGATCCAGTCACACACAAGATTCGTGCCTTCGCCCGACGCACCCTGGTTGCCCATCTGGGTGGCTACGCCCGTGGTCTCGGCCAGCTTGGTGAGCAGACGCGATTCATACACCGAATGGGTCAGGGGCTTCTGCACGAACACATGTTTGCCCATAGTCATGGCATCGGCTGCTACAATCGCATGGGTATGGTCGGGAGTGGCCACGATAACAGCATCGATATCCTTACCCATCTCGTCGAACATCTTGCGGTAATCCCAGTAACGCTTTGCTTTGGGGAACTCGTCAAACACCCCTTTGGCATAATTCCAGTTCACATCGCAGAGAGCCACAATGTTTTCGGTTTCTTTTACGGCGTTGATGTTGGCATGGCCCATACCGCCAATACCCACAACGGCGATGTTGAGCTTGTCGCTCGGAGCGACATGGCCGAATGTCTTGCCAAGTACGGAACTCGGCACTACCATGAGTCCCAGAGCCGACATGGCACCTGATTTAAGGAATTGTCTTCTCGAAATTTCTTCTGACATAATTTCGCTTTATTATATAATGATTGGTAAATAATTCTTCATGGTCTGCGCCATATAGTCCGGCAGTATGTCAAAGATGAGCCATTATGGCACATCCACCCCCCAATTATTTCTTGGGGTCTTCGGCGCAGTTTTCTATATCGCGCTCGATATTGTTTACGCCCTCCTTGAAACTCCTCACACCTTTACCGAGGCCTCGCATCAGTTCGGGAATTTTCTTGCCGCCGAAAAGCAGCAGCACTATCAGGCATATGACAAGGAGTTCACCCATGCCGAGATTTCCTATGAATAAAAACGGTTGCATCATGATTGGTATATATTTATATGTATTTGAATTATCGTTTTTTTTGAACGGGAAGCTGAGTCCTGTAATCAGGCGCTTCCTACGCTTATAGTTTATCGTGTTGTCTGTTTGTGAAGCAGTCCGTAGCCGTCGGTCATGGTGCGGCGGCGCTCATGGATGCGGTCAAGCTCTTCCGGCGTACCTTTCACGGGCATATCGTGAGTGGCCGCGTCGGCCAGACATTTCCATGCAAACTCCGAAGCCACCGCCGAATCACGGAACGCGGGCATGCGGCTGTCGCGCACACCGCTCTCTATCGAGTCGGCCATAAGCTCTATCAGAGTATCTATATTCTTGCCGCCGTATGGCTTTTCTATCCACTCGGTTTTTGTTTCGCCGTGAATCTCCACTATGGCCGTCTTGAAATCATGGCTCATCCGCGCGATACCTTTCGAGCCTATTATATCCATATATGAGTTGTGGGTCTGCTTGGCCGAGAGCTGTCCGTAGGCGTGGCTCTGCGTTATGTCAAACACCACTCCGTTCTCAAACGTACCCTGACACTGCAGCCACCACGGGTCTTTATACGCCCACATTCTCACGGCCTGTGCCCTGACGGTTTTGTATTCCGAACCGGCCAGCCATCGCGCCGCATCCACATAGTGCATACCGCAGTCATGAAAAGCCGGGCCTTCGGCCTCATGGCCCTCGCCGGGCGAAAGCCCCGGAGTCATGTGGCAGATGCGCACCACGGCAAGCTCGCCGAGTTCGCCGGAGGCTATACACTCCTTGAGCTTGTTGAGATACCACGAATTGCGTATATAGAGATTGACAGCCGACATTATCGGGGCGTTTTCCACGGCCTCGACCGCCGCCCATTCGTTTTCCACAGTGTCGGCTATCGGTTTTTCCGATATGATATGCTTGCCGTATTTTACAGCTTTCCTTATCTGGCTCAGCCGCGAGTCGGCCAGCGCCGAAAGCACCACGGTTGATATTTCCGGATCTTCAAAAATCCGGTCTTCGTCAGTCACAATGCGCGCCTGGGGCGCACGGACCCTTATCCCCTCATGGGCGGCCTCGTTGACCTCGCAGATGGCAGAGACTTCCCATCTGTCGCTTTTTTTGAACGAGTTCAAGAAAAAGCCACCCATTCGTCCTAATCCTATTATTCCGACTTTATGTATTCCCATGCCTCAGGAATTGGTATAGATTTATGGTATGGTTTCAATTCTGCGACATACACTTGTCACATCTCATTGCATGCCCTTCCGGACATGCTATTACAAATATAGGCAAACTATCGTTAAAAGCTTATAAAACGATCTTTTTATTTAACAAAATTAAACACAAGGGCGACGAATAGGTAACTATTCAGCGGACACGCTACGG
>LUJP01000028.1 GCA_001689535.1 Bacteroidales bacterium M5
ATCCAGCTGTCGAATACGGCGCAGATGCCACCCCAGAGCTGTTCCCAGGCATTGTCGGGGAAGTCCTTGCCGGTAAATTCCTTGACGGCATTTTTGAAGAGTTTAACGAGCGATTTGAGATCCTCAACATCAAGCTCGGTGTCGAGTTTAACGCCTTTCTCTTCCTTGACTTTATCCATGATTTCCTCAAAAGGATCGATGTCGGCTTTGCTTTTGGGTTTCATTCCGAGAACCACATCACCATACATCTGAACAAAGCGGCGGTAGCTGTCCCATGCAAAACGGGGATTTCCGCTCTGAGCTGCGAGAGATTCAACAGTGGCGTCGTTCATACCGAGGTTAAGCACAGTGTCCATCATGCCGGGCATAGAAGCGCGGGCGCCGGAACGTACAGAAACCAGAAGGGGGTTGGAGGGATCGTTGAATTTTTTACCTGTGAGGCTTTCAACGTGAGCTATCGCTTTTTCCACATCATTCTGAAGACGCTTTACTACTTCATCGCGACCATACTGAGTGTATTCGGTGCAGACTTCGGTGGTAATAGTGAATCCGGGGGGGACGGGCATACCGAGGTGGTTCATTTCGGCAAGGTTAGCGCCTTTGCCACCAAGGAGGTTACGCATAGAGGCATCGCCTTCGGCTTTGCCGTCTCCAAACGTGTAAACTCTTTTCATCAGTTAATGTATTAAATTGGGTATATAAAAAATGTTTATTTTATACTTGAATGCAGCCAAAGACTGCTAATTAGTTTTGTCATGGACTATAGTGCAAATTTAAGACAATAAACGCAAACATGAAAAAAATTAAAGATTTTTCTCACGGGGGGATGAAGATTAACCTTATTTGCGTAGCTTTGCACCTTGATTGAATAACCGTTGTTAATTTTCGGAACTAATTATACTGGACAATGGGAAGAAAACGAAAGGAATTACCCTTATATGAGGGCATAGAGATAACTGATGTAGCAGCGGAAGGAAATTCGCTTGCCCGCATAAACGACAAGGTGATATTCATCCCCTTCGGAGCGCCCGGCGATATTGTCGATGTGAAGATTGACAGAAGCCGTAAAAGCTACAGTGAGGGCCATATAGAGAGGATGATAAAACCTTCCAATATCAGGGAGGCGCCAAAATGCAGACATTTCGGCGTGTGCGGAGGCTGCCGGTGGCAGCATCTGCCTTATTCGGTTCAGCTTGAACTTAAGCAGCGCCAGGTAAAGGATGCTCTCGAGCGGATAGCTAAAGTGGAGCTTCCGGAAATCAGCCCCATTATCGGATCGGAAGAAATCTGGGCTTATCGAAATAAAATGGAATACACCTTCTCGAATAAGAAATGGCTGACTTTCGACCAGCTCCGGAGCGGGGAGGAATTTCCTGACAGAGATGCCGCTGGCTTTCACATACCTGGTGCTTTCGATAAAGTGCTGGATATAGAGGAATGTCACCTTCAGGACAGTCTAGGTGACCGACTGCGATTGTTCATAAAAGATTATGGCAAGCGCAACGGATTGAGCTTTTATGACCTGAGGGCTCAAAACGGATTGTTGAGGACTCTGATGATTCGTATCGCGTCAACAGGCCAGGTGATGGCTGTGATGGTTTTCGGATCTGACGAACCGGAGCAAATAAAAGCGCTTCTTGACGCCGTAGCCGCTGAGTTTCAGGAAATAACGTCACTTCAGTATGTGATAAATACTAAGTTAAACGATACGATAGCCGATCAGGATGTCCTGATATATAAAGGAGCCCCTTATATAGAAGAAGAGATGGAGGGACTTCGTTTCCGTGTAGGCCCGAAATCGTTTTACCAGACTAATTCCCGACAGGCTGAAAGGCTTTATAATGTGGCACGCGATTTTGCGGAGCTTTCAGGAGATGAGCTTGTGTATGACCTTTATACTGGAACAGGAACCATAGCTAACTTCGTCGCGTCAAGAGCCGGCAAGGTAATCGGTATAGAATATGTGGAAGATGCCATAAAGGATGCACGGGTGAATTCGGAAGCTAATGGAATTAACAATACCATTTTCTACGCCGGCGACATGAAAGATGTGCTGACCGATGAGTTTGTGGCCAAGCATGGTGTTCCTGATGTAATGATTGTGGATCCTCCACGTGCGGGAATGCACCAGGATGTGGTAAATGTGATTCTAAATGCTTCTCCAGAACGGATTGTTTATGTGAGCTGCAATCCTTCGACTCAGGCGCGAGATATCGCTTTGCTTGACGGGTCATATAGGGTTGACAGAGTACAGCCGGTAGATATGTTCCCTCATACTCATCATGTTGAAAACGTGGTGAGACTGGTGAGACGTGGGTGATTCACACGACAGGAGGGAGTTCTCCGGAAGAAGTGAGCACTGAATTGTAATAGCGGGGATCACCTGTCACTTCACGTCCCAGGAAGGAAGGCCTCTCGAAAGATTCATCAGCATCTTCGAGCTCAATCTCGGCTACGGTCAGGCCTGTAAGGCTTCCGTGAAATTCGTCGACTTCCCACCTGCCGACTATATATCTTGTCTTGGATATGACAGGAGAACAGGAGCAGGTGTCCATTATCTCGATGGCATCGGAAACCGGAACGGGATATTCCCATTCACTGCGCTCGCATCCGTGAGTCCGGCTTTTTATAGTCAGGAATGCTGTTGGGCCGCAAACGCGGATTCTCACCACGGAATCTGGAGAGGTAGACAGGTAAGCCTGACGGATTTCGATAACTCTGCTGGCACGTTTTTTGTAGCTTTCGTCTTTGACGAGAAATTTTCTTTCTATTTCTTTGCCCATGGGTTGTTTGACCTGATACGTTAGAATATTACGGAACTCACAAAATTAAAAATAAAACTAAAAAGATAAAACATGAAAGGTTTCCATTGCATTATATAAAATATAAGCAAGTGAACCCTTCAACTATGATAAAAAGATGATAGAGCGAATTGTAATAATAAGCAATGCCAATCCCGTGAATTTCTACGGGGTAAACAACAGCAACATGCAACTCATCCGAAATCTTTTCCCAAAGCTCCGTATGGCCGCACGAGGCAGTGTGATCAAGGTTATAGGCGACGAAGAAGAGACTTCAGTTTTCGAGAAGAAAATACATGAAATGGAGGAATACTGTACGAAGTACAATTCCTTGACGGAAGATGTGATACTTGATATAGTTTCCGGCGAGAAGCCTCACGACAAGCGCTCAGACGGCGTGATTATATATGGAGTCAACGGAAAACCTATAAGTGCCCGGACTCCCAATCAGCAGAAGCTTGTGGAGGAGTTTAATCAGAATGATCTGACGTTTGCTCTCGGTCCTGCCGGTACGGGCAAAACATATATTGCGATTGCTCTTGCCGTAAAAGCCCTGAAGAATCGGGAGGCTCGGAAAATAATTCTTTCACGTCCTGCGGTCGAGGCCGGAGAGAAGCTCGGATTCCTTCCAGGCGACATGAAGGATAAGATAGATCCATATCTCCAACCACTTTATGATGCACTGGAGGATATGATTCCGCCGGTTAAGCTTAAGGAGTATATGGAGAATAAAGTGATCCAGATTGCCCCCCTTGCATTCATGCGCGGACGAACGCTCAATGATGCCGTGATTGTGCTGGATGAAGCGCAGAATACCACCACCCATCAGATCAAGATGTTCCTGACACGACTCGGTATGAACGCCAAAATGATAATCACAGGCGATGCAACCCAGATTGACCTTCCGAGATCCACAACCTCCGGCCTCATGCAGGCTCTGAAGATTTTGAAGAATGTGAAGGGGATAGGCCGTGTGGAATTCGGGAAGAAAGATATCGTGCGCCATGCATTGGTGCAGCGCATTGTGGAGGCATATGAAAAATATGACGAAGAACATGCATCTTCTGAGGACAACGGAAGTAATGGAGAGCTTGAAACCGAAACTGACAATTAAAATTAATGAGCCAAGTCTTAATCAGAATATTATTATCGGTGCTCGGGGTGCTTGTCACATTTAATGTGGCTGCCGCTCCGACCACTTTTGTATCCGGAGTTGTAACCGATTCTCTTTCCAGAAATCCGTTGCCTTTTGTGTCTGTGGTTTTACTTGATAATGGTGCCGGAGGTCTTACGGACGACCACGGACGCTTCTCCCTTCAGACGTCCCGCCCGGTCTCCGAAATCAAAATATCGGCAATCGGATATGACACCAAGATATTAAAGTTGACACAGGGCCAGCCGAACTATCTTAAGGTGAGGCTGAGACCTATTGGAAAGGAGCTTGGTGAGGTTGTGGTCAAATCTAAAAAGAAGAAATATTCAAAAAAGAATAATCCCGCGGTAATATTCATGGAGAAGATCCGGAATGCCGATACTCTCACCGACCCGATGCGTCATCCGAATTATTCTTATGATAAATATGAGCGAATAACTTTTGGTCTCAACAAATTCAGTCCCGTAGACGAAAAGAATCTGCTATTGAAGAAATTCGGCGTACTTCGTGATTACATTGACACAAGCGAGGTCTCAGGAAATCCGATACTGAATGTCAGCACCAGAGAGAAATCATCGCGTGTGGTCAATACCAAAGAACCGTCGCGAAGTAAAGAAATAATCAAAGGTTTCCGTCAGGAGGGTCTTGATGATTTTCTTGACCCGGAAAATATGAGAATGATATTCGAGGAATTCCTGAAAGAAGTGGATTTGTACGGTAATGATGTGGTAATGTTGCGCAATCATTTTGTCAGTCCTCTTTCACGTATTGCTCCAGACTTTTATAAGTTCTTCCTTACTGACACTGTTGAAGTGGGAGGTGAACGTTGTATTGTACTCTCCTTTACACCACACAATACCCAGTCGTTCGGATTCACGGGTAACATTTATGTTCCAGAAGGGGACTCGACCATGTTTATAAAGAAAGTGGAGATGAATGTGCCACGGGCTATAAATCTGAACTTTGTGGAAAATCTGTTTATTTCCCAGGAATTCAAGAGGGGAGAAGACGGAAGCAGACAGAAGGTGCGGGATGATGTGATAGCGGAACTTTCAATCCTCCCCGGCACACAGGGACTGTATATGCGACGAAACAGTGCGTATTCAAATCATTCATACGAGAAACCGGATGCGGCCACAGAAGAACTTATATCCTCGCTGGAAAACGAAATCAAAACTGATTCCATGGATCTCCAGGAAGAGGATTTCTGGGTTGAGAATCGGTTGATTCCTATCTCCAAATCCGAAGAAAATGTAGGCAGTTTTGCAGGGGTTATGAGACAGATTCCTCTCTACTACTGGACAGAGAAGTTTGTAAGGCTAATGTCTAACGGCTATATAAGCACTTCGAAAAAAGACTCGAAAGTCGATATCGGCCCCTTGATTAGCCTGGTGAGTCATAACAGCCTTGAAGGCTGGCGGTTCAGACTCGGAGGAATGACTACAGCCAATCTCAATCCTCATCTTTTCGCTCGTGGATTCGCGGCTTACGGCCTTAGGGATAAGGTGTGGAAATATGGTGGTGAGCTGGAATATTCATTCAACAAGAAAAAGTATCATTCGCAAGAATACCCCATACATTCTTTGCGTATGAGCCATATATATGATGTGGACATGCTCGGACAGCATTTTGCTGAGGCGGAAAATGGGTCAATGTTTATGGTGTTAAGTCGTCAATCAGACTATCAGATAACTTACCATCGTCTGACGGCTTTGGAATATAAGCTTGAACTGAACAATCATTTTTCAGTTCAGGCCGAAGCACGGCATGAACGCCAGGAGGCGACAAAATGGATGCGTTTTGAGATGCCCGACGGGCGTGTGTTTCCTCACTATAATGAAACCTCATTCACTCTTAAGCTCCGGTATGCGCCGGGCGAAAAATTCTATCAGATGAAGTCGGGACGTATCTCGATAAATCACGAAGCGCCGGTCATCACCCTCTCTCACACGTTTGCCCCATCGGGAGCATTCGGTAATCTTTTTGCACTCAACCGTACGGATGCAAGTTTCGAAAAAAGATTCTGGCTATCGGCATTCGGCTATGTGGATGTGCTTTTAAAGGGAGCTCATATATGGAATAAATGTGGATACCCCAATATGATCAGTCCTGCTGCCAATCTTTCCTATACCATTCAGCCTGAAACCTATTCGCTCTTAAATCCCATGGAGTTCATACTGGACAGTTATGCAGGATGGGATATCACGTATTGGGCCAATGGAGCGATTTTTAACTATATTCCGTTGATTAAGAAGCTTAAACTCAGGGAGGTGTTTGGGTTCAAAGGATTTATAGGCCATCTTAGCAAGAAAAACAATCCGGCCTATAGCTCAGATGTTTTCTCTTTTCCTGAGCTGAGCAATACATTGACAATGGGAAAAACTCCGTATATGGAGGTAAGCGCCGGAATTGATAATATTTTCCGCTTTATCCGGCTTGAATATGTGTGGCGTCTTACTTACCGAAATTATCCGGGAGTGGATAAAGGCGGCGTAAGAGTTGGTGCACATTTCCGTTTCTAAGATATTGTTTTGTTCTTAAAAGGGGAGTGTCACATCTAATTTTGAGTGGAAATCTGATAGCATATTTGCACTCAAAAGCCTTGAAAAGAATAAAAAAAGATTGTAAATTTGCAATTGGAGGCAATTAGATTTCTCCCTTTTCATAACCCAATCCACAGCACATGATTACGGTTATCCCCGACTTCGATCTCCGGCATAGCAATACCTTCAGGATGAATGCCAGATGCCGCAGATGGATAGAATATACAGACCCCAATGACCTTCCGGCAATTTTTGCCGACGGTTCACTCCTACGGCCTAAATGCATAGGGTCCGGAAGTAATATATTGTTTACGAATGACTATGATGGCGATCTTCTGCATTCCCGTGTTATGGGGATGGAAATAACTCCTCTTGACGATGGCTCTGTTTATGTGAGGGCCGGAGCGGGAATAGAGATGGACCATCTTGTGGAATACTGTGCCGAACGTGGCTACTGGGGGTTGGAAAACCTTTCGGGTATTCCCGGAGAGGTTGGCGCAAGTGCAGTTCAAAATGTAGGAGCCTACGGCGTAGAAGCAAAAGATTGTATAGAAAGCGTGGAATGCTTTGATACCGTTACGCGGACATTCGATAGTTTCGCTCCAGAAGAATGCGAGTATGGCTACCGTACTTCAAGATTCAAAACAGGCAAGGACGCTGACAGATACATAGTGTGCTATGTGGTGTTCAAAGTCTATTCGGACTATTTGCCTAAGCTGGATTACGGTCATCTGCGAGATGCACTGAACACAGAACATCCAACGCCTATGGATGTAAGAAAAGCCATTATTGCGATGAGGACGGTAAAACTGCCGGACGTAGACAGCATAGGGAGCGCCGGGAGTTTTTTTAAAAATCCGCTATTGACATCAGAAGAATTTTCAGCCTTGAAAAAACGTGTTGTCGCTCTGTTCGGGCAAGAAATGTCTTTTCCTAATTTTAAGGAAGGAGAACGCATTAAGGTTCCGGCCGCTTGGCTGATAGACAAATGTGGTCTTAAAGGTTACAGGAATCACGATGCCGGAGTGTGGGAAAAACAGCCGTTGGTAATAGTCAATCTTACCGGTAACGCCTCTGCTGAGGAAATTATTGAAGTCAAAAATCATGTGATTGAGAGCGTCAAGAATCAATTCGGCGTCATTCTTTCTCCAGAGGTTGAAATAATATAAATAAGAAGTTATAGATGAGTACATTCATAATTGAAGGCGGACACCGTCTTTCAGGTGATATAATTCCTCAGGGTGCAAAAAATGAAGCCCTCCAGATATTAAGCGCAACGCTTCTGACTGAAGAACCGGTACATGTTACAAATGTGCCGGAGATCATTGATGTGAAGAACCTTATAAATCTCCTTAAAGGAATGGGAGTTAAAGTTAAACGACATGCCCCCGGAGATTATACCTTCATTGCCGATAGCGTAGACACCGGTTTTATTGAGAGTGCTGACTTTGTAAAAAGTTGTGCTTCTCTGAGAGGTTCGGTGCTCATGGTCGGACCGCTTCTTACCCGTTTCGGAAAGGCATATTTCGCTAAACCAGGTGGCGACAAAATCGGTAGACGGAAAATAGATACACATATCTCCGGACTGGTGAGTCTCGGTGCGTCGGCTGAATATGTCTCAGAACGTAAGTCGTATCTTCTTGAGAGCGGAGAGAGGGGCCTTAGAGGTGCCTACATGCTTCTTGACGAGGCGTCCGTTACAGGTACTGCCAATATTATAATGGCAGCAGTTCTCGTTCCCGGAACAACAACAATTTATAATGCCGCCTGCGAACCCTATATCCAGCAGCTGTGCAAGATGCTGAATAGAATGGGAGCAAAAATATCCGGTGTGGGATCCAATCTGCTCACGATAACCGGAGTGGAAAAACTTCATGGAACTTCCCACCGGATACTCCCTGATATGATAGAGGTGGGAAGCTTTATCGGCATGGCCGCGATAACCCAAAGCACAATCCGAATCAAGGATGTGGGGTATGATGACCTGGGAATAATTCCTGACAGTTTCAGAAAACTTGGAATCACCATTATTCGGGAAGGGGACGACATAGTGGTCCCCGGCCAGGACACATACGAGATAGAGACTGCACTGGATGGCTCAATTCTCAATATCGCTGATGCTCCATGGCCCGGCCTGACTCCGGATCTGTTGAGTGTGATGCTTGTGGTGGCCACACAATGCCGCGGAAGTGTTCTCATCCATCAGAAGATGTTTGAAAGCCGTCTGTTTTTCGTGGATCATCTTATAGATATGGGAGCACAGATTATGCTTTGTGATCCGCATAGGGCTGTCGTGATTGGCCTTGACCATCGTGTGCCATTAAGAGCTAACCGCATGCTTTCTCCCGACATTCGTGCTGGTATTGCCATGCTTCTTGCTGCCATGTCGGCGAAGGGCACAAGCGAAATAGGCAACATTAATCAGATTGATCGTGGTTATGAGAATATAGACCAGCGTCTGAATCGTCTTGGTGCACGGATCACCCGTGTGGATTGAACTCCTTTAACACGAATACTAATCCCTGTCTGAAGCTGATTCAGGCGGGGATTGCTATGAGTGAGAGACGCGCTGTTAAGGACTTATATAAGCAATCAAATTGAAATCACATCGGGTAATATAATGGCATGATGGAATACTACTTCCAATACGGTGATAGGGAAATTGATTATCTTAAGAGCCGAGACCGACGGCTTTCTGAGGTGATTGACCAAGTGGGGATAGTACGTCGGCGAGTCATTCCCGATATATTCGCGGCGCTTGTTCATTCAATAATCGGCCAGCAGATTTCTACTAAGGCCCACGAGAGCATTTGGGGGAAAACAGTTGAGTTGCTTGGAAGCGTGTCGCCGGAGAATATCCTGGCAATCTCTCCGGAGGAACTACACTCCGTAGGATTGTCATTTAGAAAAGTTGAGTATATCCGTGATGCTGCACGCAGGTTTGCATCCGGAGAATATGACGCAGATTGCTTAAACAGCCTGAACGATGAGGAAATCGTTGAAAAACTTTCGCAACTGAAAGGAGTAGGAATCTGGAGCGCGGAAATGCTTATGCTATTCTCGATGCAACGACCAGATGTGTTGAGCTTCGGTGACTTGGCAATATTGCGTGGATTAAGGATGATATACCATCATAGGCATATTGACCGCAAACTTTTTGAGAAATACCGGCGTCGGTTTTCACCTTACAATAGCGTGGCAAGTCTCTATATCTGGGCTGTTGCCGGAGGTGCCATAGACGGAATGAAAGATTATGCTCCAAAATCGCCCAAAAAGAAACCAAATCAGGGCCAGACTCATGTGAAATCACTATGAAAGAAAAGAAGATTATAACACGAAAGTATGAATCGCCGTGCGGAACACTTATGCTCGGTTCTTTCGGGGATAAGTTGTGCCTCTGTGATTGGCAGGTGGAAAAGCACCGCAATTATGTTGAAAACAGATTGTGCCGCATTCTTGATGCCGAGTTCGAGGAAGGTACATCTGCGGTGATAGATAACGCCATTCTTCAGCTTGAGGAATATTTTAATGGCAAGCGACAGGAATTCGACATTCCGTTATTGTTTGTCGGAACTGATTTCCAGAAAAAAGTATGGAACCGATTGCTTTCCATTCCATTCGGAAAGACAATTTCTTACGGTGAGATGGCCCGACAAATCGGGATGCAGAAAGCCGTTCGGGCTGTAGCAAACGCAAACGGAGCCAATTCAATGTCCATATTCGCGCCATGCCACCGTGTTATCGGCAGCGACCACACACTGACAGGTTACGGTGGCGGACTCGCTGTGAAAGAATACCTGTTGAAGCTGGAAAATGCAAGATAAAAATAGGCACTTCCCATTGGCGAAAAACATGTAAAAATGAAATTGTGGCCGGGAGGTGCAAAATTGGAATTGTTAAATGGAAACATACGCTACAAAAGATAAGGAGAGAACACTCTACTCCATACTGTTCGCAATCAGTTTCGCCCATCTGCTGAATGATATGATGCAGTCCATCATACCTTCGATATATCCTATAATCAAGGATCAATATGGATTTACATTCGCCCAGATAGGTATGATAACCCTTGTGTTTCAGATGACATCATCGCTGCTGCAGCCGCTTGTAGGTCGAGTGGCCGACCGGCATCCCATGCCATACGCATTGTCAGCCGGAATGGTGTTCACATTCATCGGTATCATTCTGCTTTCAATCGCCAATCAATTCGCTTTCATCATGGTTGCCGTAGGTATCATAGGAATGGGTTCTTCGATTTTCCACCCCGAAGCATCTCGCATAGCCCAGCTTGCCGGAGGTGGGAAAAAGGGGTTGGCACAATCCATCTTTCAAGTCGGCGGAAATGGCGGCAGTGCGATTGGCCCATTGCTTGCCGCAATAATCATTATCCCTTATGGACAGCACTCGATTGTATGGTTTGCGATAGCAGCCTTTATCGCAGGTATAATCTTATTGCCAGTCGGGAAATGGTATAAAGGGATGCTCCAGAGGGCGTCTTCCAGACAAGTTGTTGGTAATCCTGCAATAAAAACTTTGACACCTAGCCGGATAAATTGGGCGATTGCCATATTGTGTCTGCTCACTTTCTCCAAATATTTCTTTATGGCAAGTATGACAAGTTATTTCACATTCTTCCTGATAGATAAATTCGGAGTGGACATAAAGGTTTCACAGCTATGTCTTTTTGCATTTATGGCGGCAGTGGCTGTCGGCACAATCCTCGGCGGCAGTATCGGTGACAGATACGGCCGTAAATATGTGATATGGGGTTCCATTTTGGGGGCGGCGCCATTCACATTGGCGTTGCCCTATGTCAACTTTATACTTACAATAATACTTGCGATAATAATCGGCCTGGTAATCTCATCGGCTTTTTCCGCCATATTGGTATATGCCACAGAATTAAAACCAGATAAGGTGGGCATGATGGCAGGATTATTTTTCGGACTTAATTTCGGCTTGGGAGGCATCGGTTCTGCCTTTTTCGGGTGGCTTGCCGACAAAACGAGTATAGAATTCATATTCCAGATAAGCACTCTTCTTCCATTGTTGGGAATCGTGACGGTATTCTTACCTAATATTGACGGCAAGCGTGTAAAGAATTCGCGATGAATAAAAGCTGATACTAATTCCTGTCCGGAACTGATTCAGACAGGAACTGCTATAAGCGGGAGACTGGATTGAAAAAGAAGTCTATGGGCAAGTCCGGGATTGAAAAGCCGAGCAAAAGCATTTTTACGACGGTTGGGGACCACTATTACCCGGATATCATTGTCAGAGATAAACTGTCGGAAATCAGTGTCGACCTGAGAGAGTGGAATGAGTTTTGCTCCGAAAAACGAGGAAGGATAACGGTCGGAACAATAGGATCGGAGCGATTCAAGCAAATCGGAACTTTGATTATCAGAAGATTTGCGAGATGGAATACCGATAAGCTGAATTGAGCGCTGATCATTGTCAATCAGCTTCATAAGGCTGTCGACGGCAATAATATCACTTTGATCAAGCGTACAAAGAATGATTATATTATTCTTTTGTGCTATAGGGTTTGTTGTCTCTGTGACTGCGAAAACAGGATACCTGCAGTTGTCAAGAACTTCGGCCGTGACGCTACCCATGGTTTCACGCTCCTTTAAGTCGGAGTCGCGGGTTCCCATCACTATCATCAATGGATTTAGTTCTTTAGCGAGCTGCAACACGTTTTCTTCAGGAACGCCCTCGCGTAGAATCGTCTTATATTTTACTTTGGGAAGCTCTCCTTTGGCTATAAGGCTATCGATCATTTCCGTAAACTCCTTCATTTCAAGCCATGCTTCTCTTTCGAGTTTATGTCGCTCCGCAAGGTTGGGATTGGAGAAGTTAAGGGATTTCGTAAGCTGAAGTCCCGAAGGATATTTTGGATCGAAAAATGAATGAAGAATAGTAACTCCGCAGTTATGATGGACTGCGATTTCAAATGCTATAAAGAGAGCTTTTAGGGAGTGAGGAGAAAAGTCAGTGGGAAGAAGAATAGTAGGAGAGTAAGATGAGGGGTGAGATTTAACCGAATCGGGATTCTCTAAAATTCGCAGAGCAGCGGGAAGATTCGATTCGTGAATCCGGACTCTAACACCGGCGGAAACCGCCGGATTCTCCAGATTGACATTTTGCAAAACGACATCGATGCCCTCGTTCTCGAGGATTGATTTTACCGAATTGGCATATTCGAATGTGTGAATAGCAATGGTAATGAGTCTGTCGTCATCCGTAGTCATGAGGCAGTTTCCCGACGGTTAGATTTATAAAGAAGAGAGGGAGAATGAGTATAAGTCGTGCTGTTATTTATTGCTTAGTCCTTTTTGTTTTCTTCAAGGATCTTGACAGCCATATCGTAAATTGTGGTGTCGTCGAGAACCACGATTCCTCCATCGGGTCCCGGCTCGATGTGCACTCCGGCGTTTTTCCCGAATTCATAGTTGCTTCCGCCGAAATAGTTGCGTACGGTCTGAACGGTTATATTGAGCTTATCGGCAATCTGATGGGTGGCTCCGTCGGGAAGACTGTCTTTAATACGGCGGAGTTCATTGAATGTGATAGTTTTAGCCATAACAGTAGGTATTAAGAGTTAGTAGATAATATCAATTACGTTTAATATTTTGTCTAAAATAGAACATATTGCTATCAAAAACAAATATCCGGAGGCAAAATAATTATGTTTTATAACATAATTATGCACAATTCCTTATTTGACAGTAGGTTTGCCGAATTGGAAAAACAAGCGGAATTTTCAGATGATTTCCACATCGGAGGCCTTGATCCAGGCACGGTGGTTATTGTCGATTTCCACGTCATACCATCTCGAGGCAATGCTGTCGGAATGGGAAGAAACAGAATCCATAATCTGCATTTTTGTTCCTTCGTGCAGAAGCATGGCTTCTTCCGTACGATTCTTCGGCGCCCTTGGCGACGTGCTGAGGATAGTTGAAGGTACGGTTACAATAGCATAATTTTTAGATTTCGCCATGGATGCGCCCCTGAAAGCAAAAATGCAGCTTAGAATACATAGAAACAACGTCAGAATTCCTCCGAAAAATCCTATTTTCCTCAGGGGGATCGAACTCATGAAGCAGTAAAGTATGATTGCCGCGATTGTGAGGATGAAAAATGCAAGTGCCGTCCACGCCCAGGTGTTTGCCGTCATTATTCTGGTGACGGAGTCCATGGCATTGAAGAAAAATGTTCCTCTCTCTCCAACCTTATCAACAATCTTTGAATTTACGAACTCAAGATTGGTCCGGGCATCTGCATTGGTAGGGTCAAGCCGTAGCGCCCGTTCATAGGCAACTATGGCTTTGCCGAGCTTATTCTGCCGATAAAGTGTATTACCTATATTGTAATATAATTCCGAGGATGTTCCCTCGGTTTCTGCGGCTTTCAGATATAAAGCGAGAGCATCGGCATACTGTTCGGCAGTGTATGCGGAATCTGCTTTTTCATCCAGGGGAGAGGCCATGGATAAAATGGAGGAGAAAACTACTGATATTATCAGCAATATATTTCGTTTCATCTTACGTGCTTATTTTAAGTTTTTCAGGGGTTTGGTCCGTTCAAGCTCGTTGATGGACTCTGTAGCTCTATCATAAAGTTTCTCAATCTTCTCCTGGGATGCGGAAGGAGTGTAACGCGCCATCTCGCTTTCATCAAGAACATCGATGAAATCATTACACAACGGCTCTGACGCTCCATAATCACGAAGTTCAGAAGCTACGTTATCACGAGAAAGCTGTGACACGGGAATAGACAATTTGTCGGAAAGATAACCCCAGACAGCTTTAAGCAGTTCCTCATAGAATTTGTCGGAATCTTTCTTATCCATATATTCGCGGGCAACTTTAAGGCGACGCTTTGCCACTTTGCTTGCCTTGGCAAGTCGCATTCCTCTTATATCAGAGGCCTGTTTCATTCTGTGGCGGTTGATGGTAAGCAACGCCACAAGTCCGAAGGCGAGCATGAGATATATGAACCAATACCACCATGTATCTATCACGAGGGTATGGGTTTCGGAAAGATTCTTCTGGCCGGTCTTTATGAATAAAATATCCGTATTCTTGGATTCGATATCTTTCCGTTCAATAGTGGACTCCGAAGATATTCCCTTCGAGACCTTGATGTTGTAGGACGGAGTTGTAAGGGTCTCATACTGGTGCTTGGCAAGGTTGAAGTAAACAAACTTGTCGCTACCTATCTTGAAATCGCCTACAGCCTGCGGTACAAAAGTGTATTCGACAGTCATGGTTCCGCTAACATTCTGACCGTTAATCTGGGCTTTAATGTCGCTTTTGGGGGTGTACTGCTCGAATTCAGAAGGGAAGTCGATAACCGGCTCTTTAATATACTTGATGTTGCCGGTACCGGAGATAGTGTATATCAAGGTTGCAGGGTCATTGGTCCGGAACGAATTTCCAACCAGACGGCTGTCAATCTTAAATTCGCCCACAGCACCGTTGAACCCTTCAGGCTGAGGGGTCGGCAACGGTTTGATATCTATAGAAGCGCTGTTTGAGCTAACCTGAATCTGGCGTTCCTGAGGATTCTGCACCGTAAAGAATCCCATGTTCACATTATCATACTGCACCACCTTGATATCATAATTTCCGGAATTGATGGTGAGCCGTCCTGATTTCTGAGGAAATATTATGCATTTTTTCAACAATGCAGTCATATAGCGCTGGCCCTTGTATTCCTCAACCTGATTTAGTGACGGCTGAAGATTCATTTCCTCAATCAGGAATCCGTCGAAACTGGGTTGTTTGGTGGGGAAGAAGGAGGATATCGAGTATTTGGTATAGAGCTTGATAGTACATTCAATTGCTTCCTGTTCGTAGGCCGTGGGTTTGGAAAGAATTATTCTAACAAAAACATCATTGGAAGAGACATTCCTGTCGGCCGATTGAGAAGTAATATCATCGATATCTACCTGCTGATTACTTCCGGACGAAGCTCCCGCTCCACCGTTTCCTGCCGGTGCGGGGCCTATGACAATTTGGGTGGGACGGGTAGAGAGATGCTTGCCGTCAGCAACGATAGTCGCTTCGCCGATTGTATAGGTTCCTTCTTTATCGGCACGATAGTAGTAGGTGTAATCAATGGTAGAACTTGAAGTCATCTGTCCATTGATTACCGAATAGCTTTGGCTTGTGGATGTTGAGGGGCCGTAAAGGAGCGTGCATCCGTTTATCTGAGGCACCTTGAGGCTTGTACCCTGGGCATCACGCAAACGGAATGTAACGGCAAATTTGCTTCCGGCCGCTACTCTTCCAGGAGCATTTACCGTGAAAGAGGGGGCTGCACAGACCGAAATAAAACACACGGTCAATAAAAAGGCAAGCGCCGTAAAACGATTCATAATTACTCTCATAAACTGAAGTAGTTGTGAGTTTATAATCCTATTATAAAAAATAGACTGACCGAAAGGACTGAAGATAGATACATTACCATGGTTTCGTTACCTGTTTCCGGGCACCTTCAGCATTTTTGCGCTGCTGAGCCTCAACCCTTCGTCGCGTGGCAGCTTCTTCATTTTCCATAGCTTTCAGAATCTTATCGGCATTGGACTGACTGATGCCTTGCTGTTGCTGGCGGTCTTGCTTTTTATCTTTGTCCTGTTGCTGCTGTTGCTGATCCTGTTGGTCCTGCTGGTCCTGTTTGTTTTTATCGGGATTCTTTTGCTGGTCCTGCTGTTTTTGATCCTGATTCTGCTGGTCCTGATTCTGATCTTGATTTTTATCTTTGTTCTGATCCTGTTCTTTCTTTTTGAGCTGGGCAAGACGGAGGTTTTCCCGCGTAAGATCATTATCGGGATTCTTACGCAGAGAATTCTTGTACATTTCGATGCTCTGGGTGTAGTCTTCCTGATTGAAGCTCATGTTACCCAGATTGTAGTATGCTTTTTCAGAAATAGAGATATCTCTAGCATTCTTTGCAAGACCAGTAAGAAGAGCCTGAGCTTCCTGCATGGGATTGTTTCCTGCATTTGGATCGGCAGAACCGGCCTGACGTATAAGGGCTGCGGCAAGGTTGTAAGCTGCAGTCTCGCTGCCAGGAGCCACTTCCAGAGCCTTTCGATAGAGAACCTCGGCCTCGGCAAAGCGTTTGTCGCGGTAAAGCTTGTTGCCTTCCACTATGAAGTTTCGTTCCTGTTTCACAGTCATGACTTCCTTGGCATCTTCTTTAGCAGGTTTGTCGGCCGCGGCTCCGGGAATAGCGGAGGCGAAAAACAATGAGGCGGCTATCAAAAAATATCGGGTCATTTTTTGTGCGATTTTGAGAAGAAAGTAAATTTCGTAAGCCACTCAATCTTGGCATAGGGGAGAAGCATGTCGATGAGCAGCAGGCATAAAGCTATCACAATTGCAACCGGGAACAGTTCGGATGCGGCGGAAGGAGCTGCGGAGCGTTTGAATTCCGTTTTCGAAAGACGGTCAAGCTGATCAGAAAGCTGATCTACCACATTTCTGTCGCCTCCCCAAATATAGATGCCGTTGCCGGCTTTAGCTATTTCATCGGCAAGCTGTTCATTGAGGGCGGTCTTGACCTGATTGCCTTCGTAATCTGTCATGAATTCGGTGCCGGTGGCATTGATTGGAATCGGATTGCCTTTCACTGTACCAAGACCAATTACATCAACCTGAATACCGGCATCAGCAGCACGTTTGGCTTCTTCCATGGCGTTATCTTCAAAATTCTCGGCATCTGTGATGAGAATGATGGCTTTCTGGAAATCGCTGTCGGGGGTGAAGGAATTAATGGCCATGTTCAGCGCTGCTCCGATAGCAGTGCCCTGCGTGGGAACAGCATCAGTGTTAAGATTGTTGATGAACATCTTTGCCGAAATAAAATCGGAAGTGATGGGAAGCTGAGTATAGGCGTCACCCGCAAATACTATCAGTCCCACTTTATCATTCCCAAGTTTATCCAGAAGTTTTTCAAGGATAAATTTTGCTCTCTGAAGGCGGCTTACACCCTTGGGATCATCTGTGGATGAGGCAAGCATGGAGTTGGAAAGGTCGAAACAGATCATAACTTCAATGCCGGCAGATGTCTCTTCTTCTTTCGCTCCGAAGTCAGAATTGGTGACGTAGGGACGTGCAATGGCAATTATTATGAAAACAACTGCAAGCAGCTCTATAATTATCTTGACACCGGGCATGTATCGGGAAGCTTCGGGCATTAGATTCCGAATGATATTTACTTTACCGAATTTTTTTAGCTTGCGTTTGCGTGCGGCACGCCCGAGAAAGTACAGGCCAGCTATGACCGGTACTATCAGAAGGAGATAGAGCAGCTGAGGATTCGCAAAATTTATCATGATGTTATATCTTATCTAAAATCTGGAAAAGTTGTAACCGAGTAAATGCTTCAGGGGAGAGTTCTGACAATGGTCTGTCGGCATACAAGCTCGACAACTATGAGAAGCAACGCAAGAACGGCCCATGGCAAATAATTGTCTTCAGTATGGGAGAAGTTTCTTACATCGAGCTCGGTTTTCTCGAGTTTGTCGATTTCTTCAAACACCTGGGCAAGAACATTATTGTCCGTGGCACGGAAATATTTTCCTCCGGTCAGGGATGCTATCTGTTTGAGGGTTGCCTCATCAATGACAACGGGCATATTCACAAACGACATTCTTCCGAATTCGTCTTCAGCCGGGTAGGGCGCCATCCCGTTACGGCCGATACCGATAGTATATACTTTTATGCCGAGCTGTCTGGCTATTTCAGCGGCGGTGAGAGGCGCTACATTTCCGGTATTGTTGGAGCCGTCGGTAAGTAGAATTATGCTTTTAGACTTGGCATGTCCTTCTTTTATTCTGTTGATGGAGGTTGCGAGTCCGTCGCCGATGGCTGTATTGTCCTGCAGCATTCCCATTCTCACATCGTGGATGTAGTTCACGAGCATTGAACGGTCGGTTGTCATGGGAACAGCGGTAAAGCTTTCACCGGCAAAAATCACAAGGCCAATATTGTCTGTCTCACGTCCGGCGACAAATTTTGATGCTACATTCTTTGCTGCTTCGAAACGGTCTGGCTTGAAATCACGGGCAAGCATACTTGTGGAAATATCAAGAGCGAGCACAATGTCAGTTCCCTCGGTGCGGGAAGTACTCCAGTTATCCCGAGTCTGCGGCCTGGCCAGAATC
The DNA here is from genome assembly GCA_001689535.1 of Bacteroidales bacterium M5. Lineage (GTDB taxonomy): Bacteria > Bacteroidota > Bacteroidia > Bacteroidales > Muribaculaceae > Paramuribaculum. Next base: position 18,676 of record LUJP01000028.1, read on the forward strand.
ACTATGAGTGCTGCGATGCAGAGCAAACGCAAAGCGAACATGGCATGCAGAAGTATCTCTTTGAAACTTATCGGAAGCCGGGCAAATTGAGCCGTGGTAGACAGCGAAAGCGACGGAAAGTCGGTGCGGTGTCTCCATATATACCAGCCTATATAAGGCAGGAGCAAAAGCAGAAGCCAGAGATATGACGGATGGGCAAAAATCATGTCGATTTATTTCTTTTCTTCTTTTTTCTTAGTTGTGTTAACTGCCGGTTTCCCGGTGTTCTCATCAGACGCCTCTTCTTCCGGGGCTACTTCCACCGGTTTGGTGTCTTCTACAAACTGCATCGCATCGCGGAACGCACGTTCGTTATCCTCAGGCATCGGCCTTACTTTGGCGAATTTAACGAAGTCGGAGATTTCAAGAATCTTAGCCATATATGCTTCGCTGGGACGCGTCTCCTGGTTCTTGCGAACAGCCGCACGTATTTCAGTCGAAGTCATTTCCATAGCGTTGATTCCGAAACGCCTGTGAAGATAAACACGAAGGATATCGGTAAGCCGGGTATAGTATTCCTTGACTTGTCCACGCTCGCAAAGATGCTCGCTGTGCAGCGCCTCCAGGGATTTGACGGCCACATCGTAAGGGGGTTCCGGTTTCTTCTTGGGAATGAGAGGCAGAGTTCCTTTGCGCAACCACTTCATGTAAACAAACACACATACAGCCACCAGGATAATCGCTAGGATAATCCAGATGCCATAATCGGAGAACCAGTCCGGGAAATAATCGAGAATATGACGGTTGACATCGGCCACATCAGCATAGTCGTGAACAGTTACCATGCTGTCAACCGGAACCGGTAGCACTTTAAGAACCGGGGTATTCGAAAAAACCGTCTCTCCTTCCTGTAGATAGATAACAGGAGGCAGGGTATACATTCCTGAATCGAAAGCCTGTATGATTACATCCTGATTCAACTGTTTGCGTCCGTTGCCGAGATCGGTAATAACCGGCTCGCTCAAAGATGCGACTTCTACATCGCGCCAAAGCGAGTCGGCGGTAATGATCCCTCCGGTTTCAGTCAACGGGCCCACTATTTCCACGTGTAAGGGAGTCTGTTTGCCCATGAGAATATACACGGAATCAAGCTGCACTTTAGCGGTGAATCTCGATGGAGCGGCATTGAGTGGCAGGAACATTACCACGCAACAGCAAAATGCTATTATATGTTTGAAATATTGTTTCATATTCATCTTCTAAGCACACGTTTCTTAAACAATCCCATCAGAGCTTTCACAAAGTCTTCGGATGTATCAATGGCCGCGATATCAACCCTACATTTAGAGACCGTTTCCATTAGAGTCTGCTGACGTTCATACCACCATTTTCCGTAGGCTTTCCTGACTTTTGACGATGAAGTATTAATCCAGCGAACAGCGCCGGTCTCGAGGTCAGAGACCTGTACCAAGCCAATATCAGGTATCTGAGCGTCGTGTTTGTCGTAGACCTGAATGCAGATTACATCATGCCGGTTGGATGCTACTGACATTGCGGTACAGTAGTCATGTTCGTCGATAAAATCAGAGATAAGGAAGGTAGTACATCTTTTCTTGAGAGCATCAGTGAAATATCTGAGAGCTACAGAAATATCGGTTCCTTTGCTTTCGGGCTGGAAATCAAGGAGCTGACTGATGATGAAAAGTATGTGCTTCCTGCCTTTTTTAGGCGGGATAAATTTCTCAATCTTATCGGAAAAGAAAATCACTCCGATTTTATCATTATTCTGGATGGCGGAAAATGCGATCGTGGCTGCAACTTCGGCTATGACTTCGCGTTTCTCGTCGCCATCCGCACCAAACATACGACTATTGGAAACATCGACAAGAAGCATGACGGTAAGCTCGCGCTCTTCTTCATAAACCTTTACGTAAGGATGATTATGGCGGGCAGTCACATTCCAGTCGATATCGCGCACGTCGTCTCCGTACTGATACTCGCGGACTTCCGAGAAGGTCATACCTCGGCCCTTGAACGCCGTATGGTATTCACCCGCGAATATGTTTTGCGAGAGACCGCGCGTCTTTATTTCGATTTTACGAACTTTTTTAAGAAGTTCACTTGCTTCCATAGAGATAGTTTAGTTGCGGCAATCAATAATCAGATTCTCAAATATTGTATTTCTTCCGGAGAATCAGGGAACCTGAACCTTGTCAAGTATTTCTGAAATTACTTCGTCGGCTGTGATATTGTTGGCCTCTGCCTCGTAGGAAAGACCTATTCTGTGACGAAGAACATCGTGGCACACGGCGCGTACATCTTCCGGAATCACATATCCTCGCTGACGGAGGAACGCATAGGCGCGCGATGCACGGGCGAGACCGATGGAGGCACGCGGCGAAGCTCCGAAGGAAATGATATTCTCAAGATTTTTAAGATCATATTCGGCCGGCTGACGGGTAGCAAATACAATATCGACAATATACCGTTCGATTTTTTCGTCGAGATAAATGCGTTCAACGACCTTCTGCGCATCTATAATTTCCTCGGGACGGAGAAGGGCACGAATCTCGCGTTTTACAGGAGAGATATTCTGACGGATGATGATTTTTTCATCCTCTTTCGACGGATAGCCAATCACGACTTTAAGAAGGAAGCGGTCCACCTGGGCTTCGGGAAGGGGATAGGTGCCTTCCTGTTCAATGGGGTTCTGTGTTGCCATTACCAGGAACGGCTCGTCAAGTCTGAAAGTACGCTCCCCAATGGTAACCTGACGCTCCTGCATGGCCTCCAGTAATGCAGACTGTACTTTGGCCGGAGCTCGGTTAATTTCATCGGCCAGCACGAAGTTCGCGAAAATAGGGCCTTTCTTTATCTGGAACTGTTCTTTCTGAACGCTATAGACCATTGTACCTATAACATCGGCCGGGAGAAGATCGGGAGTAAACTGGATACGGCTGAATTTAGCATCTATTACTTGAGCCAGAGTTTTTATTGCCAAGGTCTTGGCGAGGCCGGGAACACCTTCCAGAAGCACGTGGCCGTTAGCAAGAAGGGCAATAAGAAGAGAATCCACAAGATGTTTCTGACCTACAATCGCCTGATCCATTCCTTGAGTGATCAGGGCTACGAAATTGTTTTTGCTGGCTACGAGATCGTTGAGCTCCCGTATGTTGACAGGTTCGTTCATAATTTATTATGTAGTTTGAAATATTCTAATTTTATCGCTCACTATAATAATCCTTACTATAATAATGCGTTTGACAAATAATTGTTGTGATAGTTACATACAAAATTAATTAATCGAACACCTTAAAATGTAAAAACCTATGTTAAAATTATATATTATTCGTTTATGTGATTAAAAGGTCGCAACAGTTTTATCTCTGTTGCGACCAGTTATTGTATACATTAAATCAATACTTATTGATTATACTGTAGTGGAAAAATACATGGCATAGCCGAAAAGAATCAGCGCGCCTATCAGCAGTCCGACGATGAATCCCCAGAAGAAGCCGGATTTGAAACGAGATCCATCTTCTGCAGCCGTAGGGCTTTCATTATTAGGCCGTTCTTCAACTGTGGTTTCCTCTTCTGGCCATTCCGGAACCTCAAGTGCGGGGCGTGAGGATGGGGGAGTGGCGGTTTTAGAAACCGGTTTGGGAGCCGGAATATGTTCAGTGGATTCGACCTTGCGGGAGAAGTTGTGGGGAGCTGATGTGTGTGGGGGTTCGGGGCTTTCGTTGGTTGCCGGTGTTTCGTTGGGAGGCGTGGTAGAAATGTGGGCTACCACTTCTTTTTCTGGAACACTGATAGTTTTTTCCTGAATAATTACGGGAGCTTCAACCTCTACCTCAACATCAGTAACCTCTTGTGAGATTTTATCTGCAAGAGAGGCCGCCCACCCGGAATTTTCCTTGACAGGTTCAGGCGTGGGTACATTTTCCACTTTCACCGACGGAGTGGATTGCGTTTCAACCGTTGTGGCTGAAACCGTGCTGTCCACCGGCTGCTGTTCAGGCATTCCAATGTTGTTTAAATCAGCTTCGCTGACGGAGTCGGACAAACGCTCAGGCTCAAACATTGAGAATGGCGCGTTAAGCTCATCAGCCAGTTCCGGATCAGGCATAAAAGCTACCGGTTCAAGCGGATTTACGTCGGGCGAAAAAGTTCCAAGTCCGTTTATGGTAACAGACTTACCCTCTTTCAGTACGTCGGCGATAAGTGCAAAGATACTCTTAATCGCATCCTGAGCATCGGAACTCTCAATATTGACTCGAGATGCAACCTGTTCCGACAGTACCTTTATAGGTATTTTCTCGTTCATCCTAAAAGTTTTTTACGAAGTAACACACTGGAGCGGAAAAACAACGATATTTCCGGGGGGAGAAGCGTTCTGGCTCCGGATTTATCAACAACTATCCGTTCATCGGATTTCTGCGGCTGAAAAGTTCCGAAGCCGGGAATCGCCACGGCATCCATGCGCCGACAATTGTCGGCGATACATTCAGCCACTGTTTTAACCATGAGACCGGTAACTGAAGGTGACACCCCCTCCTTTTCTGCGAGAAGGTTTATCAATTCATCCTGAGTCATTATATCGAAGATAAGTTGTAAGGAGTGAAATTAATAGTTGCGGGCGAAAATCACACGCTGGGCCGACGGTTTACCCGTAACCATGCATTTTCCGGGAGTCTTGTCTCCATCCAAGGGGATGCATCGAATGGTGGCCTTGGTTTCCTCCTTGATTTTCTCCTCTGTTTCGGTGGTGCCATCCCAGTGAGCAAGAATGAAGCCGCCTTTTTCGATTTCCTCTTTAAATTCATCATAGGTATCGACAGTACGTGTCATTGAATCACGGAAGTTCAACGCCTTGCGGTAAATATTGCTTTGGATTTCCTCAAGCAGCTCGGGGATATAATCAGCTATGGTATCAAGATGGTGTTCGGATTTTTCCAAGGTATCTCGACGCATTACTTCAACAGTGTTGTTCTGAATATCACGCGGGCCTATAGCAAGTCTCACAGGCACACCTTTGAGTTCGTAGTCTGCGAACTTGAATCCAGGACGGCGGTTCTCAGCGTCATCATATTTCACACTTATGCCGGCTGCCTGAAGTTTTGCAACGATAGGATCGACAACTTTGCTGATTTCAGCAAGCTGGTCGGAATTCTTATAGATAGGCACTATGACTACCTGGATAGGAGCGAGGTGAGGAGGAAGGACAAGTCCGTTGTCGTCGGAGTGTGTCATGATGAGAGCACCCATCAGACGGGTGGATACACCCCATGAGTTAGCCCAGACATATTCGGGCTGATTGTCCTTATTTACAAATGTTACATCAAAAGCCTTTGCAAAATTCTGGCCGAGATTATGTGAAGTACCCGACTGGAGAGCTTTGCCGTCCTGCATCATGGCCTCGATAGTGTAGGTGTTCAATGCGCCGGCGAATCGCTCGTTTGCTGATTTTACACCTTTGATTACTGGCATAGCCATATATTTCTCAGCAAAGTCCGCGTAAAGATTGATCATCTGGACGGTGCGCTTCTCGGATTCTTCGGCAGTGGCATGCGCACAGTGGCCTTCCTGCCACAAGAACTCGGCGGTTCTTAAAAACATTCTGGTGCGCATCTCCCAGCGGACAACATTTGCCCACTGATTGCAAAGCAATGGGAGATCGCGATAGCTGTGAATCCAATTTTTATATGTACCCCAGATGATGGTTTCGGATGTGGGGCGTACGATAAGTTCTTCTTCGAGTTTAGCATCTGGGTCTACAACAACACCGTTTCCATTCGGGTCGTTTTTAAGACGATAGTGGGTAACAACGGCACACTCTTTTGCAAAGCCTTCCACATGTTCGGCTTCACGACATAAAAATGATTTAGGAATAAAGAGAGGAAAGTAGGCATTCTGCACGCCGGTTTCCTTAAACATACGATCAAGCTGCTGCTGCATCTTTTCCCAGATTGCATATCCATAGGGTTTTATTACCATACAACCTCTAACGGGTGACTGCTCAGCCAGATCAGCTTTTACTACGAGGTCATTGTACCATTGAGAATAATTGTCGGCACGTTTTGTAAGGTCTTTAAGTTCCTTTGCCATTTTTAGTTATGATATGATTTTTATGTTTGATTTTCGATATTATTCAGAACAGAGTGTGGCGAGAGGCTTTTTCAATCATTTCCGGACCCGGAATGAAGTATAATTCAAGACGCCGGTTTTTTGACCGGTTTTTTCTTGTATCGTTTGGAAGCACCGGGACAGAAGATGCCATGGAGAAGGGGATAACAATTAGATCTTCCGGCAAGTTTCCGGAATCTATACGGTCCATAAGCCAGTCATACACTGAATTCAACCGGTTTCTTGATAAAAATTCACGATAGTATTCTGAACCGGTATCATCGGTATGTATTGCGATTACAAGTTTCCACATATAAGGATCGGACAATACTTTTTCAAGGCCAGCAAGAAGTGGACCGGAGGTGGTGTAAAGCAAAGTGTCGTTAGGCAGAAACAGGTCATCAGTAGGAATGGTGATGACCATTACCTCTCCTTCTCTCATCAGATCCACAGTGTACTGTGACTTTATCGAATTTGCTATTTTTTTCACATATCGTGTAATGAGAAGGTGATTCTCACGAGGAACTGCCGGAGAGGCAATGTTAGGCTCAAAATCCATATCCATGAACGTAGCTTCATCATAGTTGGAATATGCCTCATGTTGCTGCGCAACTGTAAACGGGACCGAAAATATCGATCCTATCAATATGCATATCGCTATGATTATTGTTCTGTTCATTTGTCGCGTTGGGATATGATTTTTCAGAATTAGCTATTAATTCAAAAGAGAATTTTCATAATCGAGTTCTGCCTCCACAAGGCCCGGAATGTCATCGGGCGCTATATTGGCGCCTTTGTCCTTGCGAATCATTCTTTCGGCATAGTCGACGATGTCGGCTACAGATACTTCTGTTTCGTCTTCATCCATATCAATTTCAAGAAGACCGTTGATTTCATAATAATCCCAGATTATATCAACGAGATTCAGAAGATCGTCGTCGCTATATACTTGAGACCTCCCTTCCGGAAGTGAAGCCCGCATTGCTTTTATGGCTTCGTTTTCATCGAACTCTTTTATAGTGCTCATTTCGGAATCTTATAAATGGTTATCAAAGCGACAGAATACCGTCTGGAATTTCCATTGTCAGAATCTTGGACTCAGTGTCTATCTCCGAAATCAAATCATCGGCCGCAGGCAAATAAAACTCTGAGCCGGCTTCATCCATCGGTTTGATCTTGAGAAGCAGATTGGCAGTGGAATCATCAAAATCCACGACTGTACCAAGCGGCTTGCCAGAATCATCTTTAAGAACAAAACCGATGAGATCTGATAGATAGACTCCGCCTTCCACATCAGAATCACCTTCGGGCAGCTGGGCGTAGAAATCTGCTTTAAGTGCAAAAATGGATTTTCCGGAAAAGTCCTTGGCTTCAACATCTGAATTCACATCATCAAGAGTGACCAAAACGGAATGGCTTGACTTAGGTCGGACGCATTTTACAAAAAAAGGCACAAAGATACCGTCAATGTCAATGATGAGACATTTGAGCTTCTGTAGGTCTATCTCATAGTCTATTTGCGCACTGATTTCGCCTTTGACACCATGTGGTTTTACAAAAGCGCCTATTTCTATTATTTCGTCTGAAGTGATCATCCTTAAATTCTGAAAACGGAAATGTTGAGATCTGACAAGCGAAATTTTATTTCTTTTTCTTCTTTTTCTTTCCTGACGGTTGAGGAGCTATCTTATATTCCCGCAGAGGCATTGAGGCAGCATCAATGATGATTGCACCATGCGACATTTCGGCAAGATCGGCAAAAATTTTTGCATCCTCCACGTCGTTATTCAGCGCCATAAGCAATTTTTTCATCTGGTTGGCAATAAGCTTCACCAATTCGAGCCGTTCTTCACCCTCCTCCATCGCTGCAGCTGAATCAATGAGGCGTGGAAGAATCGCACCGTAATGCCTGAAGCGTATCATATTCTTGCCATAGCCAACCGGGTCCGGGGCTGATTGGAGATTGTCGGGACGAATAACCTCGTAGGGCCAGTCAATATCCAGCTGGAAGTCGGACATAATTGCAAGGTGATCCCACAGGCGCCGTTCGTATCCCTCTTCATTTTTGATTTCTGGGAGCAATGACGTCATGGTAGATATTATCTCGCGCGCACAAGCATTCCTTTCCTCGCGATCCTCAATAGAACGACAGTGGTCAACCATCTTCTGAACGTTTCGGCCGTATGCGGAAAGCGTCAGGGGCTTTTGACGGGTGTTATATGTGAGCATATCCTATATTTTTTTTCAAAGATAAGCCTTTTTTCGCAAAGAGCAAAAGCTCTATTGAACATACTCTGCGCCATTTAACTTTTTTAAGAGAAGAAAAAGGCTTGGATGAAAATGGACTCGCGAACTGATTGCTTTACAAAGTTTAGAGCCGGGGCGATAACACTTTGTCGCCCCGGCTCTAATTGATGTTAGCGTTATATGGTTTCGGACTATGGAGATTACATATTCATACCTCCGTCAACCTGAATTACCTGGCCGGTAACGTAGCTTGACATGTCGCTCGCAAGGAAGGTGGCTACATTGGCGATATCCTCTACCTTGCCTCCACGGCGAAGAGGAATTTTCTTGGCCCATTCTTCGCGGACCTCTTCGGGAAGGGCGGCAGTCATGGCAGTTTCAATAAAGCCGGGGGCAATAGCGTTGGCGCGGATTCCACGTGAGCCGACTTCCTGTGCAATACTCTTGGCAAGTGCGATCAGGCCGGCTTTGGAGGCAGCGTAATTGGACTGTCCGGCGTTTCCGTGTACACCTACGACAGATGCCATATTGATTATGCTGCCTGAACGCTGGCGAAGCATGATGGGAAGAACGGCGTTGATGAAGTTGAACGCACTTTTGAGATTGACGTTTATCACGGCATCCCACTGCTGCTCGGTCATTCTCATCATCAGGCCATCCTTAGTGATGCCGGCATTGTTGACCAGGATATCGATAGATCCAAAGTCTTCCTTTACTTTGGCTACAACTTCTTTAGTCTGATTGAAATCAGCAGCATTTGATGCATATCCTTTTGCTTTCACTCCGAAAGCTTCGATTTCTTTTTCGGTCTCCTTGCCATTTTCGTCTATAACAAGGTCGGTAAATGCAATGTTGGCTCCTTCTGACGCGAATTTGAGAGCGAGAGCCTTGCCGATACCGCGGGCTGCGCCTGTGATAAGGGCGGTTTTTCCTTCAAGTAACTTCATATTATTAAGTTTATTCGTTAGATAGTTTCCTGCTTTTTTCTTAGTCCTGTTACGATAAAATCAATCATGTTCCTGCATATTTCATCGGGGTCGGCGCCGAAAGATTCAAACATACCGTTACTTTGAAGGTAGTCGGATGCCTGGAAGGCGAGGGTGTGCAGCCAGGGGAGTTTCTGAGCCTGCACGGCGTCGAACACACCTGTCTCGACACCCTGATGTAAAAGAGAGGTGAATAGCGCGCGTTCCTTTACGAGCGCGAGCTGATTGATGCGTATGTTCCTTCGATGATCTCTGGTAAAGAGCATGTGGGCTTTGCTCTCCACGCGAGGAATTGACTGGTTAAATACCTTAAACCGCAATTTCAGATAGGCACGGAGCTTTTCTTCCGGCTCAAGGTCGGACAAAACCACTTCCTGGAGGCGACTTATTATAGCATCGCTCTGCTTTTCAACTACGGCATTGAATATTTCCCTCTTGTTTTTGAAGTAGGTGTAAATTGTACGTCGCCCCTTGTCTGAGGCGGCCGCTATATCGTTCATGGTGGTATTTTCTACACCTTTATAGACGAATAGCTGTCTGGCAACTTCTATTAATTTGTCGCGGGTTTTACTTACCATAACAGTCGCTCTGGTGATCCGGGAAATGATTTCGGCCGCGAAGTTACTAAAAATATTGCTATATATAATTAAAATTTGAGTAAATGGGAGGCGAGAAAAGGCAATATCGTGGGTGGCTACGCAATAGATTCTTTTCATAGAGAGGATGCCGTTTTAATATTTATTGGGTTGACAGATTCAAAACAAGGGTGTAAATTCGCGTTCAATTTTCACTTTCCTATGTCAAGATTTTTTTTCAATATCATATCTGCTGTATGTTTTGTCGTTATAGCAACAAATCCGGCAACAGCCCAATATGTGAACCGCCTTGAATCAGCCGGTTTTAATACAGATAAAACATCAATTTATATAGAAGATCTAAAAACCGGGGAAGTTGTGCTCGATCTTAACGGCGAGCTGCCGCTTATGCCGGCGAGTGTAATGAAAATTGTCACAGCGGCTTCAGTGCTTTCAAGTGGCGATTCTTCTGCGAGGTTCAGAACCAGAGTGACTACTAACGGGACAATTGAAAATGGCATTCTTAAAGGCGATATAATATTATATGCTTCAGGGGATCCGACTGTTGAATCCGCCTTTTTCCCCTCTACGGCCGGCATCACGGACAGTATCGCGGAAAAGATTGTTTCCATGGGAGTTAATATGATAAATGGAGATGTGATAATCAGCTATCCTTCATGGATGGAAGAACCGGTGCCTGCAGGGTGGAAAGATACTGACTTGATAAGGCCTTACGGTACGGGGTATCATGCTTTTAATTATGCTGATAACAGAATGGCTATTAAATTCCCTTCTTTGAAAACCAATCCTCCCGTTCCTGATGGTACAGTCAAATTTATACGAACTCAAAAAGGCTTTTCGATAAATCGGAACAGAACAACCAATGCCATCAAAGCTTCGGGTAGAGTGTTAAAGCGAGGGCGAACCGAAATTACATCAAACCCAAATCCACAAGCGAGTTTCAGCTTAAAGCTTAAAGAGACACTTAATGATAGGGGAGTGAAAATTAGCGGAATCAAGAGCAATAATGCGGAGGGTGACGAGACAGAATTATACATTAACGAATCGCCCGAGATTATAGATATTTTACGAAGCATGATGCACAGAAGCGACAATTTGTATGCAGAAGCCATGCTTAATACGCTCGCTTCCGGTGGCAGGGAAAAAGCCCTTGATGTCGAGAGGGAAATCTGGTCGAATAGAGGCGCTGATATTAAGGATATCAGTATAAAAGACGGCAGCGGCCTGTCGCGTGACAACAGGCTGACGGCATATTTTCTGGCCGATGTACTATCATGGATGGCAGCTAACCATAATGAGAATAATGTTTTTGTGAATCTGTTTCCGCTTGCGGGTCAGGAAGGAACCGTAAAGCGATTCTTGAGTGATACTGATCTGGAGGGTGCTCTTGTGGTTAAATCGGGCAGTGTCAACGATGTACAGTGCTATGCCGGATATCGGTTGGATGAAATGCAGAACCCGTCGCATTTGATTGTAATAATGTCGAATGACTTTGGATGCTCCAGAGCAGCTTTAAAAAAATATCTTCAAAAACTTCTAATCGAAAAATTATAGTACCTTTGTAGGCTCTTACAAACATTCTGATTATGGCAAATAAAGCTGACGAATTACTGAAACAGTGCCTCGAGATTGAAGGCATGCTTTCTCTGATCTCGACCAGGGAGGATACAGCCCCTGACGTTGTGTATGCAATGCTGAAAGATAAAGTCTCTTTATTGGAAGCTTCCGTAAGGAATCTGTGTGAATCACGCGGATCTCATACCGAAAAAGAAGACGGTACAGAGATGCCAAATGACGGGGATGCTATAGCTGCTGCCACTCAGTTGGAGGAAAGAGAAGATGCATTTGAGAATACGGAAGAAACGGTTTCGGACTGCGAGGTTTCAGATGTGCAGGCTGATGACGATATAGAAGTGGAGCTTGTCTACTCGGAAGAGCAGTCGGATGAAATGGGCGAATCCGATATGTTTGTTGAATCTCCAAGCGATTTTATTCCATTAGAAAATGTATCTGAATCATTTGAAAGTGACAGCTCGTTTGCTGAGGAACCGAAGTTGATAGAAGAGAGTGAAAGCACTGCGGAAGTTGCAATGCCTGCCACTGCGGAGAATCTCAATGCTGAAGAGGATGATGACCAGGAAGTTCCTCCCGTTCTTTCAGACCGATTCGTTGAGTTCACGCTCAATGATAAATTCCGCTTCCGCAGAGAGCTCTTTGGCAACAGTGATATTGATATGAACGAGGCGCTCGATGTTGTAGATGCCATGACCAGCCGCGAAGAAGTAGAGGATTACTTCTATAACGATATGTGTTGGGATCCGAATAATGAAGATGTGAAGGATTTCATCAGAATCGTTACGGCCAAATTCACGAACTGATTATATTTGTTAAGGAGAATTTAATTGGAATAAATATGTCTGGGACACTATTTATGGTTCCGACTCCCGTGGGGAATCTTGAGGATATGACCCAACGGGCTATAACCACATTGCGAAATGCCGACCTGATTCTAGCCGAAGACACGCGGACATCGGGAATGCTTCTTAAGCATTTTGGCATCGATACTCCAATGTCAAGTCATCACAAGTTCAATGAACATTCCACCGTGGAGGGTCTGGTGGGAAGGCTTGAAGGTGGGGAAAATATAGCTCTTATAACTGATGCCGGTACTCCAGGTATATCTGACCCGGGATTTCTTTTGTCGAGGGAATGCCGGAGAAAGGGGATAGATGTGGTGACCCTTCCGGGTGCTACGGCATTTGTTCCTGCGCTGGTGGATTCCGGTTTGCCTTGTGAAAGGTTCTGTTTTGAGGGCTTTCTTCCCCCTAAAAAAGGAAGGTCAAAAAGGCTCAGTGAGATAGCCGAGGAAAAAAGAACCGTAATAATTTATGAGTCTCCTTTGCGGCTTTTGAAGACGCTTGAACAATTGAAAGAGGTCTGTGGTGAAAACCGTCCGGCTTCGGTGAGCCGGGAGATATCCAAGCTTCATGAGACGACTGTCCGTGGAACTTTGGGCGAGCTTTTGGCGTTTTATTCCCAAAACAACCCTAAAGGGGAAATTGTTATAGTGGTGGGGCCGTCGGAAACCGAGACCCAGACGGTTCCTCATAAAAACAAATACAAAACGTTTCAAAGCAATAAATAGTTAAAAACGAAGAAGATTATGAACAAAAGTTTTATTGCGTCCGTGGCAGTAATCATGGCTCTGTCCGTCGGCTCATGTACCAAAAATTCAAAAGAAGAGACCTCTGCCAATGACACCACCATTACAATGACAAAGGATGAACTCGCGTTTCGCGTTGCAACCCAGGATAGCCTTCTTTCTCTGCTGAATGATATCTCATCCGATATGATGCAGATTAAAAGTATGGAATATATTGTTGCGACTCCTTCGGCTGTCAATGGCGAATCTACATCTAAACGTCAGCAGATAAAGAATGATATGGCGGCAATCAGCGAGGCTCTCGCTCAGCGTCGTCAGAGACTTGAGGAACTGGAGAAAAAACTTAATGAATCCGGCAATAAGAATACCACACTGAACAAGACCATCCAGAGTCTTAAAGATCAGATAGCTCAGAACCAGGAGATGATCAATACTCTTAATGAACAGCTCAAGGCCGCCAACATTAAGATTGCTGAACTCAACACTACGGTTGATTCACTCCATTCGACAGTAGCGACGGAGAAAGAAAGTCGTGAGCAGGCCGAACAGGAGGCTGTGACTCTCACTAATGAGCTGAATACCTGCTATTATGCTCTCGGCTCCAAAAAGGAACTGCAGGCCAATAATATAATAAAAACCGGCTTCCTCAGAAAAACAAAAATCATGCAGGGGGATTATGAACTGTCATATTTCACTCATGCAGATAAGCGCACACTCAAGCAACTTCCTCTTCACAGCAAGAAAGCTAAGGTCATGACTTCTCAGCCTTCTGATTCTTACCGCATAGATGAAGCGGCCAACGGGGAAAAGGTATTGGTTATTACTAATCCGAGCCGTTTCTGGACAGCCTCGAATTTCCTCGTGGTTCAAATAGATTGAGATTAATATTACCTTATAGTTCAAAGATGTCGTTCCGATTGTTTTCGGGGCGACATTTTGTTTTAGAGTAATGATACCCATAAGTTGTCCTTATAAATAAAAAATGCTAAATTTGCACATTAAAGCAACAGACTCCAACCGGAGTCGGACTATCAGATGCGCCTATGGTGCAGGATGTGTAAAACGCATGTCCGGCAAATCCGAGCAGAGTAAAATCAAGTATTTGACCAGTAATTTACTATGGGTTTATTCAACTTTTTTTCCAAAGAGAAGAAACAGACTCTTGACAAAGGCCTTGAAAAGACCAAGACCGGTGTGTTCAGCAAAATAGCCCGTGCAATAGCCGGGAAAAAAACTATAGATGATGATTTTCTTGATAATCTTGAGGAGATTTTCATCACCAGTGACATAGGCGTAGAAACGACTCTTAAGATAATTGAGCGTCTTCAGGCAAGAGTAGCTCGAGATAAATATGTGAATTCCTCAGAGCTAAATTCTCTTCTAGTTGACGAAATATCACAGCTCCTTGGTGAGAACGAGGAGGAGATTCAGATAGAGGATTTTACGGTACCTCATACCGGCAATCCTCATGTCATCATGGTGGTGGGCGTGAACGGCGTAGGTAAGACAACTACTATCGGAAAGCTTGCCGCGCAGTTTAAGAAAGCCGGCAATAAGGTGATGCTTGGCGCCGCCGATACATTCCGAGCGGCTGCTGTGGAGCAACTTGATGCGTGGGGTGAACGTGCCGGTGTTCCGGTGGTAAAGCAGAAGCTTGGTGCCGATCCGGCTTCTGTGGCATTTGATACCCTTCAGAGCGCCAAAGCCAACAATATGGACGTAGTAATCATTGATACAGCAGGACGTCTTCATAATAAGAAGGGGCTTATGGATGAGCTTACAAAAATCCGCAATGTGATGAAGAAGGTTGTTCCTGACGCGCCCCATGAAGTGCTGCTGGTATTAGACGGTAGCACGGGACAGAATGCATTTGAACAGGCCAAACAATTTGTCGCAGCCACTCAGGTCAATGAGCTGGCAATAACCAAACTTGACGGCACAGCCAAGGGCGGAGTTGTTATCGGTATCAGCGATCAGTTCAAGATCCCGGTTAAATATATCGGCCTGGGCGAAGGAATTGATGATCTGCAGGTGTTCCATAAAAAAGAGTTCATAGAATCACTCTTTGGCGATAAGAAATGAAGCTCCCGAGGGTAAATATCATATCGCTTGGTTGCTCAAAAAACCTTATTGACACCGAGCGCCTTATGAAAATGCTTTCAGATACAGGGATAAATGTGGTCTTTGAATCTGAAAAGCCAGAAAAGAACGACATTGTCGTAATCAACACTTGTGGCTTTATAGGTGATGCCAAAGAAGAGTCCATTAATACGATCCTTCAATGGGTACAGCAAAAAGAGCAGAACCACATCAGAGCTGTTTACGTGATGGGGTGTCTCTCTGAACGCTATCGTGATATTCTTCCGAATGAGATTGAAGGAGTAGACGGCTGGTTTGGAAAAACAGATTGGCTGGGAATAGTAAAATGTGTTTCCGGCTTATCTCCTGCCGTTTCTAAATATGACCGCATCATCACCACACCGAAACATCATGCTTATCTGAAAATTTCAGAAGGTTGCAATAGATTCTGTGCCTTCTGTGCCATACCCCTTATTACCGGACGACACCAATCCCGCACTATCGAGGCGATTGCAGATGAGGTGAAGAGCCTTTGCGCCAGAGGGGTAAAGGAGTTCAATGTGATAGCCCAGGATCTTTCGAGTTATGGCTTAGATATTTACGGCGAAAAGAAACTTGCACAGCTTGTCGATACCATAGCCGGAATTGATGGTGTGGAATGGATTCGTCTTCATTATGCGTATCCTTCTGATTTTCCTTTGGATGTGCTTGATGTGATGGCTCGTCGAAAAAACGTATGTAAATACCTTGATATAGCTCTTCAGCATATTTCAGATAATGTTCTTGGCAATATGAGAAGACATATCTCGTCTGCGCAAACCCGCGATCTTCTTGCAGAAATCAGGAAAAGGGTTCCGGGAATCCATATCCGTACCACTTTAATGGTCGGTTTTCCCGGGGAGGGAGAGGATGAGTTCCAAGAGCTTTTGGATTTTGTAAGGGAGCAGAGATTCGAACGAATGGGCGCATTTGCTTATTGTGAGGAAGAAGACACCTTCGCAGCCAAACAATTTAAGGATGAGATTCCGGAAAGCACAAAGCAGAAGAGGCTTGACCAGTTAATGGCTTTGCAGGAGGAGATTTCCTCGGAAATCAACGAGAGTAAAATCGGAAAAGTTTTCAGAGTGATAATAGACCGGGAGGAACCGGATTTCTATGTAGGCCGCACAGAATTTGATTCACCGGAAGTGGATCCGGAAGTGCTTATAGAGAAAAAAAGACCATTGAAGAGAGGTGAGTTTACAGAGGTGAGAATAGTACAGTCTCTCCCGTATGAACTTATAGGAGTGCCACTATGATGCATAGTCAACTTAAGGAAGTATTTGAAGCCGCAAAGAAATGTTCGGCTCTAAACATTCCGTTTGTTCTTTTTTCCTATCCCGGAGAAAAAGAATATACTTTTTTTGCGGATCCAATACCGGATTCCGAGAAAGAATATCTTTATGTCCCGATGCTTGACGCGCCAGATTCCGAGGGATTTTTCATAAACATGTTTGATAATGGCAATCAGATACATCCGGCTGTTATCGAACCAGCGATGTCTGCCCAAGAAGTTCTTGCTACAGATTTTGACAAGATGCCAGGCGCCACCATACATCCCTCGGATGAATCCACCAGCCCGGAGATTTATGATGCTGAAATTGTCACTGTGACGAGTCTCTTGAATTCCAGACGGGAGAAATGTGTGATATCAAGGTGTGTAAACATGACAGATGATGAGAATCCTGTTAATGTTGCGTTTAGATATTTCCAGAAAAATCCCTCATGCTTCCGTTTCATATACTTCACTCGCGATACCGGTCTTTGGTTTGGAGCCACCCCTGAACTACTCGCAGATATTGACACATTCAAAGGTGAGCTCCATACGGTCTCTCTCGCCGGAACCCGAGAAAAAGACACAAATGGAGATTGGGATGAAAAGAATAAACTTGAACATGATGCAGTGACCGACTATATTGTCGAGATTCTTAGGGGACATGCACTTGAAGTTCAGATAGAGAGCGATACATGCGTATCTTTTGGTACGATTGAGCACCTGTGTAACCGGATATCAGCATTTGGCGAAATAAACACTGAAAGTATCATTTCCAATCTTGCTCCTACGCCAGCCGTATGTGGGTATCCTACGGAAAACGCCCATAAATATATCGAGATGCTCGAACATCACTCAAGGCATTGCTATGGGGGATGGATCGGAATGAAGCAGGGTTCCCATTCCCGTTTCTTCGTCAATCTGCGCAGCGCGTTCGTAGAGAAACTCCCAGATGGCAGATACCGCTATAATATATATGGCGGGGGCGGCATCACAAAGAAAAGCAAACCACTGACAGAATGGAATGAGGCCCAGGCAAAAATGGAACCTCTGCTCTCTGAGATCAAAGCATCTAAACACACCCTTGGAAAAAGATGAAAGAACCTATCCATAAGTTATTGATAATATTGATTGTAGCCCTCCTGATTCTCGGAGGCCTGTCTTTTATTCCATGGAGTACCATCTCTGGGGGTAAATTGCATGATTACAATCTTCTATCAGATATTTTGATCTCCTCGCCAGACTCCTTGGAAAAAGAAACTCCGGAGGAAGAGAATGATATGGATCCAGAGCTTTTAAAGATTATGCTCAATGATTCGGCCAAGAATGAGGTAAAGGAATACATGGCTCCCGGTTATATGGATTCCGTAGAGACACCTTCCACCAGTATTATTCCTGATTCTGTCAAGATTCAGCCGATTAAGGAGGGCGATCTAGTGGTCTTGGAGGATTATACCGTTACCCAGCAAGGTTTACGGTATTTGAAAACCGCCATAGGATCAGGTACTTTAGCGAGAATTGGAGTGATCGGCGACAGTTATATAGAGGGAGATATAATGGTTCAGAATCTTCGCGAAATGCTTCAGGATCGTTTTGGTGGCAATGGCGTAGGGTATATGAACCTTTATTCTGATTTTCCCGGTTTCCGCCAGAGTGTGAGGCAGGGTGGAAAAGGATGGGAGCTCCATGACTTCAAGAAAGGGAAGAAAAACTATATAGGAGTGATGCAGCATTATTTCACTCCAGAAGGTAATGCCACAGCTTTGTATAAAGGAGTAAATAAATTCGGTCATCTAGACAAATGGGATAACTCCCGTTTTCTGTTCATATCGCCCGAAAACGCTGTGATTAAAACGAGGGTCGGAGGGAATAATGAATGGGTGTTACACAATATAACCGGTTCGACAGATGTTCAGGAGATATATTTGTCATCTCCTACCGACCGATTCGAAATCGAAACCTCATCACCAGGTATAATCGGACTTGGAGTGTGGCTTGATGGAAATAATGGCATATCGGTAGACTGCATGTCTTCCCGTGGCTTCTCGGGTATATCCTTGGCAGATATAGATGAATCTCTTACATCAAAATTATCCCAATACATATCTTATGATTTAATTATTCTTGAGTTTGGCATAAATGCGATGTCGGCCAAACAGAAAGATTACTCCGTATATGGGAGAAAGATGGATAAAGTAATCGAAAAAATAAAAAAAGTCTATCCTTCTGCCGACATATTATTGATGGGAGTAGGCGACAGAGGACAGAAAATAGGAGGAGAGGTCCATTCGATGCCCACAGTCCGTAACATGATTGATACGCAAAGAAGCGTAGCCATGCGTAATAACGTGCTGTTCTGGGACACCCGTGAGGCCATGGGTGGCGAAGATGCCGTGGTGCAATGGAATCGAAACGGATTAGTCAATAAGGATTATGTGCATCTTTCACATAAAGGCGGTCAAAAACTCGCCGAACCGTTGTTTAATGCAATTATAAATAGTTTGTACAAGTGAGAAAATATGCCCTGATATTAATATTGTCATTTGCCGGAACATGCTATACTTCCGCGCAAACAGATATAGATATGGTAGATGAGTCGCAGACAGATATTCGGGTAAATCCCGAGATTGAGTTTGCTGAGGCCGACTATGACAATGGAATAACCATTCCCTCATACATAAAAACGGATTCGAATCATATCGACCTTAACGGCAATAACTGGAAAGCCCTCAGGATGGCTGCATCAAAGGTGAGCAATCGTCCGCTCAGCATAGTACATATTGGCGACAGCCATCTTCAGGCCGACTTCTCCACATCCCATGTAAGAGAAATGTTGCAGCTTGATTTGGGTAATGCAGGCAGGGGACTTGTCACTCCATTGAAGATGAGCGGAACCAATCAGCCATTCGATTATACATTCATGAGTTCTGATTCATGGGAGGCAGCTAAATTGATGAAGTCGCCATGGGGCCGGACAATGGGATTCACGGGAACGTCGGTTTCTCCTAATTCCAGAAAATCCGAGCTGACTATAGCTACAAAGGGCGAAGATGATTATAACCCATTTTCTGACATCACTGTATTCCATAACGGACAATTTTTTGTCACTTCGGTTTACAATGAGGATGGACAGCCGATTCCTTTCCTTTCAATTCCCTCAAAAGACTATACTCAGATAATGCTTGAAGGGGAATATACCTGTGTGACCATAAGTTTCGACTCCGCCGGCGATTTGACAATTTACGGTGCAAATCTTTCAGGGCATCGTCCAGGTGTATTTTATCATACAATAGGCAATAATGGCGCCACTTATGATACCTATAACCGTATCGGAACCGTAGGAGAAGGACTGAAACCGCTGGCACCAGACCTCGTAATCATATCATTAGGTACTAATGAAGCTTTCGGCAGGATCGATCCTCTGGCTTTCACGACTTCAATTGACAAGCTGCTTACTAATATTCGCGAATCAAATCCAAATGTACAGTTCTTGCTTGTAACGCCAATGGAATGCCAGCGAGCCAATTACAAGAGTGTAACTAAACGGGTTCCAAGCAAAACCCGTAAAGGAAAACGAAGAACACGAACTGTAACTTCAAGAGTAAAAAACTACGGTATCAATCAGAATATACTCCCCTTGAGAAATGCCATAATCGAATATGGAAAGACAAGAGGAATACCGGTTTACGACTGGTATGAAGTAAGTGGTGGGGATAATTCTTCCGGTAAATGGCTTTCTGACGGTCTTTACGGTAAGGACCGTGTGCATCTTACAAGAAAGGGATACCGACTGCAGGGTGAATTACTTTATAAAGCGTTAAGAGAGGCTTTAGGATATTGACGGATTAAAATAAGGTCAAATGTTTGATTCGGAAAAACTCATAAAACTATTGGCTTACGATGAGTTCAACCCGCTGCTATTCAACACAGGGCTGTTTCTCATACTTTTCGTGGTATTCGTAGGCATAGTGACGATTCTCAGAAAACATAAAATTCTTAAACTCATAAGTATAATTCTGTTTTCATTATATTTTTACTATAAATCCTCTGCTGAATATTGTTTTATTCTTCTTGGAGTCTGCGTCAGCGATTATGTGCTTGGCCTGTTGATGATGAAGAGTAAACATCTCTGGCAAAAGAAGATAATTGTCACATTGAATGTTGTGATGAACGTTGGAATGCTGTTTTACTTCAAGTATTTCAATCTTCTTTATGAAACCATAGCCAATTTTGCGGGAAAGCCTTTAGATCCGCTCGATATAGTGCTTCCGGCCGGAATCTCTTTCTTTACGTTCAGATCGATAAGTTACATAGTGGATATTTATCGTGGAGAAATTGAAGCGTGCAGAGACTTTCTGGCATATACATTCTATCTCACTTTCTTTCCCCCGCTACTTGCAGGCCCCGTGGTTAGAGCCAAAGATATGCTGCCGCAGGTTGAGGCAAATCCTGAGGTGACAGCTCCTATGGTGAGTGAGGGTCTATTTCTGATAATGTGCGGACTGATTAAGAAGGTGATAGTTGCCGATTATCTGAGCCAGAACTTCGTGGACCGTGTTTTCGATAATCCCGCGCTATACTCAGGATTTGAAACCCTCATGGGAGCTTACGGCTTTACCATTCAGCTATATTGTGATTTCTCAGGCTACAGCGATATGGCTATCGGACTCGCATTGCTTATGGGTTATAGTTTTTTTGATAACTTCAAGGCGCCTTTCAAGGCTCAGAATCCTACTGAATTCTGGCATCGTTGGCATATTTCATTATCCACCTGGCTGAAAGATTATGTATATATTCCTTTGGGAGGAAACAGGTGTTCGAAGTTAAGAAAGAACGCCAATCTGATGACAACGATGGTTGTGGGCGGTCTGTGGCATGGTGCATCGTGGATGTATGTTGTGTGGGGAGCACTGCACGGTTTCTTTCTAGTGGTTCATAAATTATTGTTCCCTTCAAGTAAAACGGGAAAGGGGAGTGGGTCTACTCCAAAATGGCGGGTTGCACTTAATATCTTCGTAACGTTTAATCTTGTAACGTTCGCATTTATATTTTTCAGAGCAAGATCACTGGAGGATGTAGGTACGATGTTTTCACAGATTGGCACGAGTTTTCATGCATCAGTTATTCCGCAGTTTCTTACGAGTTACGGACTGATAGTGATACTGATGTGCTTGGCCCTGATATTTCATTTTATGCCATCGGGATGGACCTCATATATGAAGAAAAAGTTTGAGGCCGTGCCACTTCTCATACAGGCTTTTATATTGGTTGTGATTCTGTTTCTTGTAATCCAATTCAGACAAAGCGATATAGTGCCGTTTGTATATCTTCAGTATTGAAGAATATTCAAGTGCTAAAAAATCAGGGGTCGTGTCGAAGATATTTGACACGACCCCATAATTTTAAGGAAAGTTCAGTGGAAAAATCAGCCTTTGATAGCGGCGATTCCGGGAAGTACTTTGCCTTCGATGGCTTCAAGAAGAGCGCCTCCACCGGTAGATACGTATGAAACCTGGTCGGCAAGACCAAACTTGTTGACACAAGCAACCGAGTCACCTCCGCCTACGAGAGAGAAAGCGCCATTGTCAGTGGCCTCTACGATAGCATCAGCAATCGCGCGAGAACCGCCGGTAAAGTTGTCAAATTCGAATACGCCTGCAGGTCCGTTCCAGAGGATTGTCTTGGCATTACGGATGGCATCAGCATATGCCTTACGTGATTCGGGGCCAGCATCAAGACCTTCCCAACCTTCGGGAATATCCATTACGGAGCAGATCTGGGTATGGGCGTTGTTGTCAAATGCATCAGCTACCACGCAGTCAGTGCCGAGAACAAGATTTACACCTTTTTTCTTGGCGAGATCCAGGATGTCGAGGGCAAGCTGGAGCTTATCGGTTTCACAGATAGAGTTTCCTACATTTCCGCCAAGAGCTTTAGCGAAAGTGTAAGTCATACCTCCGCAGAGAATCAGGTTATCAACCTTATCCATGAGGTTTTCTATAATTCCGATCTTAGTGGAGACCTTCGAGCCACCCATAATTGCGGTGAAGGGACGTTTGATATCAGAAAGGATGTTGTCAACGGCCTGAACCTCTTTCTCCATGAGGTAACCGAGCATCTTATTTTCTTTATCGAAGTAATCGGCTATAACAGCTGTAGAAGCGTGCTTGCGGTGAGCTGTGCCAAAGGCATCGTTTACGTAAACGTCGGCATAGCTTGCGAGCGTTTTTGCAAACTCTTTCTGACGGGTCTTCATTTCTTTCTTGGCCTCATCATACTTGGGATCATCCTTCTCGATGCCTACAGGTTTGCCTTCCTCTTCGGGATAGAAACGAAGGTTTTCAAGAAGAAGTACCTCGCCGGGCTTAAGGTTGGCGGCTGCCTCTGCAGCGTTCACGCAGTCAGGAGCAAATTTTACGTCGCGGCCTAATGCTTTTGCAACCACATCCTTAATCTGACCTAATGAATATTTGGGATTAACTTTTCCTTTGGGTTTTCCCATGTGGCTCATAATGATGAGGCTACCGCCGTCATTAAGGATTTTCTCCAGAGTGGGGAGAGCTCCGCGTATACGGGTATCGTCAGTAACATTACCATTCTCATCGAGAGGCACATTGAAATCAACACGGACAATTGCCTTTTTTCCGGCAAAATTGTAATTGTCAATCGTCATCTTTGTTAGTTTTTAGAAGTTAAATATATCGGTTTTGAATTTTTGTTATGATCAATCGTGACGGATAAACACAATAGCAAAAGTAACGAAATTTGTGTATAAGAGATTATAAACTCGGTTAAAATTTGCAATGTCAATCCGTTTCGGCTCGTGGGATGAGTTATTCGACCAGACCTGCATTTTTCAGAATAGACGACATCTGATCCGCGAGTTTCTTAGCCTCACGAGCAGCAACCGATGCAAAGTCCTCATCAGTGGAGGCATATATTATTCCTCGCGAAGAGTTTACGAGCAGACCACAGTCTTTCGTCAGACCGTAACGACACACTTCTTCAAGGCTTCCTCCCTGAGCTCCAACGCCAGGAACAAGAAGGAAACTTTCAGGAGCGACTTTGCGGATATCTTCAAACATACGTCCTTGAGTAGCACCGACCACATACATCATTTCTTCAGGGCCAGCCCATTCGGAAGACTTTTTAATTACCGTTTCAAATAGAGGGGTGCCGTTCGCGTCCTCTATCAATTGAAAGTCGTGTGACCCTTTGTTTGAAGTGAGAGCGAGAAGAATCACCCATTTGCCTTCATAGCCGAGAAAAGGAGTGACACTGTCTTCACCCATATAGGGGGCAACAGTCACAGCATCGACACACAGGTGTTCGAAGAAACTCCGTGCATAGAGTTTTGATGTGTTGCCGATATCTCCTCGTTTGGCGTCGGCGATGATGAACTGATCAGGATAATTGTCATGGAGATATTTTACGGTTTTTTCGAGCGCAATCCATCCCTCAGCTCCATAACTTTCGTAAAACGCGAGATTGGGTTTGTAGGCCACGCAATATTGAGCTGTAGCATCAATTATAGCCTTATTGAATGAGAATATCGGATCAGCTGCCTCAGCAATGTGGCGCGGCATTTTCTTGATATCTGTATCAAGGCCAACACATAGAAACGATTTCTTTCTAGAGATATTGTCAATTAATTCTTTACGTGTCATATATCATAAGATTTTATAGTTATCGTCAATATATTGTCTAAATTTCAGCAGCCTTAAGTTTCTCTGCGTTTTCGGCCACAATCAGGTGGTCTATACAGTCCTGGATGTCACCGTCGATAAATGCCTGAAGATTGTAGACGGTATAATTTATCCGGTGGTCGGTAATTCGCCCTTGCGGGAAGTTGTAAGTTCGGATTTTAGCCGAGCGGTCGCCGGTTGAAACAAGAGTTTTACGTCTGGATGCGATATCGTCGATGTATTTCTGATGTTCTTTATCGTAAATAAAGGATCTCAGGCGGCTCAAAGCGCGTTCTTTATTTTTAGGCTGGTCGCGGGTTTCGGTACATTCGATAAGAATTTCTTCCGTCACACCGGTGTTAGGATTCTTCCAATTGTAGCGAAGGCGCACACCTGACTCAACCTTATTTACGTTCTGGCCGCCAGCACCTCCGCTCCGGAATGTGTCCCATTTGATCTCACCTTCGTTAATCTCCACGTCAAAAGGTTCCGCCTCAGGAAGTACGGCTACTGTCGCAGCCGAGGTGTGGACGCGCCCTTGGGTTTCAGTAGCCGGCACACGCTGCACGCGATGAACACCGCTTTCATATTTCAGGGTGCCGTAAACACTGTCACCGGAAACAGTCATCACAATTTCTTTGTAGCCACCTGAGGCTCCTTCGCTTGAAGATGTGACAGCAACCTTCCAGCCTTTATTTTCGCAATATCTGATATACATTTTTGCAAGGTCTCCTGCAAAAAGTGCAGCCTCGTCGCCACCGGTACCTCCTCGAATTTCCAGAATGGCATTCTTGCTGTCTTCTGGGTCGGCAGGAACCAACAGGAGCTTGATTTCTGTCTCAAGTTCTGGCATCTGGGTCTGCGCTTCCGAGAGGGTTTCCTGGGCTATTTCTCTGAGATCCGCGTCATTTTCAATTGCAAGGACATTGCGCGCGTCCTCAATGTCATTTACCAGAGTCCGATATCTACGGGTCGCTTCTACAAGCTTTCCAAGTTCTTTGTATTCCTTGTTCAGTCTGACATAACGTTTTATATCAGCAATAACCTCGGGATCAGTAATTAGCGTACTAACTTCCTCATAGCGGCTTTCTATGCCGTCAAGGCGTTGCAGAAGTGAGTTTTCAGACATGGATTTCGTTAATTCTATTATCAATCGACTAAACAGATGAGGTTGTCCTCCAAATGCAAAGATAATGAAAATTATTTTATGAAATAATCATTGACGGAGGAAACAATATGCCTATCGGTAGTGTAATAATAGAAGAAAGCTACTAAAATAGGACTTATATGAGAAATAGACGTTGGTACAGATACATCTTTTTCGTATTACTCTTTGTGATTGCGACTCCGGCAATTGAATCGTGCGGATCGTTGCATAGTTACTGGGGAGTTGAAAATGATTACTATTCCGGAGATGGTTATGAGTATGGAAGGCCCCGCCCACCTAAGCACAAGAAATATAAAAAGCATAAGAAACACAAACATCATCATGACTGGGATGATGTTTGACAACAATAATATTGCCTTGCTCTCATATGTACAGATGGAGAACAAGGCAATATATTGTTATTTGTTGCTAAAAGCAACATGTCACATTGGGTTATTGTTAATAAATGGCTAATTTTGCAATATGCCTTATGGCTTATTATGGAAATAATCGGGACTTATGAATTCTACAGATATTACTACCGCTGAATTTAAAGAAGTTAAGCTTCTTACGCGAAAGCTCCTTGAACTTACCCGCGATGTACGAGCCAGGGACGATTTCCGGTATATAAAAGATCTTGCAGTGAAAGCAAATGTCCTTGAACGGGATAAGTTTGGATTTCATCCACTTATTATCAGCCTTTCAACCGCAATATCTCTCAGCGAGGAATTCGGAGCCGACAGAAACATGATTATGGCAATCATGCTTTATAAGCTTCTTCCATTGGATAATGAAGGAGGGGGAGAGGCCATACCTGATGACCAGGATGGAGATATTGCCCATCTGATAGCCGGCCTGTCCAAGGTGAGCTCTCTATATCATAAACATGGCGCTGTGGCATCGGAAAACTTTAGGAATCTCATGCTTACATTTGCGGAGGATATCCGCGTAATTATAATAATGATTGTTGACCGCCTGGTGCTCATGAGGGCGATAAATCATCATCCTGAAGAAAAAATGGTCAAAGACACGGCCATGGAAGCAGTTTATCTTTATACTCCGCTTGCTCACCGTCTGGGTCTGTATAAGATAAAGAGCGCCCTTGAAGATATGTCGTTGAAGTATACCAACCGGGATATGTACACGCGTATAGCAAGGAAGCTTAATGACACGAAGAAAAACCGTGACGCCTACATTGACAACTTCATAGCACCCGTCAAGAAAGCTCTTGAAGCTCACGGTTTGAAATTCGATATAAAAGGAAGGACCAAATCTATTTATTCCATCTGGAATAAAATGGTAAAACAGAATAATGACGTAGACCATATCTACGACCTTTTCGCCATCAGAGTTATCCTCGATGTACCTATTGAAAGGGAAAGAGCTGAGTGCTGGCTTGCATATTCTGTAGTGACAGATATGTATCAGCCCAATCCGGCCCGACTCAAAGACTGGCTCAGTATTCCTAAAAGTAATGGCTATGAATCCCTCCATATCACCGTAATGGGACCAATGGACCGTTGGGTGGAAGTTCAGATTCGATCCCGGAGAATGGATGAAATAGCCGAGAAAGGAATCGCGGCCCATTGGAAGTATAAAGGAATTAAGGCCGAGAATAATCTTGACACCTGGATGACTCACGTGCGGGATATTCTTGAGGAGGGTGGAGCTGGTCCTATGGCCTTGATGAGGAATCTAAAGATGGACCTCTATAATGAGGAGGTATTTGTTTTTACACCAAAGGGAGATTTATATAAACTGCCTGTCGGTGCTATAGTTCTTGATTTTGCATTTAATATCCACTCTAAACTCGGATGTACCTGTATAGGCGGTAAGGTCAATGGTAAATCCAAGAAGCTGAATTATAAGCTTAAGAGCGGAGATACTGTTGAAGTCCTTACTTCATCCAGTCAGGTGCCTAAACTCGATTGGCTTTCAATGGTAGTGACGTCGAAGGCCCGGAATAAAATTAGGCAGACTATCAATGAGTTAAACAACAAGTCGGCCGAGCTCGCAAAGGAAATGCTTCAACGACGTTTCCGTAACCGGAAAATAGATCCGGATGAAGGAACGTTAATGAAGGTGATAAAAAAGTCTGGCTACAAGACTGTTACCGATTTCTATAATGCCATATCCAAGGAGGAGATTGATGTCAACGATGTAATTTCGGACTATGAGAGCCTTGAGCAAAAAGACGAAATTACTGCAATGGAACGTACTTCAGCGCAGGAGTTTACTCTTCAATCGCCCATATCCGAAGCGGACAACTCTACCTCTGAGGTTCTTGTAATAGGTGACAATGTAAAAGGACTTAGTTACAAATTTGCCAAGTGTTGCAATCCCATTTACGGAGATAGAGTATTTGGCTTTATATCTTCAGAAGGTACAGTCAAGATTCATCGTGAGGACTGCCCAAATGCCCGTAATATTCATGACCGTTTTCCATATAGGGTTATCCATACCAAATGGTCAGGAAGAGTAGGGGGGCAGTTTGGTGCTACGCTCAGAATCGTGGGTACTGACGATATCGGAATTGTCACCAATATTACGTCAATCATC
Organism: Bacteroidales bacterium M5; assembly: GCA_001689535.1. Classification (GTDB taxonomy): domain Bacteria; phylum Bacteroidota; class Bacteroidia; order Bacteroidales; family Muribaculaceae; genus Paramuribaculum. The sequence goes on from LUJP01000028.1 coordinate 46,555, forward strand.
AATAAGCAACCCGATGCATCACTCAGGAGTATCACTATTGATTCTCACGATGGAATTTTCCAGGGATTCCTTGGGGTAGGAGTTCTCAATACAAACATCCTCAATTCATTAATTAAAAAAATAAAAACCGTTAAAGGAGTAAAAGATGTACAAAGAAACAATTAAAACCGGTCTTATCTCATTAATCTGCATTTCAGCTTTATCTTCCTGCGACAGTAATGGAGAAAAACCGGCCGCTAAGCTTCTGGAGGAAGCCAAAGAATGCTCTAATGCCGGGCAATTCACTGAAGCTATGGTTCTTATTGATTCTCTTAACAAAACATATCCTGGGGCAGTAAAAGCTCGCCGCGAATCCACTGCGCTTATGCCAGAAATAACGGAAAAAGCCACACTGGCAGAACTTTCTGTTGCAGACTCGATGGTAGCAGTGCTTCAGCTTCAAGGCGATTCGTTAAAGAATGGTATCGAATATGTAAATAATCCCATAGAAGGTTATTATGTAGGAAAGGAAGCCAAAGGTATTGATCCGAATTCCACGGCCGGACTTCATGGACGTCTTTCGCCCGACGGGAGATTTTATATTATAGCTACCTCTCCCAAAGCGGTAAAATCAACCTCTGTAAGCGTATCGGTTAACGGACTTGAAGCTGTGACTTCAACCGTGAAATTTGACGGGGAACGGAATGACAGGTCTAATGGCCGTGAAATTATCACGTTCATAGAAGCTGAATGTGATACCATAGGAAAACTTATTGCAAAGTATCCCGGTAATGAAGTAACCGCGACATTCCATGGGACAGGAAGCGCTGAAATGAAATTGCCCGCCAAGCAGGTTAAAGCAATTGTTGATTTGTATAGCGCTGCAGCAATAATCCGTGAAAGCAAACTCGCACAACTCCGCAAGTCAAAACTTGAAAAGCGACTCGAAGTTGCAAGAAGCCAAATGGCCAGAACATTTGATGATGCTAAGGCCAGAGAAGCTGTAGAAGAATGATCAATATATGAAAACAAGATTCCATTTATAAATTTATAAATTGGGAACGGTTATAACTAAAATGGCGATAGGTGCAACGCGCATAATCGGGATTATGTTAAATTACATATCATAGGAATCAACGGATGAAATCAGTAATTTCAAAATAATCATTAAACAGCCTTTTAATCGGAATATTTTCCCCCGATTCCTACTATTGCAAATAGATTGCTAATTATTCTGAACGATAATTAGCCGTTTTATCTGCCGTCTTGTTTACTTTACTCTTTCTCCTCATTATGTAATTATAGTTATATCGAAGGTTTTGCTTAACTTTGCAATGTATTTTATGTAATGGTTCTAAGAATATTGTCATTATTTAATAGGAGTAATTTTTGTGCTATTAAATAATATTGAATAAATCAGCTTCTGATATATGGTCCTCAATAAGGCTCTTAAAGATTTTGGCAAATACTGGATGTTCATGGCGCGGGTGTTTACGGTTCCCGATCGCTGGAATGTATTTGGCAGACGTACGGTTCAAGAAATATTTAAACTTGGTATTGATTCAATCCCTCTGGTTATCGTAATCTCCATTTTCATTGGTGCCGTTATAACGATTCAGATGCAATTGAACACAACCTCTCCCCTCCTTCCGGCATATTCCGTGGGACTTGCAGCTCGAGACATTGTACTCCTTGAATTTTCAAACTCGATTCTCTGTCTTATACTTGCCGGAAAGGTCGGTTCAAACATAGCATCCGAAATTGGCACCATGAGGGTGACTGAACAGATTGATGCTCTTGATATCATGGGCGTTAACTCTGCCAACTATCTTGTCTTGCCTAAGGTTGTAGGATTCATATTCTTCATGCCTGTTCTTGTTGCATTCTGTATATTCTTCTCCATGATAGGAGGTTTTATTGTCGCAATTTTTACGGATGTTATTTCAATCGCGAAATATACCTACGGTATACAGGCGTTCTTCCAGGAATGGTATGTATGGTATGGATTGATCAAATCATTGTTCTTTGCATACGTAATTGCAACGGTATCGTCCTATTATGGCTATTTTGTCAAAGGTGGTTCTCTCGAAGTGGGAAAAGCGAGTACAAATGCCGTTGTTTCGAGCAGTATTCTGATATTGCTGCTTGATGTTATACTTACCAAGATATTACTGCAATGATAGAAATAAAGGATCTCAAGAAATCATTTGACGGCCGTACTGTACTTTACGGAATCAATTCAACATTTGAAACCGGAAAAACCAATCTTATTATAGGTCAGAGTGGTTCCGGTAAGACCGTGTTGCTGAAATGTCTGGTAGGTTTGCTCAAGCCCGATTCGGGTGAGATTCTGTATGACGGACGCAATGTTCTTCAGATGAATTCCAGTCAGATCAGAGATCTTCGTCAGGAGATAGGAATGCTTTTCCAGGGCTCAGCATTGTTTGATTCCGAGACTGTGCTCGGTAATGTGATGTTCCCTTTGATTATGTTTTCCAACATGAGCCATTCGGAAATGCTCGAAAGAGCTCATTTCTGTCTTAATCGTGTCAATCTTCAGGGAGCGGATAAGAAGTTCCCGTCAGAGATTTCAGGCGGTATGCAGAAACGTGTTGCTATAGCACGTGCTATAGCCCTTAATCCCAAGTATCTCTTCTGCGATGAACCTAACTCAGGCCTTGACCCGCGTACATCAATAGTAATTGATGAACTTCTGAGTGATATAACCCATGAGTATGGAATTACTACCATTATAAATACACATGATATGAACTCCGTAATGGGTATCGGAGAAAATATTATTTTTATCAATAAGGGTCATCAGGAATGGGTCGGAAATAAAGAGAAAATTTTCCATACGGCCAATGAAGCTCTCAATGAGTTTGTTTTTGCCACAGATCTTTTCCGTAGAGTTAAAGAATATGTGGTAAAGAATGAGAAGCCGGAGCCATAATCCCCTCCCCGTCTCTTTTTTACATACAAAAGAATTCCCGGGAAACTCATTGAGCTACCCGGGAATTTTTGATTATAATTTTGGCGGTTTATTCGTCGTTGGCGTGCTTTTCAGCATACTCCTTGAGTAACTTCTCCTGGACATCGCCCGGGACAAGTTCGTAGGAAGAGAACTTCATTGTGAAGGAAGAACGGCCTCCTGTTATTGAACTGAGTGAAGTTGAATAGCTTGCCATTTCTTTCAGAGGAACTTTTGCAGAAATCTTTTCAAATCCGTTTTCCGAGGTCATACCCATTATGATGGCGCGACGACCCTGAAGATCACTCATCACATCGCCCATCACATCGGCAGGCACCATTACATCGACATCATAAACGGGTTCGAGAATCTTTGGATTCGCATTTCGGAATGCCTCACTAAAGGCATTTCTGCCGGCGAGGCGGAACGATATTTCATTGGAATCAACTGGATGCATCTTGCCGTCGTAAATACATACTCTTACGTCGCGAGCGTAGCTGCCAGTAAGAGGGCCTTGCTCCATTCGGTCCATCAGCCCCTTGACGATTGCGGGAATGAAGCGTGCGTCAATTGCACCGCCCACTATACAGTTGCATACCACTAGTCTTCCACCCCATTCAAGAGGTATCTCCTGAGTATCGCGAACATTCATCTTGAATTCCTGATTTCCGAATTTGTAAGTATCAGGAGCCGGCATTCCGTCATAATAGGGTTCTATTATAAGGTGTACTTCACCAAACTGGCCTGAGCCTCCGGATTGTTTTTTATGACGATAGTCGGCACGGGAGGCCTTGGTGATTGTCTCGCGATAAGGAATCTTGGGTTCTTCAAATATAATAGGAAGTTTATCGTTATTTTCCACTCTCCACTTAAGGGTACGGAGATGGAATTCACCCTGACCGCTGAGGATTGTTTGCTTGAGTTCTTTCGACTGCACCACTTCCCATGTGGGATCTTCTTCGTGCATGCGGGTAAGAATAGTTGAGAGCTTCTCTGCATCAGCTTCGGTAACAGGACGTATGGCGCGCTGATAGCGTGGGGCAGGATATTTAATGAAGTCGAAACGATAGTCACAGCCTTTGGCATCGAGGGTGTTGCCGGTGCGCGCATCCTTCAGCTTAACAGTTGCACCGATGTCGCCTGCGCAAAGTTTGTCGACAGGAGTCTTGATCTGACCGGAAACACAGAATATCTGTGCTATACGCTCTTTCGATTCACGGTCTACATTGTCAAGATCTACACCGGGGGTAAGGGTGCCCGACATAACTTTAAAGAAACTTACTTCGCCAATATGCGGTTCTACAGTGGTTTTGAACATGAAGACGCTAAGCGGGCCATTGCTGTCCGGCTTAACCTCGCGGCCTTCAGTGTCAACCGGAGCGGGCATATCCTCAACAAACGGCACGACGTTTCCAAGGAATTCCATCATACGACGTACACCCATATCTTTGGCCGCGCTTACGCAGAACACCGGATAAATCGAGCGGTCAATAAGTCCTTTTCTGATACCTTCACGCATTTCATCCTCAGAAAGATGTCCCTGCTCGAAGAATTTCTCCATAAGGGTCTCGTCATTTTCGGCCGCAGCTTCTACAAGGGCCTGATGAAGCTCCTTGGCTTTTTCCATCTGGTCCGCAGGAATTTCTTCAATGGTGGGTGCACCGCCTTCAGGTCCCCATGAGTATTTCTTCATGAGGAGGACATCAATCATGGAGTTAAAACCGGCACCGCTCGCCAAAGGATACTGAACCAGGACAAGCTTGTTCCCGAAAATATCACGCATCTGGTCGATGACATTCTCGAAATCGGCCTTCTCTCCGTCAAGCTGGTTTATGGCGAAAATCACAGGCTTCTTAAGTTGCTGAGTGGTGCGGAAAATATTCTGTGTTCCGACTTCCACACCATATTGCGCATTTATAAGGATTACACCTGTGTCGGTGACATTTAGGGCTGTGATTGCATTTCCTACGAAATCATCTGCCCCCGGACAGTCTATGACATTAAGCTTTTTGTTGTTCCACTCGGCGTAAAATACTGTGGAGAATACAGAATATCCGTATTCCTTCTCTACCGGGAAATAATCACTTACAGTATTTTTTGCTTCTACGGTTCCGCGACGTTTTATTACACCACACTCGTAGAGCATTGACTCAGCGAGTGTGGTTTTACCGGCGCCCTTACTTCCAAGAAGAGCAATGTTTTTAATTTCGTTGGTCTGATAAACTTTCATATTATAAGAAGTTTAGGTAAAATTTAAGGATTTTGTTACAATAACAGTACCTGGAAATGTTGTTTTGTGGCTGCAAAGTAGAAATTAAATTTGAAATATCAGTTATCAGAAACTATGTTTCACAACATCTTTTGAAAATATTCCTTGAATGAAGATGGTTCTTTTCCCTTTCTTCAATCAAATAGCTCTATTCTTATAAATCCTGAACTTGCCGCACCGACGTATTATATGTAACTTTGGCAAGCTTTTTGTTGCTGCTTGCGGCATATAATTTCCGATTTGTCAGAATATGAAAGATAAAGTGTTTACCGTCGGGCATGTTGATTTTGAGACTTCCTCAGAAAACATTAAGCCCGACACTTCAAACCTCGCGCTTCTACCTACTCGTGATTTTGTAATATTTCCGGGTGTCACCTTCCCTATCACTCTCGGCAGGGAGATGACCGTGGCTACCGCACGACATGCCTATGAGACTGACTCGCTGATTGGAGTGGTATGTCAACTCGATGCGTCCCAAGAGTATCCATCGTCAATAGCTGATTTATATAGCTATGGAGTAATAGCCAAAGTAGTAAAGGTGATTCAGATTCCGGATGGCCCAACCACTGCTATCATTCACTCATATATGAGATTCAGGGTGATGGGTGAAGGTTCCGATGGCGGGCTTCATGCAAAAGTGAAATTACTTAAGGATCGGCCTGCCACATCATCCGATAAGGAATTCGACGCTCTTATTTCAATAATCAAAAATACAGCTCTTGAGCTTATACGCAAATCGGCTGACGGACCTTCAGATCTGGAATTCAACCTTCGGCAGATTTCCGATCCGACCATCATTGTGAATCTTGTTTCTACTCAGACTCCGATTACTACTGAATTCAAAATAGATATGCTTAAAGAAGCGTACCTCAAGAAACGGGCATATATGCTTCTGACACAGCTTAGTAGAAACGATCAGATGTTAAAGCTGATGGAGACTATTACCGAGCGCACCAAGTCTTCACTCGGCGAGCAGCAACGTAATGCCTTTCTGGCACAACAGATGGAATCCATCAGGCAGGAACTCTACGGTAACGATGATGATGCATCCCTGCTCCGCAAGAAGGCTGAAGAAATCGCGTTTAGCGCCGAAGCTGCCGAAACCTTTTCAAAAGAATTGGATAAGCTTTCCAGGCTTAATCCTTCAAGCCCGGATTATAGCGTACAATATTCCTATCTCGATCTTCTCACTCAACTACCCTGGGGAGTATACACGGAAGAGACGGACGGTCTAAACACTGCTGAAAGCATTCTCGAAGAAGATCACTATGGACTGGAAAAAGTCAAAGAGAGAATTGTGGAGCACCTCGCCGTGATGATGAATACACCGGACGCAAAAGCTCCTATTCTATGTCTTGTAGGAGCTCCAGGTGTAGGAAAAACGAGTCTTGGCCAGTCTATAGCCAGGGCTTTGGGCCGTAAGTATCAACGGGTGTCTTTGGGTGGCCTTCACGACGAAGCTGAAATTCGCGGACATCGGCGCACTTATATAGGAGCAATGCCCGGCAGGATAATAGATGCCGTAAGACGAGCCGGTTCCTCTAATCCCGTACTTCTTCTTGATGAAATAGACAAGATAGGTAGTGATTTTAAGGGAGATCCTTCTGCTGCCCTCCTTGAGGTGCTTGATCCGGAACAGAACTCCAAATTCCATGACAACTATGTTGATATGGATTTTGACTTGTCGAAGGTGATGTTTATCGCTACTGCCAATACCCTCTCTTCCATATCACAGCCGCTTATTGACAGAATGGAAATCATCGACATTTCGGGCTATGTAATTGAAGAAAAAATCGAAATCGCACGCAGACACCTTATACCGCGCTTGCTTAAGGAGAATGCTCTCACGGATGAGGAGTTTTCTGTGAGCGAAAGCGGAATAACGGCAATAATTGAGAATTATACGTCTGAGAGCGGAGTAAGGCAGCTGGAGAAACAACTTGCTTCTATTGTAAGGAAAATAGTGAGAAAGAAAGTGAGCGGAAGTGATTTCCCACATGTTGTGGAAGCCGCGGATCTGAAAGGCATGTTGGGTGCTGCGCCTTTTGCCAAGGAAAAATATGAAGGTAATGACTATGCCGGTGTCGTGATGGGGCTCGCATGGACGTCTGCTGGCGGTGAAATTCTTTATATTGAAGTCTCTATGGCGCCCGGTAAAACCGAAAAACTTACAATCACCGGAAATTTGGGAAATATAATGAAGGAGTCGGCAATCATAGCCCTTCAGCATATTCGGTCAAATCATAAAAAATATGGTATAGATCCGGGGATTTTTGAGAAATATACCATGAATCTGCATGTGCCCGAAGGTGCTGTGCCTAAGGACGGTCCTTCTGCCGGAATAACCATGGTTACAGCCATGGTATCCGCCCTTACACAACGAAAGGTCAGAGAACGCGTGGCAATGACGGGAGAAATCACTCTTCGTGGCCGTGTGCTCCCAGTAGGCGGTATAAAGGAAAAAATCCTTGCCGCCAAAAGAGCCGGTGCCACTACTATAATTCTGAGTGAGGACAATAGAAAGGATATCGAAGAGATACCTCAAAATTATCTTTCAGGAATGGAATTTAAATATGTGAAAGATGTCTCCGAGGTTATTGACTTCGCCCTTCTTTCAGAGACCGTAGAGAATCCGGTTGCGTTTGACTGAAAGAGCGGTACGCATGGTTATATGTAGCCCGGTTAACGCTTTTTAATTATACGGATTTTCACATAATTGTTAAAATATCTACTTTCGCGTAAATTTTGACTTTCTTATAAATAGAATTTGATGCAGACACGAAAATTGAAAATCAGAGATCTGACTATGCGTGATGGACAGCAGTCTCTTTTTGCCACCCGCATGAATCAGGCTACAATCGATCGTCTTCTTCCTCTGTACGAAAACGCAGGTTTTTATATAATGGAGGTATGGGGAGGCGCAGTTCCGGACTCAGTGATGCGTTATCTCGACGAATCCCCCTGGACACGTCTTCGCAAAGCACGCGAAGCCATGAAAGGGAAATCATTATTGTCAGCATTGTCGCGTGGACGTAATCTTTTCGGATATGTGCCCTACCCAGACAGCGTTCTTGAAGGTTTCTACAAGGAAGCTATTAAGAATGGTCTGAATGTTATGAGAATTTTTGATGCCCTTAACGATATCGACAACGTTAAGGAATCTATAAGACTTATCTCAGAACTCGGTGGCATCGCAGATGGTGCTGTATGTTATACCGTAGACCCCAAGAAAGAATCTTCTGAAGGAAAAGGATTCGGAGCTCGCCTCAAGTCCATATTCGGTTCCAAAAAAGAGCCTGAGTTGATCTTTACCGAGGATTATTTTGTGGAAAAAGCGAAAGCGATGGAGGCCTTGGGCGCTAAAATTATCACCCTCAAGGACATGGCCGGTCTGGTCAATCCGTTGAAAGCAGCCGCAATCATATCTCGGTTCAAAAAAGAACTATCTGTTGATGTAGATTTCCACACCCACTGTACTCCCGGTTATGGTCTTGCCTCGTCGGTTATGGCTATGCTTCATGGAGTGGATATCCTCGATACCAATATCTGGTGGTTCGGAGGTGGCTCTGCTGCCCCGGCTCTTGAGCTGATATACCTCTTCGCTAACCGCATGGGAATTGAAGTGGATGTCAACATGGAAGCTGTAGGCAAAATCCGCAATGAACTTCTTAATGCCCGTAGAGAACTTAAGCAGTTTGATCTCGTGGATCATCTGCCGATAGAATTTGATCCTCTTACCGATACCCTTCCTGAAGAAATCAACGCACAGTTTGACCGTGCGATATCTGCTGCTAAGACAAACGATGAGGCAACTCTTCTTGAGGCTTGTCATGCTATTGAAGATTACTTCCGTTTCCCCAAACCCAATGAAACGGTGAAGAATGCAGAAGTTCCCGGAGGCATGTATTCAAATATGGTAGCTCAGCTGCGTGCTCTTCAGGCTTCGGATCTTCTTGAGGATGCTATGGGATTGATTCCGAAGGTAAGAAGAGATGCCGGCCTTGTGCCCCTTGTTACTCCTACAAGTCAGATTGTCGGAAGTCAGGCTGTGAGCTTGGCGCTTGACCGTAAGAAAGGTAATCCTGATTATTCAAATCCATCAAATCAGTTTATTTCTCTTATCAAGGGCGAGTATGGTCACACTCCTGTAGCCATTGATCCGGAATTCCGTAGAAAAATTACCGGAAGTGCGGAAGAGAAGCCTTATGATGTTTCGTCATACAAGAAACCGGAGAATCCTGTACTTGCAGAATATGGCGGTGTGCCACTGGCTTCAAACAATGAAGAGTATCTTCTGCTGGAGCTCTTGCCTTCGGTGGCAAACGGATTCCTTAGAAAGCGCCGTGAAGAGGAATACAACGCAAAAGTTGCGGCAGAGCAGCCTAAAGAGGAAGAAAGCAAAAAAGAGGACACCAGTCTTCCTATTGTAGGCCCGGTATTGAGCGCTCCCATGGGAGGACGAATCATCTGCGTCAATGTAAAGCCTGGTGACAAAGTTAAACCCAATGAGGTACTCCTTGTATATGAGGCCATGAAAATGGAAAATGATGTCACTTCCGAAAATGAGGCTGTTGTAAGACAGGTTCTAGTACAGCCCGGTGACGTGGTTGGCACTGATGCTCCCCTCATCGAATTCGAGAATTGATGGTTTGTTTAATTTGATCTGGAAATCATCGATTAACATAATTTAAACAACCTGAAACCCGGAGAGGAATGAAAAATCTCTCCGGGTTTCTTTGTCAGTATAATTATTATAGCTAAATTTGCAAGCCATTACGAATTACCGCCTTACCAGCGTAAATAAGTAACAATCTGAAATATTAAAAATATTCCTAAAATGAAAAAAGATATTCATCCTTCGAACTATCGTGAAGTAGTATTCAAAGACATGTCCAACGACGAGATTTTTATCACTCGCAGCACAGTTGATTCGAAGGAAACTATCGAAGTAGACGGTGTGACTTACCCGCTTGTAAAGCTTGAAATCACCAGTTCCTCACATCCTTTCTTCACCGGCAAACAGAAACTCGTGGATACCGCCGGCCGCGTAGACAAGTTCATGAGCCGCTACGGCAACCGCAAAAAGAAATAAGACATTTCATAAATCATCATATAGCCGCTTGCTTCATTTGAAACAAGCGGCTTTCGTTTTATGTATCGCCACTCCGTGCCGCAGACTGATTGCATTTATTTAAATCTTAACAACCGGCCTGAGTCTAAATAAAAAACGGAGCATCTCAAATAAAAAGAGGCACTCCGTTTTGTGTGGTTCTTTTGATGGACTTATCCAGCTTCATGTCCGCGGTTGTTATTCAAAGTGCACGTGCGTTCTTTTTCAAGCTTTTCTGACACCTTATTATCATCAGCCTGATTTATCGCTACACCTGAATATTTCTGAGAAGCTTCGTCAATCTCCTTTTTCTTTTCTTCTTTTGATTCGAAAGTCTTCATAATACAATTATTAATGTTTTATATGAAGATAACAACGGGATTTTGATTATGGTTTAGCCGGATTACATTTATTTATCAAGATTCTTCATTAAGAGGGAGACGATTCATTTGTTCGATATAATCGAGTATAGCCTCTTTTCCTGTTCCATTTTCTGCGGATGTCATAAAGACCGGAGGAAGTTCTTCCCACATCTCAAGAAGTTTATCGCAGTATGCCTCAACTTTTTTTCTGCCGGCGACGGGCCCCATTTTGTCCATTTTCGTGAAGACGATGCTGAACGGTACTCCATTTTCACCAAGCCATTCTATGAATTCCATATCAATCCTCTGAGGGTCATGTCGGGAATCTATTAGCAGAAACAGATTTGTCATCTGAGGCCGGTTAAGAATATAAGATTGTATAATCTGTTCCAGCTTTTCTCGACTTTCCTTACCCCTTTTTGCATAACCGTAGCCTGGTAAATCCACAATATACCAGCTGTCATTTATGAGGAAATGGTTTATGAGCATTGTCTTACCGGGCGTAGAAGAGGTCATCGCCAGGGATTTTCTTCCTGTAAGCATATTGATGAGAGATGACTTTCCTACATTTGAACGTCCTATAAAGGCATATTCATGTTTTTCCTCCAGAGGGCATCTTGCCACATCGGAGTTGCTTATGACAAATCTGGCAGAATTAATTAGCATACGAATCCTGTTTAGAGGTATTTTCTAATTATAACAATGAGTCGGGTCTTAATGATTGTTGCTGGTGGAGATAAGATATATTAAAAAAGCAGCCGGACGATAAGCCGGGTTATGTCGGGCATTGGCACTGCGTGAAACCTAAACGGATTACGATTACCATGCCGTTCCGTCATTTATCTGACCGCCGTGTCGCCACGGAATCGGTTATCGCCACCTTTCGGCAGCAGTAGCAGCCTACCCCCCGACAGGAGCGAGCAACTCCTTTTTTGTCGGTATACTTGGCTTTGCAACCCATAAGGCGTGCGGCATGCCGTGTCGCCAGGGCATCCGGTAGGCTCTTACCCCACCTTTTCACCCTTACCCGCTCCCCTGCACTCTCGGTAGAACCGAAAATGCGGTTGGAAAGGGCGGTTATTTTCTGTCACGCTTCTCTGCCATTGCTGACAGCTTTCCGTTAGAAAGTATGGCGCTCTATGTTGCCCGGACTTTCCTCACACTCCTCTTGACGTGAGTGAGCGACGGAATATCCGGCTGCTTTTATGCAAAATTAATGAGAAATACTTATCCGTGCAATATAATGGAATTTATAGTTGACTCTCAAGCCACCGTAACTATTCAGCGGACACGCTACGGCG
>LUJP01000104.1 GCA_001689535.1 Bacteroidales bacterium M5
GCCCACCGGAAAAATCCGCTGACCCGGTTTTGCAGCTGACCCGTTTTACATTGACCCGAGTTTCATAGCCTCAAATTCAGTCAATTATAATTATAAAACAAAAGACGAACCTTGATAGTTACAAGATTCGCCTTAACAAAGTGGAGTATAGCGGACTCGAACCGCTCACCTCGACACTGCCAGTGTCGCGCTCTAGCCAGATGAGCTAATACCCCTTTTTTGCTTTGCAAAGGTAATGGCAATTTTTTTAATAAGCAAGACTTTCCCCGCTTTTTGCAGATTTTTTTGAATAAAAAGCCTCCCACAATGGTAAAATCACAGAACAACTGGCTCCATATACAAACAGGTTATTAAAATCCAAAGGGTTGCGACAAGGCCGCGCCGCGGAGTGACGATATCCTATCGCCACCCTTTTCACCGTCGATAAAGCTATCGACGGTCCATGGCCGGGCGCCTTGGGACGTCGGCCTCCGGCCGTCCCCGAACTCCTTGCACCAGTTCTTACTCGTTTCAATTTCCTATCCTCAGGGAGGAACGACTACTGTCGTAGTGTTGTCAGAAAATTGTCTATGTCGTTTCAATCCACGTTCTCATGCTGGGAACGACCTCCGCCGTGCGGTAATCCGTAATCTCATTATAGTTTCAATCCACGCTCCCGCGCGGGGAGCGACGCCTTTGACGTTGACGAAGTGCTGGCGACCTATCGGTTTCAATCCACGCTCCCGCGGGGGGAGCGACCAAGACGGCCGCATGGCGCACAATCCTCGATACCGTTTCAATCCACGCTCCCGCGGGGGGAGCGACATATAGGCTATAAAACGATGGAGCACAACATGGCGTTTCAATCCACGCTCCCGCGCGGGGAGCGACCTATTGCCGCCTCAAATGGGGCGGTCGGTGGTGGTTTCAATCCACGCTCCCGCGCGGGGAGCGACGGTAAGCGAAATGTCCGGCTCTACCTCTTGTGCCGTTTCAATCCACGCTCCCGCGCGGGGAGCGACTGAAGGTGATGAAAATTGGCTTTTCTTAGAAAAGTTTCAATCCACGCTCCCGCGCGGGGAGCGACCCCGACCTTATTGAGTGTGCTGTACTGATGATCGTTTCAATCCACGCTCCCGCGCGGGGAGCGACATCTACACAATGCGCTTGCCTCAACTCGTCAATGTTTCAATCCACGCTCCCGCGCGGGGAGCGACGCGCCACCGGCACGGCACCCGGACGGATCTCCGGGTTTCAATCCACGCTCCCGCGCGGGGAGCGACGCGGGCTCTCGGTGGGCATAAAGCTGTCCCACCAGTTTCAATCCACGCTCCCGCGCGGGGAGCGACAGACCGGAGCAAAGATCCAGAAGGCGAGACCGTAGTTTCAATCCACGCTCCCGCGCGGGGAGCGACGCATCATGGCACTGCAACTGCCAAGCCACTGAACAGTTTCAATCCACGCTCCCGCGCGGGGAGCGACGACGCTCACCGGAGCAACCATTTTGCCCTCGGCCAGGTTTCAATCCACGCTCCCGCGCGGGGAGCGACAGCATGCCCCATGCCATGAGAGCGACGGCCACAATGTTTCAATCCACGCTCCCGCGCGGGGAGCGACATTGCCTCCATGTCCACCTCCGGCGCCGACCTCAAGTTTCAATCCACGCTCCCGCGCGGGGAGCGACATCAGCAAAGATTGTCAGAGGATGCCATGTTTTGGGTTTCAATCCACGCTCCCGCGCGGGGAGCGACTGCTGACTTTATTGGACGTGCCGGTCTTGGCGTTGTTTCAATCCACGCTCCCGCGCGGGGAGCGACAGCAGAGGCAACCGTTTCCGGAGACCCTCGCGCGGTTTCAATCCACGCTCCCGCGCGGGGAGCGACCCCGGGGACAGACAAAGTGCGCAAGACCGACTGGTTTCAATCCACGCTCCCGCGCGGGGAGCGACGGATGTGTTTCTGCTATCTTTGTAGAGAATGCAAGTTTCAATCCACGCTCCCGCGCGGGGAGCGACACGAATTCAATTGGAGGAAAAAGACAAACTGCTGGTTTCAATCCACGCTCCCGCGCGGGGAGCGACATCAACCTGATTCAAGATGTTATTCTCAGAGTTGTTTCAATCCACGCTCCCGCGCGGGGAGCGACGATTAATGTTTGGCAACCCGATAGCTCGGATTGCGGTTTCAATCCACGCTCCCGCGCGGGGAGCGACAGGTGTTATCCGGTGACCTCTGCCTCGTGGAGAAAGTTTCAATCCACGCTCCCGCGCGGGGAGCGACCGTCCTCGTATGCTTGCTCTATGTCGTAGGCATTGTTTCAATCCACGCTCCCGCGCGGGGAGCGACGGCCGAACAGTTCTGAGAAAGCTCATTGATTACGGTTTCAATCCACGCTCCCGCGCGGGGAGCGACCTTCGATATCTTCAAAAATGTCACAATCTGATTGTTTCAATCCACGCTCCCGCGCGGGGAGCGACGGCCGGAATCAGTACGGTACCATCATTCAGGTTGTTTCAATCCACGCTCCCGCGCGGGGAGCGACAAAAGCAATATTTCAGGAGCATCGTAAATGCCTGTTTCAATCCACGCTCCCGCGCGGGGAGCGACTCGGTTCGGGCGGCTCAGCTATGAACATCTGGTGGTTTCAATCCACGCTCCCGCGCGGGGAGCGACAGTGGGGGTTTTAAATGGGTGGGAGAGAGGGGGATATGGGCGGGGATTCGCGAAAGATGTTTTTAGTGGGTTATATTCTATGGATTTTACAAGGAGGATTTTATGCAATGGGCTGAAGATCAGATGGTGCGAATAGTGGGTGGATCATGTAGCACTCCTGGTTCGCAACAATATGCGACCCTATGATACGGGCTCGCAACTATATGATAATAGCACTGTCCACTTTGTAGGATGTTTCGACCCCGAGGACCTCTATACGACGATTTTCATTCTTATTCAGATGATAAAACCGCACGCTGTCGGTGGTTGCATCTATGATGTTGCGTATCGTCTCCTTGAGGATACAAAGCTGCGCTTCTGTAAGTTCACACTCGAACACTGAGTTCTGCACTCTCTGCCCATGATCAAGACATGCCTTTGCTACTTTACGCAGACGCTTGAGACCGGAGGTGTCAGTTGTATCCACATCGTATGTCACAAGAATATACATTGGCTTTATTTTATTAGGAAAACGGGATAATCATCAATATCGTTTCTTATATACCGTGCCAGCATCAGCGCCTGAACGTGGGGCAACAGTCCGACCTCCACCTTTTCGTTCAGATAGGGATGGATTATTGTCTCGCGCTTGCGGTTCTGCCAGGCCGTGAGAAATGCCTTTCTGCCATTGTCGGTCAGAACAACACCGGAATCCCCCTGATGCAGAAAATCTTTCGGCGTAATCTGACGCTTATTGATCAGTGAAAGCACAAAACGGTCGCCGAGATACGCCCTGAACTCCTCCATCATGTCGAGAGCCAGGGATGTACGGCCAGGTCGCAACGAATGAAGAAAGCCCACATACGGGTCAAGGCCCACGGTTTCAAGAGCTGCGGCGATATCATTTGCGATTAAGGTATATGCCAATGACAACATGGCATTCACCGCATCGCGAGGGGGTCGGCGGCTTCGTCCATTGAATGGGAAAGACTCCTTTTGATTCAGGATAAGGCACGGAAGAACATTAAAATATATGTTTGACGCCATCCCTTCGAATCCTATCAGCTCATTCTTATCGCTGGCGGCAAGCGCCCGGTTTTTGTTCAACTCGAGCATTGAGACTGCCGACTCTACCTCTTGACATCCACCGTAATCCCGACAGTAGCGCCGGAGTATGCTACGGTAGTTCTGAATCTTGGCCGCAATCATGAGTCTTGCCACATGAAGTGACCATTCTTCATCGTCGGACAGTGAATACTGCGCTTTCCGGAGAAGCACATTTCCACGCACAGCTCCCTGAACACGGCTGATGAACCTACCGTTAGGCGAGAGAAAAGTAAGTGCAATGCCGTTTTCACCGCATAGCTTCATAAGGCCTGGGCTTGCCCCCATGTAACCGAAGGTAACGATGGCCTCGATGTTTATGGCCGGAATCCGGAACACCTCCTCCTGCCTGACAGACACTACGATATTCTGCCCGTCCTTGCTGAGATAGGCTTCAGGCGTGGTGACGTAAAGCGTATTCAATAATTTTCTCATAAGAGATTTTGTTTAAGATAAGACTCAACATTACCACAACCTTTTACGCGTGGGACACAGATGTCTTTCAGCGAACACCTGCCGCAATGCTTACCGGAGGTGGCCATCGGTATCTTCCGACTCTCATATATCCTATGCATTTCTGTAGCGCATTCTTTCACAATGTCACGCAACCGCGGAGTGATTTCCACACCGACCCGACGACGAATCTCGCCATAGAAGAAAGCTCCGTGGGATATACGGATGGAATACATCTCTTCAAGACACATGGCCTGCGCGGCAAGCTGCACCTCATCCACCTCATTTGTCTTTGGCTTTCCATGCTTATATTCCACTGGCAGAGGAGTCCACCGACCGGGATATCTGGGATGCTGAATGGTATCAGCGACGCCTTGGGCCGGCAGAAGCTCTATGGCATCACTGATACCGTAAAGACCAAGCTCGCGGGAAGCGATACTGACGGAACGCAGGGTTATATGCTCACCGCACTTCTGACGATAGAACGGATCATCCACATGCTTGTGCAGCAGCTGGCCTTCAACCGTAAGCCGATTGTCTTCCCACTGCTGCTCAAGATGAATGAGAGCCCATTGCCGGGGACAGAACCTAAAGTGCTGTATCCCCGACAACATCAGCATATCGTCGTCCGTGAACATTATATCAGCTCTTCCACCGTGACATTTGCAGGCACAGCCTCCTTATCGATCGTCACTTTGTAGTCACTGAACGAGCGAGGAGCGCCATCGCATATTTTCTCAATCTTAATCAAGTCAAACAATTTGTTGGCAGGTGCATTTCCAAGCATGGAATCATGTTTGAATACGATAAGTTTCTGCGCACTCATGAGTCCGCGGGCAGCTGACCGGTCAATGTCAAACATATTCTTCAACGCCTCCCAGAAGAGCTCGAGATCCTCTTCCGAGAAACCGGTCTGTTGGGCAAGATTGGCCGAGATAAAACCGTGACATACATAAAGACCGTAAGGCACCGTGGCTTTGCGGCCCATTGTACGGTTATCTCCTTTTTGTTTTTCAGCTTCTTTTTCGGTAGCAACAGCCATACGTGTGATGGAATGTTCGGCTGTCGCAATTGGATCTACGGATCTGGCAAATGTCAATTGCACAGCTCCTCTCACCTGCCCGGCATTCTTTCCGGTTGACATAACGGCTCCGAAAGTGCGGATATCATAGAAATTCCTGCACATGAATCTGCGGGCGGCTTCGGTTTTATCCTTAGCCTCTTTCACCTCAGAATCGTCATGGGCTTTATCTATCAAGGTATTCAAAACGGCTTTCTCTTTTATGAAAATATCGTAACCGTCAGCCAGTCCATTTGCCGTCTGGACATAGTTTCTTACTTTGCGTTTCAGACATACATCCGTCACCAGCCCCATACCTGTCTCAGCATCCACACGCGGGAGATTACCGGCATCAGGATCGCCGTTGGGATTTCCGTCCTGTACATCAAAGATATAAACGAAATCAATTCTGTTCTTAAGTTCTGACATAGCTATATAAAATTAAACTGTTGTTGATTGATCTTTTTTACTTGTAAAGAAGTCCTGCCGCTGATGGTAGTAGCCCACAAAGAAACGCCCTTGGTCCTGCAGGTCGAGATGGGAAGGGAATCCATCGGCCGATATCTTTTCGACAATCTCCTGCTTAAGTTTCTCAAAATATATCTTCCGTCCTTCATCCAGTTTTTCGGAATGATGTACCGAAAGATTAAGGATAGTGGGAAATACAGCTGCCGGTGTGGCACTGGCGGCATTCATATATCTTTCGCGAAGAGTACTTATATGATTTGCATCTTCCTGGATTTTATCCAGCACGGCAAACAGGCGTCCGCACAGGTAGCCTTGATTTTTGTTTTCCTTGTCTAACATAGGTTCTATCTTTTTATTGTCATTATTTAGTCGGTTCAAATATGCCTTAATTATGGCAACTCTTGTTATGGTGAGTTTCTGCTCTGCCCTGATTCTCCTGATGCACGCAGAATAAAGAGCTGCCGGATAAGGCAAGCCTTGGAAAATACTTTTCACCACTGCTTCCGGAAGATTGGGAGTGGCATCAGACATCTTTCCTCCCAGTGTCACTGAGGTTATAATTTCCCTGACACCCATATAGGGCTTCCTTTCCTTACGGGTATCTTGTATTTCCATATCACAGAAATGCCTGAGAATCATTCCGGCAAAGTCTTTAAGAATAGTTTCAGACCAATATACCACGGCAATTCGGGCTGAGTTTGGTGCAAGGCCGAGAATATAGAATCTGTCATCAAGTCCGGTTTTCAACTTTCCGGAGTAAATGGACTCGAATACTTTACGCGCTTTCTCCAGATTGGCATTCGGATCGTCATCAGCCTCATCGGAATAACCAAGTAAACCGAACAGACATCCCTCTGCCTCCACGGAAGCTTCGGTTTGAGAAGATGCCCAAAAGACGAATGTGCGGGAACCCAACATAAACTTGTTGCGGGAACCTTTTTGCAACATTGAGTTCAAGGCAGTGGTATAGGCAAATTCCGCATCCTCGGAAATAGGGGCATTTCCGCATTTCGTTTTACCATAAGAGTCATATCCGGAATTTACCTGAAATGCCACAAGTTTGGCGGTAGCCTGGCTCCCGGGTATCATGGTTGCAGTAGTCGTTTCAACCGGCGCGCCATGCCTGCCCGAAACCAGGCACAGACTATCTGCTCCGGACTCATCACAATGTTCCAGCTGAAGTATATCTCTCTTTTCCGCCATTATTTTCAAATCGCCCTCTATCCTGAAAGAAAAGGTGGAATACTTTTTTGACAGATTTTTCTTTATATCCTCCCATAATGGGTCCTGAGAAACAATCTGCATAACGGACTCCCTGCTGTTGCTGTAAAAAGCTTTTACTGCCCCTACATCCTTATTGTCCGGAAATGCGTCTGCGATTGCATTGATTTTTTCCTTAAAGGTGTCGAAATACAATTGCTCCTTACCGTTACTTTTATCTGAAAAGCCTAATACGTAAGCACTGTTGTCGTAAAGATAGTTAGCTACAGCAGCACTTGAACGTCCCACATGTTTCTTCACAAGATAAACACGGGCGTGGTCTTTGTCTATCCTGCAGTCCTCAAAACGCAGGAAATCACCGTCCGGCGACAAAACAAGGAGGAAGCCGATTTCTTTTTCTTCCATACCTTTGGCAGGCAGATTGCCACACCGGTGGTAATAATCATATAAAGCCTTTAATATCATCGCAGTATCTCCTCACTATCTGATGGTGGAACAATAATTACTCCTTCTTTCATCTCGGGGCGATAAAACATAGCCCGGATATCTTTAGGATTGGAAAAATCCATATCATAAAGCATAATGCCAAGATTGCTGTTGCCTCCTTGTTCAGCCGACAAAGCAGGAGTTAATTCCTCTTTCTCAGGATTAACCAGGCGGAACGACGCCGAAAACTCCCGTGTGCCGAGATATGGCTGAGTGAAGCACTGCCCCTGAGCTGCACGACGTTCGAACATCTGATAATATTTCATCGGGTTCTCATCGGCTTCCGGCTTATGTTTCGCGAAAGCCTCCTTGGGACGTTTGCTTACAGGAATAAAGACCAATTTTGCCCATATCCGGTATCTCACATCTTTGAGAAAAAGGGAATTTTTCTGCTGACGCTTATCCTCAATATATATTCCCGGACTTTTTATGCTGGCGGTAGCGCCCACTTCATTCCTCCGCACCGAAACCCATTTTATGGGGCTAAGCACTTCGATTTTCGTCACTTGCCATCTCATGGCGTATTTCTTGAACAGTACAGCCTCAAATATGGCGCGGGCGGCCGAGGGGGTTATGACATCATAGCTTACCCTCTCCACTTTCAGCTCCGGACGGGTAAAGCATGCATAATCGCCCCATACCTCCAGACAGTATTCTTTATCGGTATATTCCATATATCATTTTGTATTTTACGGTTCAACTATACAGCCTGAAAAATCAGGCTTCAGGTTTTATGTAACGGCTATTTATATCATTAATATTTCTTCCATCCAATGGTTGTCAAGACGTAGTCCTACATTCGGGTCATATTGCGCCCTGTCGTTGACCACATATATTCCTTCCAGCACTTCCTCTATGGCTCCATATCCAAGTAATTTCCTGAAATCACGGTCATGGATATTCACACTGTATTGAGATATTTGTTTCATAAGCGCATATGTCATACCCTCTTTCTTAAGATGCTCTACAAGTTCCATGCTGTCTTCATAATTTACGATGACAGATATACCGGTATCGTCAATAAGCCGAAACGCATCTGAAGCTTTTTCAAAACACATTTCTGTGCTTTTATACAAAAGATCCTTGATTTTCTTTTTATCAAATGTTTCCTTTCGGCAATAAAGTTGTCGGAAATACTCTGTCATAGCCCCCGGTGCAAACCAGTCATCAACATTCGTCATATTGGCCCTTGCCTGACTTGCATCTTTTATGGAGCCATAAAGGGCATGCTCTTCCGAGAGGCTGAAAACGTAAGTCGTTGCTATTCCTAATTTACCTTCACGGTTGCATCTTCCTGCCGCCTGAAGGATGGAATCAAGACCTGCCTCCTGCCGGAAAACTGCCGGAAAATCTATGTCAACTCCCGCCTCTATCAATTGAGTTGCAACGACCCGTATTATCCGTTCATTGTTTTCCGACAAAACCTGTTTCAATTTTTCTATGGTCTGAGACACATGTCGTGGACACATCATTCTGGACAGATGTATGGTCACACCCTCATGCGGCAGACGCTCGAAGATTTCCCGCGCGTCATTGCGCGTATTGACAATGCACAATACTTTTTCGTGCATAGACAATCTTGCAGCGATATCGTCATAGGTACTGGCGTTGTTGTCTATTTCCAACCGCACCCTTCTCAGCTTGTCGTGAAGAGCATAATCAGGCGGTATTATTTCTGTTATATTGTCAATGCCCTTAAATGTCGATCTTGGACTGCACCCTTCGATTATTCCGCTGAGTATCGGCTGGCTCGCAGTAGTAAACAGCACAGATATCCCGAACATATTGCGGTAGGCTTTCATGGCATCCACTATAGGTTGGAGGAAATCGGACGGCAGAGTCTGCACCTCATCCAGTATGATAATGCTGTTGACGATATTATGTAGCTTACGGCAGTCAGACGGTCGATTGCTGAACATCGATTCAAACAACTGCACATTAGTAGTTACTATAATGGGATAATCCCAGTTCTCGGTAGCTAATTTGGCTTTATGTCTTAATCGTGAATCCCTGATGGAGGAAGGATCGAAATTACTGTGATGCTCCAGCACATTCTCTTCTCCGAATATATGTTTCAATATAGAAGCCGTCTGCACAATGATGCTGGTATAGGGAATGGCAATGATTATGCGTTTCATGCCGTGACATACACCATGCCTCATGGCCCAAAGCAAAGAAGAAAGAGTCTTCCCTCCCCCCGTTGGGACTGTCAGGCTGTAAAAACCTTTAGGACCCTCCGAAAGCCTCCTGCAACACGTCTGTATTTCTTTCCTTATTTTATTTACATCCGATTCCACCGCTTTTTGCTGCAACCGTTCTATATGTCGTTCCAACAGAGGTGCCAACGATGCAAGAGAGTTATGGCAACCTCGGTCCATTGCGTTTGCCTCATTCATGAAAGCTTCCGTATCCAGAAAGTCCGCATCTACCAGACAGGAAAACAACATACGCGAGAGGTGATGAAAATCCTCACCTCTAAGCCTGAACTGGGGTGAATCGAGATTAGGCTTTTCCGTAACTTCAGATATTTCCTCGGGAAGTGGCTCACTGATTATTTCTTCCAGTTCGTCATAATCATAAAGGCCTCGGTGATGTGAAGCTATCTGATTACAGAATAAATGCAATGCCTGGGTACCGTAAATGCGCTGTGCAAGAATCGCACCTACATAAGCATGGGATTTACCGTCCCGGGTGTAATCCGTATATCCCGGTATTCCGTTTACATCCCGTATGTAAGATTGAAACTGAGGTTTTTCCTTCCCTTTGTCATGCAGCAGTCCTAAAGCATAGCCCCATCCTCCCATACCGAACGCCTCAGCAAAACGTTTGGCAAGATTGGCCACACCAAGACTATGCTCCCTGTTACTTTGACAGAAAATCGTCTGGGATGTATCATCTCTGCGGATGTGGGAAACGATCTCTGGGGGCATGGTATTGTTTTTCATTTTGGGGAAGGAGGTTTTCGGTATAGATTTTTCCGGTATAGATTAGGTCTCCTAAGTTAGGAATAATTAAGAGCCGGTTCCCCAATATTT
>LUJP01000018.1 GCA_001689535.1 Bacteroidales bacterium M5
AACAATCGTTATGAAACACCCTCTAAATTTTATTCTGCGTTGTTCTGCGGTTCTGCGTTGTTCTGCGTTTGAGAATCCATGCCGTTCATTATGGTGAGTAAATTTCTCCCTTGAGATGCGGATATTTCGGAGAGGAATCGGGGCGGGTTTTGAATTTTTGATTCTCAAGGAAGTTTTCGTGGTTGTAAATCTCAATAAATCAAAGGCGTATCGGTAAAAATGAGTATTCGCCATATTTGTGCTGAAAATTTTGGGGTTTTGCTTTGGCTTTATCGTCAGGCGCCAACCGCGCAGCTGCGGGGCAGTTTTGAAACTTTTTTGCTAATTTTGTGGGTAATACTCTTGCAAATGAAGAAAAGCGTTACATGGAATGTAGAGGGCGGTGCGACATTGCCTGGGTTTGACGGCGAGGCTCTTGCCTTGTGGCTCGGACAGGTTGCAGCTCTTCACGGTCGCGAGCTCGGCCCCCTCAATTATATTTTCTGCGACGATCCCCGCATTATCGAAGTGAACCGTCAGTTTCTCGGTCACGACTATTTCACCGATATCATCACGTTTGATTACAGCTCCCCGCGCAGGGTGTCAGGCGACATGTATATTTCGCTCGACACTGTGGCGTCCAACGCTGAGCTGGTTGGATCGACCTATGAGGATGAGCTTAATCGCGTGATTGTGCACGGTCTCCTTCATCTCTGCGGCATCAACGACAAAGGACCCGGTGAGCGCGAGATAATGGAGCGTGCAGAGAATGAGGCTCTTGCCCTGTTAAATGCATAACTGTAAAGTCTATGGTTTTTGATTACGATGTAATTGTGATTGGTGCGGGCCATGCCGGATGCGAAGCCGCATCGGCTGCCGCGCGCCTCGGAAGCAATACGCTTCTTATCACCCACGATATGAACAAGATAGCTCAGATGAGCTGTAACCCTGCTGTGGGTGGAATTGCCAAAGGTCAGATTGTCAGAGAGATAGATGCCCTCGGCGGCATGATGGGAATTATCACCGATATCAGTTCAATCCAGTTCAGGATGCTGAACAGATCGAAAGGTCCGGCCATGTGGAGCCCGCGCGCGCAGGCCGACCGCGTGAAGTTTTCGCTCAACTGGCGCGAAAGCCTTGAGAACACGCCCAACCTATACATGTGGCAGGATTCGGTCACTTCGATTACGACGGACGACAACGGTGCTGTGAGTGGTGTGAAGACAGCCCTCGGCGTTGAGTTCAAAGCCAAATCGGTGGTTCTGACTGCCGGCACCTTCCTCAACGGACTGATGCATGTGGGCGAGGTGAAGACGCCAGGTGGACGCGTTTCCGAGCCGGCCGCCTACGGACTTACCGAGCAGCTGAAAAGTCTGGGTTTCGCAACGGACAGAATGAAAACCGGAACCCCCGTGCGTATCGACGGCCGCAGCGTAGATTTCTCTCAGACCGTGCGTCAGGACGGTGACGACGACAGTCATCACTTCTCGTTCCTTCCCACGGTTCACCGCACGCTGAAGCAACGCCCGTGCTATATCACCTATACCAATCCGGCCACTCATGAGGTGCTGCGCGGAGGGCTTGACCGTTCGCCTCTGTTCAACGGACAGATCCAGAGCATCGGGCCGCGTTATTGCCCGAGCATCGAGACGAAGATCGTAACGTTTGCCGACAAGAACGAGCATCAGCTTTTCCTGGAGCCGGAGGGGGAGACAACTCAGGAGTATTATCTCAACGGATTCTCATCGTCGCTCCCGCTCGATGTGCAGGTCGGAGCTCTTGCCACTATTCCCGCGCTCCGGGATGTGCGCATCTATCGTCCCGGCTACGCCATAGAATATGACTTCTTCGATCCCACACAGCTCCGCCACTCACTCGAGACAAAACTCGTGGCGGGTCTTTTCTTCGCCGGACAGGTCAACGGAACCACCGGCTACGAGGAGGCGGCAGGGCAGGGGCTTGTGGCCGGAATCAATGCCCACCGCAAATGGAAGGGACTGCCTGAGTTCACCCTCGCACGCGACGAGGCATACATCGGAGTGCTTATCGACGATCTTGTGACCAAGGGGGTAGACGAACCCTACCGTATGTTTACCTCCCGTGCCGAATACCGCATTCTCCTTCGTCAGGACGATGCCGACATGCGTCTCACTCCGCGCGGTCATGAAATAGGTCTGGTGGATGAGGAGCGCTATCGCCTGATGGAATCGAAGCGAGCGCAGCGCGATGGCCTGATGGAATTCTGCCGGAATTATTCCGTGAGTGCTTCGAAAATCAATCCGCTGCTTGAAGCCAAGGAGTCTTCGCCACTGAAGCAGGGTGTTAAACTAATGGACCTCGTGCTTCGTCCACAGCTTACGCTTGCCGACCTTATTGAGCACATTCCGGCCCTTGCCGAGTATGTGGAGCAGCATATCGAGACTGAGCGCCGACAGGAGATTCTTGAGGCTGCCGAGATTCTCATGAAGTATAGCGGCTATATCGACCGCGAGAAGGTGGTAGCTGAGAAAATCAGACGCCTCGAGGATGTGAAGCTTCGTGCCGATTTCGATTACTCCTCGATCAAGAGCCTTTCAACCGAGGCCCGTCAGAAGCTGCAGCGGATTGCTCCTACTACCATAGCTCAGGCATCGCGCATCCCCGGAATTTCTCCCAGCGACATCAACATTCTTCTTCTGCTGCTCGGCCGATAGAAGGGGCGCGGAAATATCCGATTGTTTCACGTGGAACATGGTTAAGCTTTAAAATATCAAATTCTTATAAATACCGTAATGAACTATCTTAAATCAAAAATCCGTGAGGTCCCCGACTTTCCCCAGAAGGGAATCCTGTTCTGGGATCTGACCACAGCGTTCAAAGATCCGCGCGCGCTCCACATCATAGGCTGGGACCTCTCGCAGCTCTATCGCGACAAGGGCATAACCAAAGTCGTGGGTATAGAGAGCCGCGGCTTCATAGCCGGTTCGATTGTGGCGTTTGAGCTTGGCGCCGGATTCGTCCCCGCGCGCAAACCCGGTAAACTTCCCGCCGACACAGTGAGCGTGTCGTATGACAAGGAATACGGCAAGGACACCATCGAAATCCACCGCGACGCCATCACTTCCGATGACGTGGTGCTGATTCACGACGACGTGCTCGCCACCGGCGGCACCATGGCCGCGGTCTACGACCTTGTCAAGAGCATGAACCCCCGCAAAATCTATATCAACTTCATAATAGAGATCGACGCCCTCAACGGCCGCGCCATTCTCCCGGAAGGGGTGGAGGTGACAACGCTCCTCAAACTCTGACATCGTTCTTGAAAATATTACTTGCCAGGCGGGAGAAAACCTCTTCTTCCGCCTGTGTGTTTATCAAAGAAAAAAGCAGTGCCCAGACATAAGAAATCCGACGAACTCCGTGAGAAGATATCGTTTCTTCCCACCACACCGGGAGTCTACATGTACTACGACAACCGTGGTACGGTGATATACGTTGGCAAGGCAAAGAACCTGAAGCGCCGCGTGTCGTCCTACTTCAACCGCACGCATTCATCCACGCGCACCAATCTGCTCGTGCAGGCCATCGCGGATATGAAATACATTGTGGTCCCCACCGAGCAGGATGCCCTCAACCTCGAGAATTCGATGATCAAGGAGTATCAGCCGCGCTACAACGTGCTGCTCAAGGACGACAAGTCATATCCCTTCATCGTGGTGACAAACGAGCCGTTCCCGCGTGTGTTCATGACGCGCACCCGTGTAAAGGACGGTTCGAAATACTATGGCCCGTACACCGACACCACTGCGGCGCGAATGGTCCTCAATCTGATCCACGAGCTGTATCAGCTGCGCACGTGCCGCATGATAATCACACCCGAATACATAGAGAAAGGGAAGGGGAGACTCTGCCTCGACTATCATATCAAGCGGTGCTCCGGGCCGTGCGTGGGCAAGGTGAGCGTCAAGGAATATGCCGCACAGATTGATGAGATACGACAGATTCTGCGAGGCGACCTGACGAAACTCCAGCGCCATCTCACGGCCGAAATGATGTCGTTTGCCGAGCAGCTCAAGTTCGAGCAGGCACACGTGGCCAAGCTCAAGCTGCAGCTTATAGAGCGCTACACGGCCAAGAGCGTGATCGTGAGCCAGACCATCGACGACCTCGATGTGTTCGGTGTGGACGACGACGGTGGAGCCGACGTGTTCATAAACTACATGCATGTGCGCAACGGAGCCGTGGTGCGCAGCGCCACGCTGGAATATAAGCGCCGTCTCGACGAGGAAGTGCCCCAGCTTCTGGGCTACGCCATGGCCCAGATTCAGGAGGATCTCGGCGTGAAATACCGCGAGGTGGTGGTGGCGCAGGTGCCCGACGTGGAGATGGAAGGCGTTACGTTTACCGTGCCTCAGCGCGGCGACAGGGCGAAGCTTCTCGATGTGAGCGAGCGCAACGCCCGGCAGTACAAGATCGACATGCTCAAACACATGGAGCACCATGATCCGGAGCAGCGCGCAACGCGCCTGCTTGAGCGCATGAAGGCCGATTTCCACCTAAACGTGCTGCCTCACCACATAGAATGTTTCGACAATTCAAACATCCAGGGCACGAATCCCGTGGCCTCCTGCGTGGTGTTCCGCGACGGCAAACCGTCCAAGAAGGAATACCGCCACTTCAACATCAAGACGGTGGAAGGCCCCGACGATTTCGCATCCATGAAAGAAGTGCTTACGCGCCGCTACACGCGCCTTCAGAACGAGGGGCTGGATCTTCCCCAGCTGGTGGTGGTAGACGGCGGCAAAGGGCAGCTTTCGGCCGCTGTGGAGGCTCTGGAGGCAATGGGTCTGCGCGGCGTGATAGCCGTGGCCGGAATCGCGAAACGCCTTGAGGAAATCTATTTCCCCGGCGACAGCATTCCGCTGTATATCGACAAGAACAGCGAGACTCTGCGCGTGGTGCAGCACATGCGCGACGAAGCCCACCGCTTCGGCATAACGCATCACCGCAACCGCCGCAGCAAGGGGCAGACGGTGTCGGCTCTCGACTCGATCAAGGGCATAGGCGAAGTGACGCGCACGGCGCTTCTGCGCCACTTCAAGAGCGTGAAGCGCATCCGCGAAGCCGACCTCGACGAAATAGCCTCCGTGATAGGCCCCGCCAAAGCCTCCATAATCCACTGCGCCCTCAACCCCGAGGAAACTACCGACTGACCTTACAGACTTTACTGACCCTACGGACTATACAGACTCTACGGACACTACCGACCTTACGGACTTTGCCGGAGCGGGCGATTGCTCTGGAAGCTCTCAAAATTCCGCATCGTCAGTAATGTCCGTAGAGTCTGTATAGTCCGTACAGTCCGTAAGGTCGGTAGCGTCAGTAGTGTCTATAGCATCAGATTAACGATATATATCATGTTAAGCGCAATCGCTTAATTTGGCGCAATAAGCTGGATGTTAATGCGTTATGTCGGCGCGGATAGCTAAAAAAGCTACCGCACGGGCTCTGCTGTCAGAGAACACGTGCGGTAGATGGTTTTATCCTTCAGGCGTCTCGAATTACAGAGCTGCAACCGGATGCAAGCCCGCGGGGGCTTACAGCGATTGTCTCACTTCATAATTCTGCAAGACGGGACGCAGATATGTCGGTAGGGTTAAGGGAGAAGAGCCGTCCCATCACTTTCAGCTTTCAAAGGCCGAATTGCTCCGAGAAACTCTCCTGGGATGTCTGATTGATTCGGGACAGCCAGAAGCGTCGCTCACGGTGATGTAATCTCCCCAGAGGCATGGCCCCTGTTTGCGTTGCAAAAATAGTGATACTTCCGATATTCCACAAGGGCCCCGGCGCTTTTATGCCGCCAAAATAGACAGCCGCCTGCATCCGGCAGAGGATACAGGCGGCTGTTTTTATCGGGATGAAATATTCTTATTTCGAGGTTTTGCGGGAGCGGTCGCGCCAGAGGCGGGTCATCTCCTCGAGGGTGCGTCCCTTGGTCTCGGGCACCATGCGGTAGACAAACCATGCGGCAATCACGCAGAATGCGCCGTACATGGCGTAGACAAACACATGGCCGAAGCTCTCGCCCATCGAGCCGGCCCGCATGTTGTAGAGGGGCACGAACGAGCTTGACACGATGAAGTTGAATATCCACTGGAATGCAACCGCAACAGCCACGGCCGAGGAGCGGATGGTGTTGGGGAAAATCTCAGAGATGAGCACCCAACATATCGGGCCCCACGAGAACATGAACGAGGCTGAATAGATCATGATGAAAATCACCGGAACCATCGCAGGCATAGTCACGAGGTTGCTGAGAGCGACGCCTATCGCTCCTACAGCCATTCCCAGAGAGCCTGTGATGAGCAGCGGTTTGCGGCCGAGCTTCTCCACGGTAAACACTGCCACGAGGGTGAAAGCGATGTTTACCACACCCATTATCACGGTCTGCACCATAGGATTGCCCATGCCCATGGAGTCGAATATGCGCGGGGCGTAGTAGAGCACTGCGTTTATGCCCACAAGCTGCTGGAATACGGAGAGCATCACGCCCACGAAAATCACCGTGAAACCGAAGGAGAAAAGTTTCTCCGACTTCACCTCCACGGTCGATTTTATCTCCCGCAGAATCTCGGCGGCTTTCGAGCCGTTGATGCGGGTGAGCACGGCCAGAGCCTTGCTGTCGCGGCCTGTGAGGGCCAGGTAACGGGGTGATTCAGGCACGAAGTACACCAGCACGGCGAACAGCAGTGCCACGTAGGCCTCGCTGCCGAACATATAGCGCCAGCCGGTCTGGATGGTCCAGGGATCGGACTGGGGGTTGACCTGATAGAGAGTCTCGCCTATGCGCTCGATTATGGGGTTGGTGTGCTCGCCGAGTATGAGGAAGTTGACGAAGTACACCACCAGCTGGCCGAAAATAATGGCGAACTGGTTCCACGAAACGAGCGTGCCGCGGATTCCCGAAGGGGCCACCTCGGCGATATACATGGGGCAGATAGCCGATGCCAGGCCAACTCCCACGCCGCCTATTATACGGTAGATGTTGAAGGCCACCAGAAGGCTGAGCGTGGGCTTGCCGTAGTCAAAGAAGAAGAATTCCGGATAGTAGCTGCCGAGAGCCGACACGAAGAAGAATACGCCCGAAATAATGAGCGTGGGGCGGCGTCCGAAGTGCCCGGCAAAGTAGCCGGAAATGGCGCTGCCGATGATGCAGCCTATGAGGGCGCTCGACGAGGTGAGGCCATGGATCACGTCGGTGTACACGAAATCCTTCGCGCCGAGGAAGAAGGCCTGGAGGCCTTTCTCGGCACCGGAAATCACGGCAGTATCGTAGCCGAACAGGAGTCCGCCCAGCACGGCCACTGCCACTATCGAGAATAGATAGGCTCTTGAGCCATTCTGCTGATTTGCCATGGACGGGGAATCAGACATACATGTTCACAATAGCTTCGTAAAGCTCCTGTTTTCCCGAGGTCTGGGCGGGTTCACCTTTAGCCTTGGCGTAGTCCACTACCTCTTCCAGAGTCATGCGGCCGTTCTCGAAGTCGGCGCCTTTGCCTGCGTCGAATGATGCGTAGCGGTCCTTGAGCATGCCGGGCAGGGGGCTTTCGGTGAGGATTGCGGCAGCCGATTCAAGAGCGCGTGCCATGGCGTCCATTGCCGAAATATGGGCTATGAAGATATCCTCGAGGTCGGTGGAGTTACGGCGTGTCTTGGCGTCGAAGTTGGTGCCGCCGTTGCCCAGGCCGCCGTTGCGTATGATCTGCATCATGGCCAGGGTGAGGTCGTAGTTGTCGATGGGGAACTGGTCGGTGTCCCAGCCGTTCTGATAGTCGCCGCGGTTGGCGTCGATGCTGCCGAGCATGCCGTTGTCAACGGCCACTGCAAGCTCGTGCTCGAAGGTGTGGCCGGCGAGAGTGGCGTGGTTCACCTCGATGTTGAGCTTGAAATCCTTGTCGAGTCCGTGGGCCCGGAGGAAGCCTATCACGGTCTCGCTGTCCACGTCATACTGATGCTTGGTGGGCTCCATGGGCTTCGGTTCAACGAGGAATGTGCCTTTGAAGCCTTTTGCGCGTGCGTAGTCGCGTGCGAGGGTCAGCATCATTGCCAGGTGCTCTTTTTCGCGCTTCTGGTCGGTGTTGAGGATGCTCATGTAGCCTTCGCGGCCTCCCCAGAACACATAGTTGGTACCGCCCAGCTCTATTGTGGCGTCGATGGCGTTCTTAATCTGTACGGCGGCGCGGGCCACTACGTCGAAGTCGGGATTGGTGGCGGCTCCGTTCATGTAGCGGGCGTGGCCGAATACGTTGGCGGTGCCCCAGAGATTCTTGATGCCTGTCTCGGCCATCTTCTGCTTGAGGTAGGCCACGATTTCCTTCATGTTGGCCTCGTATTCCTCGATGGTGGCGGCCTCGCTCACAAGGTCTACGTCGTGGAAGCAGAAATACTCTACGCCGAGTTTCTGCATGATTTCGAAGCCTGCGTCGGCTTTGTCCTTCGCTGCCTGCACGGGATCGGTGGCGGTGTTCCAGGGGAACTGCTTTGTGCCGCCGCCGAACTGGTCGCCGCCTTCGGCGCACAGTGTGTGCCACCATGCCATGGCAAACTTGAACCAGTCTTTCATTTTCTTGCCGAGCACTACTTTTTCAGCGTCGTAATAACGGTAGGCCAGAGGATTCTTCGACTCTTTGCCTTCAAATTTGATTTTCCCTATACCGGGGAAGTATTCTTTTGTAGCCATTGTGGAATAAGTTTTTATGATTATAGATTTGTTGTAGTAAAATTAAATAGAGAAACGGTATGCACCCCATGCCGTGCGTCAGAGGGCGGAGAGTTCGGCCTTCAGACGGCGCTGCCACAGGGCGTAGGCCTCGGCTGTGGCGGCTGTGAGGGTCTGGTCGGGCTCCGTGCGCTCAATCACGTGGAGCGTGGCGAAAGCCTCGGATGGCGAGGCGTAGATTCCGGCGCCTATGCCGGCTCCGCGGGCGGCTCCTGCCGCTCCGTCTGTATCATATAGCTCTATCACGGCACCGCTCACATTGGCGAGCGTGTGGCGGAAAAGAGGGCTCAGGAACATGTTGGCGTGACCTGCGTGGATTTTACGCACTTCCATGCCCATATCCTTCATGATGTCTATACCGGCCTGGAAGGCGAACACTATGCCTTCCTGAGCGGCGCGCGCCAGATGCTCGCGTCCGTGGGTGAGGAAGTTGAGGCCGTGGATTGAACAGCCCGTCTCGCGGTTGCAGAGCACGCGTTCGGCGCCGTTGCCGAACGGCAGGATGCTCACCCCTGCGGCGCCTACGGGCGCGTGGGAGGCAAGCTCGTTCAGCTCGGCGTAGCCCGTGCCTTCGGGAGCCACGTTGCGGCGTATCCACGAGTTGAGTATGCCGGTGCCGTTTATGCAGTTCATTATGCCCAGGCGTGTATGGCCGCTGCGGTGGTTCACATGGGCGAAGGTGTTCACGCGCGAGAGCGGATCGTAGCTCACTTCGCCGTTTATACCGTAGACCACGCCCGATGTACCGGCGGTCGAGGCTATTTCTCCCGGCTCGAACACGTTGAGCGAAAGGGCGTTGTTGGGTTGGTCGCCTGCGCGGTAGGTTACCGGCGTGCCTTCTTTCAGACCAAGCTCGGCGGCCGCGGCGCGGGTCAGATGTCCCTGATCACCGAATGTGGGCACTATTTCCGGAATGATGCTCGCGGGGAACCCGAAGTAGTCCATGAGGAAGCCGGCGGGGGAGTCGGTGGCGAAGTCCCAGAGCATACACTCCGACAGTCCGGTGACCGTGGTGGCTATGCGGTCGGTGAGACGCATGGCTATATAGTCGCCGGGCAGCATTATCTTGTAGATGCGCTCAAACAGTTCGGGTTCGTTTTCCTTAACCCAGCGCAGTTTGGAGGCAGTGAAGTTGCCGGGGGAATTCAGCAGGTGACTGAGGCATTTTTCCGCCCCAAGGTCGCTGAACGCTTTCGCGCCGTAGGGTACGCCGCGGGAATCACACCAGATTATGGCGGGGCGAAGCGGCTGCCGGTCCTTGTCCACGGCCACCAGGCCGTGCATCTGATAACTGATGCCTATGGCTTTTATGTCGGCCGGGTCTAGGCGGCTTTTGTCGAGAACGGCCGAGGTGGCCTGGCGCAGATAGTCCCACCAGCTCTGAGGATTCTGCTCGGCCCATCCGGCCTTGTGGGAGATAATCGGGGCCTCGGAGTCCGGAAAGAATGCCGAGGCTGCGATATTGCCTGTGTTGATGTCAACAATCGAAGCTTTTACGGAAGAGCTTCCGATGTCGTATCCTAATAAATACATGGTATAGAGGTTTGGTGAAATGCAAATATACGCACTAATTTTCAATAAGCCGGAACTCCGGCCGGGAAAATCAGAAGCCGTTGGCGTTGGCGCGCCACAGGGCGCCGGCCAGCTGGTCCCATGCCAGAACGGTGGCACCGAAAAAGTCGCGCGTGTAGCCGTCGAGCATGGCGGCTGCCTCGTCGGACTTGCCGTTCTTCACCATCTCGGTGTAGCTTTTCTCCACCATGGGAAGTTCGCGTGCGCCTTTGTCGAGGAAGTAGTCACGGGCGGGTTCGAGGAGCTTGCGGCTATTGCCCCAGCGCACTGTCGCCAGGCGGTTGGGCTCGCGGAAATGCCACAGGGCGGCATCCTGACGGTGGCGGTGTTGTCCGCACACGCCCAGCATGTCGGGCAGCGATGTGTTGCCGGCGAATATGGGGAACCGCGGCGACTGGCCTGGGTTGTCGAGAGCTATCCAGGCCACGCCTCCCACGGCGTCGGGAAGCCACGAGCGGCACTGGATGATGGTGGAGTAGGCACACCACGACACGCTCACGGTGCGGATGTTGTGCATGGCCGAGTCGCCCAGCGCCTCGTAGAGCGCTATCTCGTCGGGGCGCATCCAGGGGTTGGCGCGCGGGCTCACTATGGAGTCGGGCACGTCGGCGGCCGAGTCGGGCTTTTTGGCTTTGTTTTTCACCTTGAGGCGCCCGCTGAGGTTGAGGGGAGTGCCTTCGTAGTACGACCCCAGCAGACGCGCCACATCGGCCACGCTCACTTTCTTCGAGGGCCTGACGCTCACGGGCAGCTCCGTTATCGAGTCGGTGAATCCGGCCTCAGGCGCAAGCTGCTGCATTATGTAGAGCTCGCGCACGCTGTAGTTTTTGGGTTCATTGAAATAATTGCCGCCGCTGTAGGCTTTCCAGAACGAGAATTCCTCCTTGCCGTCCCAGAGGCCCAGATCCAGGGCTATTTTCTTCACGTTGGCCGAGGCGAGGTAATTTGTCGTGTCGGCGGTGTTGATGCGTCCTATGCGGCTTATATTGGCCGATACGGCTATGTGGTCATCGGGGATGCGCTGCGCGGCCCACACTCCGCCTATCGAGTCTGGCCCCTGGCCCTGCACTTCGAAAATCCACACTTCCTTCGGGTCGGCTATGGTGAGGCATTCGCCAGAGTCGCCGTAGCCGTATTCCTTTATCATGCGTCCCATGAGCTTTATGGCCTCGCGGGCCGTGGTGCAACGCTGCAAGGCCACGCGCTGAAGCTCCTCGATCATAAACATGCCCTTGTCGTTGCGCAGGGTGTCGCGGCCGCCGTAGGTGGTCTCGCCCATGGCAAGCTGGCGCTCGTTCAGGCAGGGATAGGCAGTGTCGAGGAAGCCGAACGTGTGCCGTGCCTGCGGAATCTCGCCCGCGCGCTCCGTTCCGTCAAGGCTTTCGGGGTATTCGGTATGCATGCGTCCGCGATACACGCTCATCACCGTGTCGCGTGGATAATCGGCCGCCGGCACCTGGCGCATCCAGGTGCGGTACCATGAATCGCACGTGTGCGAGGTCATCACAGATCCGTCGGCCGACGCCTTGCGGCCAACCATTATGCTTGTGCACGCATCGGGCGCGGCTGTCCGCGCCTCTGCCGGCATCCAAGAGGCCACGCCTGCAAGCGCGGCCATCGCCACAAAAACAAGAGCTCTCATAATCATAGCTTAATAACCGGTTCATTATTCAGCAAACACCCGCAGGTGTTTACCCGACCTCAAAGCTACTCAAAAAATCCGATACCTCAGCTAAGTTATATGACTTATACGTCTTATAAATCTTATAAGACTTATAAAGCCACAAAAAATTTGAGCGCCGGATTATCCGGCGCTCAAATGAGATGAATCTTATGTCGGTTTTATGGTCGGCGGGGACGCCGACCCTCCCGGGATGGTTATCAGTATTCCTGCCAGGAGGTAATGCCGATGGAATCGACGGGGCGCGAGATGAAGGCTTTCACGTAGGCCAGGGCCAGGCGTGCGTTGGTGAGCAGGGGCACGTTGTGGTCGATGGCGCAGCGGCGTATGCGGTAGCCGTTGGTGAGCTCGCGCTTGGTGTGGTTCTTGGGGATGTTGATCACCAGATCCACGGTGTGGTTGCCTATCACGTCGAGCACCGATTCGCCTTTCTCGTCGGGCCACGATACCTGGGTGGACTTCACGCCGTTCTGGGCGAGGAAGGCCGAGGTGCCGGGGGTGGCGTAGATCTTGTAGCCCTTCGAGTCGAGCAGGCGGCAGGCCTCGAGCATGTCCACCTTGGCGCGGGCGTCGCCCGAGCTTACCAGAATGGCTTTCTGCGGCACGTGGTGGCCTACGGATATCATGGCGTTGAGCAGAGCCTCGTCGAAATCGCGTCCCAGGCATCCTACCTCGCCGGTGGAGGCCATGTCCACGCCAAGCACCGGATCGGCCTTGTGGAGGCGTGCAAACGAGAACTGGGAGGCTTTCACGCCTATGTAGTCGATGTCGAATGTGGATGTGTCCTCAACTTCGGGCTTCTCGCCGAGCATGATGCGTGTGGCGGTCTCGATGAAGTTTTTCTTGAGCACCTTGCTCACGAAGGGGAACGAGCGCGATGCGCGCAGGTTGCATTCGATCACCTTCACGTAGTTGTCCTTGGCCAGATACTGGATATTGAACGGGCCGGAGATGTTGAGGGCCTCGGCTATGCGGGCGCTGATGCGCTTGATGCGGCGTGCGGTGGCCATATAGATTTTCTGGGCCGGGAACACCAGGGTGGCGTCGCCGGAGTGTACGCCGGCATATTCCACATGCTCAGAGATGGCATATTCCACAATCTTGCCGTTGCGGGCCACGGCGTCGAATTCTATTTCCTTGGCGTTCTGGAGGAATTCCGAAACCACCACGGGGTATTCTTTCGATACTTTGGCGGCCTGGCTCAGGAAGCGGTGCATCTGCTCGTAGTCGTAGCACACGTTCATGGCTGCGCCCGACAGCACGTAGCTGGGACGGATGAGCACCGGGAAGCCCACCTCCTCCACGAAGGCATGGATTTCCTCCTCGGTGGTGAGCTCTTTCCAGCGGGGCTGGTCGATGCCGAGCTGGTCGAGCATGGCCGAGAATTTGTGGCGGTTTTCGGCGCGGTCAATCGACACAGGCGATGTGCCGAGCACCGGAACGTGACGGCGATAGAGCTTCATGGCCAGATTGTTGGGGATCTGTCCGCCCACGCTCACAATCACGCCGCGCGGCACCTCGAGGTCTATGATGTCCATTACGCGCTCGAAGCTGAGCTCGTCGAAATAGAGGCGGTCGCACATGTCGTAGTCCGTCGACACGGTCTCGGGGTTGTAGTTGATCATCACCGCCTTGTAGCCGAGTTTGTGGCAAGTGGTTGCGGCGTTGACCGAACACCAGTCGAACTCCACGGAGCTGCCTATGCGGTAGGCGCCCGAGCCGAGCACTATGATGTTGTTGTGGGAGATGAGGTCGTAGGGGATAGAGTTTTCAGTGGCGCCGTAGGTCACGTAGAGATAGTTGGTGAGTTCGGGATATTCCGAAGCCACGGTGTTGATGCGGCGCACGCAGGGGGTCACCTCCAGCTCTTTGCGGCGGCTGCGCACGCGGAGCACGTCAGCCTCCATGTTGCCGGTGGGGTTCTCGACCAGACGCGAGATCTGGAAGTCGGAGAAGCCCAGGCGCTTAGCCTCAAGGAGCGTCTCGCGGTCAAGGGTCTCTACGCTTCCGCCGCGGGCGCGGAGCTTGTTGGCGAAGTTCACTATGTTGGCCAGGCGCTCTATGAACCAGATGTCAATCTTGGTGAGGTCGGCCACACGTTCGGGGGTGTAGCCTTCCTCCAGGGCCTGGGCTATGGCAAAGATGCGGGTGTCGGTGGGATGGGTCAGGGCGTAGTCAAGATCGTCGAAGCGGATATCGTTGTTGCCCACGAATCCGTGCATTCCCTGGCCTATCATGCGCAGTCCTTTCTGGATAATTTCCTCAAACGATTTGCCTATCGACATGATTTCGCCGACAGACTTCATCGAAGAGCCTATCTCGCGGTCCACACCAACGAATTTCGAGAGATCCCAGCGGGGAATCTTCACGATCATGTAGTCCACATCGGGAGCCTTGGCGGCCGAGTTGGGGGTGCCGGGTTCGCCGATCTGCGACAGCGTGTAGCCCAGGGCGAGTTTCGCGGCCACGAATGCCAGAGGATAGCCCGAGGCTTTCGACGCCAGCGCCGACGAGCGGCTGAGGCGGGCGTTGATTTCGATTATGCGGTAATCGTTGGTCTCGGCATTGAAGGCATACTGTATGTTACATTCGCCCACTATGCCTATGTGGCGTACCACGCGTGTGGCTATATCCTGAAGCATCTTGATCTGCTCCTGGCTGAGCGATACTATCGGGGCCACTACGATGCTCTCGCCTGTGTGGATGCCCAGCGGGTCGAAATTCTCCATGGGAACCACGGTGAAGCAGAGGTCAGACGAGTCGCGTATCACCTCGAACTCGATCTCTTTCCAGCCTTTGAGCGATTCCTCCACGAGAATCTGGCGCGAATAGGCCAGGGCACTCTCGCAGTGTTTCACGAACTCTTCGTCGTTGTTGCATATACCGGAACCGAGGCCGCCCAGAGCGTAGCCTGAGCGCACCATCACGGGGTAGCCGATGCGATGTGCCACGGCCAGAGCGTCCTCAAGGCTTTCCACGGCCTGCGACACTGGGGTCTTCACATCAATTTCATTCAGTTTCTTTACAAAGAGGTCGCGGTCCTCGGTGATCATGATGGCCTCGACCGATGTGCCGAGCACCTTCACGCCATATTTCTCGAGCGTGCCGTCGAGATAGAGCTGTGTGCCGCAGTTGAGGGCTGTCTGGCCGCCAAACGCCAGCAGAATGCCGTCGGGGCGCTCTTTCTTTATCACTTCCTCTACAAACTCGGGAGTGATGGGGAGGAAATACACACGGTCGGCCACGCCTTCCGATGTCTGGATTGTAGCGATGTTGGGGTTAATCAGTACTGATTCAATACCTTCTTCGCGCAAGGCCTTCAGGGCCTGGGAACCGGAGTAGTCAAATTCGCCGGCCTGGCCTATTTTCAGAGCCCCTGAGCCGAGTAGTAGAACTTTTTTCATCGTTGTAATTCACTGGGATAAATGAAACCGTATGGAGAGAAGTTTTGCAAAATTACGAATTTACCCCAAATCAATTCAAACACTCCAATGAAAAAAGATTGAAAAAATATAATTTTCTTAATCGTGCTCCCATCCCTGGCCTCCACCAAAGGCTCAGCTTTCCCCACACAGCACCACAGGTACCTCTCTAAGCCCCTGGGGGTTTCCTGAGTTCATCCCTTTCCCACGGAGCACCGGAGGTGCGGCACTTGTCTACCCTCCTGCGCAAACGGCAGGCTCCGAGCGCGTCCTCTCTCTACGGAGCACCGCAGGTGCGATATCTGTACAACTCACTGCGTAAGCTGCGGGACTCAAGCGCGCTTCTCCCCACGGAGCACCGCAGGAGCGATTTCTGTATAACCCACTGCGTAAGTTGTGGTCTCTGTTTCTGAGAGAGTCTCGCCCCAGAGAGCACCGGAGGTGCGATATCTGTACAACCCGCTGCGTGAGCTGCGGGACTCGGAAGCGTTCTCCCCTCTGTGCGGCAAGCCTCGGAGAGCGCGCCGACGCACAATGCGTAAGCATGGGCCCTTTGCCAACCGGAATATTTATCATATCTTTGGGAAAAGTCTCCTCATGAGTAAAATACTTGCCCTCTACCACATTGTCTTCGCCACCAGAGACCGTCTCCCGGCTCTCCATGATGAGAACCGCCTCGACCTCCACAGAATCATAACCGCAATAGTGACAGAAAACAGGTGTCGAATGATATGTATAAACAGTGTTACCGACCATCTCCACATGCTCATAGACCTATCTCCCTCGATATCTCTGAGTAACTTCATGGCCTCGGTGAAGGCCAACTCAAGCAGATGGCTCAGACACGACCGACGCACAACTATGTTTGAGGGATGGTGCAACGGCTATTATGCGTGCACTGTTTCTCCCGGTATGATGGATAAGACCATTGAGTATATCCGGAGTCAGACGGAGCACCACAGAATATCTTTTTTTGCGAGCGAGATAAAGACGATGTGTCAGCATCTTGGGCTCACGTTTCATCCCGATGACCTGAAGTGAGCCCATGCTTACGCGTTGTGCGGCTGCGCGCTCTCCGAGGCTTGCCGCACAGAGGGGGGAGCGCTTCCGAGTCCCACAGCTTACGCAGTGGGTTGTACAAATATCGCACCTCCGGTGCTCTCTGGGGCGAGACGCTCTCAGAGACAGAGACCACAACTGACGTAGTGGGTTGTACAAATATCGCACCTCCGGTGCTCTCTGGGGCGAGACGCTCTCAGAGACAGAGACCACAACTTACGCAGTGGGTTATACAGATGTCGCACCTCCGGTGCTCTCTGAGGCGAGACGCTCTCAGAGACAGAGACCACAACTGACGCAGTGGGTTGTACAAATGTCGCACCTCCGGTGCTCTCTGGGGCGAGGCTCTCTCAGAAACAGAGACCACAACTTACGCAGTGGGTTGTACAGAAATCGCTCCTTCGGTGTTCTGTGGGGAGACGCTCTCAGAGACAGAGACCACAACTTACGCAGTGGGTTATACAGAAATCGCTCCTTCGGTGTTCTGTGGGGAGACTCTCTCAGAGACAGAGACCACAACTTACGCAGTGGGTTGTACAGATATCGCACCTCCGGTGCTCTCTGGGGCGAGGCTCTCTCAGAAACAGAGACCACAACTTACGCAGTGGGTTGTACAGAAATCGCACCTTCGGTGCTCTGTGGGGATTTTGAGGGGCGCAGTTGTGCAGGGGCAGAGTCGGGGGTGTTAAGCAGGTGGATGATTAGTGACGGGGGGAGTTGGCTTTGTCTCGGAAGTAGGCGGTGTTTACGCGGTAGACGAGGATGCCGACTAATATGGCGAATATCAGGGCGAAGAGGCCGGCGCAGCCGCGCGTGAGGAGCCAGAGGGAGGGGTGGGATTTATCTATGACACCAAATGCCATAGTCAGCAAAAGAATTATGGAGAGGGAGATGAATATCAGGGCGGCATACTTTAACCGGAGGTTTGTTTTCTCGCGATAATATGGTTGAAGGTCCTGCTGTAGTTTTTCTTTGTTTTCAAAGTAGTTTGCCATGATATTCGAAAGCTAAAAGGTAGGGATACAAAAAAAGGGTAAGCTGACTACATCGCACCGCTACAACCCGGTACCGTTGCTCCGGTCAAGGCCTGGCGGAGTTCCCGGGGAGCTGGTCGTGTAGGACTTACCCGCTGCAAAGGTAAGCATCTTTTTCGTAATGGCAATAAAAACCACGGATAAAATGCCTCTCGGCATACTATCCGTGGTCCATGAATAAAATGGAAAACGTATTTTTTGTTATTCTACAGTCCAGGTTTCTCCGGCCATTATCATGTCGCGCAGGCAGGTGAAACCTTTTGCGGCGCGCACGCGCTCCACCTGTTCGGAAACGCCGTCGTTGTAGGTGGGAGCCTCAACGTCGCGAATCACGCCTATGGCCAGCGGCAGCTCCTTGCCGTCCATCATTGCCAGCTGCTGGTGGAGGAAGTTGGAGGGGGTATGGGCGTCGTGCACCAGCACATCGTCCATTGTGTAGCCGTCCTGACCGATGGTAACGGCCTTCACCAGGAATCCGTCGCGCACCAGGCCTTTGTCGCGGTTCTTGCCGAATATCATTTTCTCGCCGTGAACAAGATGTATGGTACGATCGGGACGCACCTCGCGGTCGGTGATGGGGTTGTGAATGCCGTTGTTGTAAATCACACAGTTCTGGAGCACCTCCACCACCGATGTGCCTTTGTGGCGGGCGGCGGCAAGCATGGCCTCCTGGGTTATGGCCAGTTCCACGTCGATGCTGCGGGCAAAGAAATTGCCGCGGGCGCCAAACACGAGTTCAGCTGGAATGAAGGGGTCTTCGGTGGTGCCGTAGGGCGACGATTTGCTCACGAATCCGCGGTCGCTCGTGGGCGAATACTGGCCCTTGGTGAGACCGTAGATTTTATTGTTGAGCAGGCAGATGTTTATGTCGATGTTGCGGCGCACTGCGTGAATGAAGTGGTTGCCGCCTATGGCCAGGCCGTCGCCGTCGCCTGAAATCTGCCACACCGTCATATCGGGATTTGCAACCTTGAAGCCGGTGGCTATGGCGGCTGCGCGTCCGTGGATGGTGTGGAAGCCGTAAGTGTTCATGTAGTAGGGCAGACGCGAGGAGCATCCAATGCCCGATATCACTGCGGTGCGGTGGGGAGCCACGCCCAGTGTGGCCATGGCCTTGTGGAGTGAGTTGAGTATGGCGTGGTCGCCGCAGCCGGGGCACCAGCGCACGGGCTGGTCGCTTTTATAATTTGAGGGTTCGAATGTGGTTTCTGACATGGCATTAAGCATTGTGTGAGTCCATGATTTCGTTAACTCGGCTTACTATCTCCTCCACCATGAAGGGCTGGCCCTGTACCTTGTTGATGCGGTCGAACCGCACTTCGGGGAAGTGCATGGTGAGATAGTCGGCCATCATGCCGGTGTTGAGCTCGGCCACAATCACGTTCTTGTAGCCGTGGAGTATCTCGCGGGTGTTGGCCGGCAGAGGATTGATATAGCGGAAGTGGGCAAGGGCCACTTTGCGCCCGCAGCGGTTGAGCTCGTCCACGGCGGTGCGGAGATGGCCGTAGGTGCCACCCCAGCCCACCAGAAGTGTGTCGGCGTCGTCGGGGCCTATGGTCTCGAGCAGAGGAATGTCGGAGGCTATGCGTGCCACTTTTTCGCGGCGCAGTCCCACCATCTTCTCATGGTTGACGGGGTCGGTGGATATGGCGCCGGTAACGCAGTCTTTTTCCAGACCGCCTATGCGGTGAGCGGCGCCCTCGGTTCCGGGAATGGCCCAGTAGCGAGCAAGGGTGTCGGGGTTGCG
This sequence comes from Bacteroidales bacterium M5, assembly GCA_001689535.1. Classification (GTDB taxonomy): domain Bacteria; phylum Bacteroidota; class Bacteroidia; order Bacteroidales; family Muribaculaceae; genus Paramuribaculum. The sequence goes on from LUJP01000018.1 coordinate 19,256, forward strand.
CTCGTATGGGCGCCAGCCACCTTCCTCTATTCGCTCCTTGGGCAGATAGTTGGGCTTAATGGCGGGATATTCGTCGGCTTCGGGGATGCGCCATGCCGATGAGCCGTTGCCTATGAAGGCGTCTGTGAGGAGTATCACCGGAGTGATGTGTTCCAGGGCTATGCGGCAGGCCTCGAAGGCCATTGTGAAGCAGTCGGTGGGCGATGCGGCCGCAAGTACCACCAGCGGCGACTCGCCGTTTCGGCCGTAGAGGGCCTGCATCAGGTCGGTCTGTTCGGTTTTGGTGGGAAGGCCGGTGGAGGGTCCGCCGCGCTGCACGTCAATCACCACCAGAGGCAGCTCGGCCATTATGGCCAGTCCTATGCCTTCGCTCTTCAGCGCCAGGCCGGGGCCCGAGGTGGATGTTACGGCAAGGTTTCCGGCAAACGAGGCGCCGATGGCCGAGCACACGCCGGCAATCTCGTCCTCCATCTGGCAGGCTTTTACGCCCAGGTCCTTGCGCTTGGCAAGTTCGTGGAGTATGTCGGTGGCCGGAGTTATGGGGTAGGAGCCGAGGAAGAGGGGGCGTCCGCTTTTTTCGGAAGCCATTATCAGTCCCCAGGCGGTGGCGGTATTGCCGTTGATGTCTGTGTAGACTCCGGGGCGCGCGGCCTCGGTTTCTATGCGGTAGGTCGACACACCGGCGTGAATGTTGGCACCATAGTCGAAACCGGCGCGGAGCACCGTGGTGTTGGCCTGGAGAATTGTCGGTTTCTTGGCAAATTTGGCCTTGAGGAAACGTTCCACACTTTCAAGCGGGCGGTCGAAGAGCCAGCACACAAGGCCCAGGGCCATGAAATTGCGGCATTTTACTATGCTCTTGTTGTCAAGGCCCGAATCGGCCAGAGCGTTTTTGGTCATGGTGGTGATGGGCACTTCCACCACTTGCGCCTTCTTGTCGAGCTCAAGTTCCGCGAAGGGGTCGTCGGTCTTGAACTCGGCCTTGCGCAGGTCGGTTTCTTTGAATGAGTCGATGTCCACTATCACCACACCGCCACGTTTCACATTGTAGCGGTTTTTCTTGAGTGCGGCCGGGTTCATTGCCACGAGCACGTCGCAGCGGTCGCCGGGGGTGTGCACTTCATTGCCCACGCTCACCTGGAATCCGCTCACTCCGCCCAGAGAGCCCTGGGGAGCGCGCACCTCGGCGGGATAGTCGGGAAAAGTGGAAACCTGGTTGCCCAAGCCGGCTGAAACGTTAGTGAAAATATTACCCACGAGCTGCATGCCGTCGCCGGAGTCGCCGGAGAATCGGATCACAACCTTGTCGAGGGTTTTGACATTTGTCTTGTTTAGCATGTCTCTGTGCTTTCCTAATGGTTAATGTAGATTTAGTTCGGCAAAATTAATAAGGTAACTTTCAATATGCAAGAATATTGCAGTTAAAATGCTATTTGTGGATTTTTATTCCTTTTGCTTGAAATAAGAGAGAGGCCACGCCGTATGATTGCGGCGCGGCCTCCCTATGGATAGAATCTGGTGCTTTGTTTAACGCTTGAGGTTGGGGTTCTTTTCAGTTTCGGTGGTGGGATAGATCTGGTAGATGGAGTTGTCGCCATTCCAGGAGGCGGTCACCGGCATGTTTTCTTTCACAACCACGTCTGCGGTAAGGGTGTAAGTGAACGGAGTGCCGTCGGCTTTCACGCTGTGGGTGAGGGTTCCTGCGGGAACGAGCACAGCCGTCTGGGGCCCCACGCGATAGTCGTAAGCCTCTTTCAGGCGGTTCATGCGGAATTCGTCGGCGCGGCGCGATACCAGTGCGAAGGGATATCCGGCCACTTCATAGCCATGCTCCCTGTATGCGGCTTCTGCCAGGTCGGCGTTGTTGCAGGCCGCGGGGTTGGTGTAGGCGCGTGCCTGAACTTCCTCGAGGGCAGCTTTGGCCTCGGCGGGATACTTGCCGGCGCGGGCGGATGCCTCGGCAAACCAGCAGAGCACCTCGGAGTAGCGTATTATCTGGTGTGTCTTGTCAAGGCACATGTTGCCCCAGAAAGGCAGTGCGGGGTCGTAAGGCTCTGCGAGAGGTGAATTGTCGGCGGCCGCGTTGACGGTGAAGGCCACGAACATCGGACGATACTCGTTCACTACGGCGTTGTCGCCGCTGTAGGGGAGTCCGTCGGTGGTTGCCCACCAGTCAACGAGAGCGTTGTTGAATCCGTCGCCAGTGCGTATCTTCTTGGCATATACGTAATCCTTGCGGGGTCCATCGGGGAAGAGCGACCAGAAGTAGCGTTCGGCAAGGAAGTCGCCCCATCCGCTAAGAGAACCGAGCTGGTGGCAGGAGGTGAACTGAGAGTCATAGTTGGACCATCCGCCGGGTTCTGCGTGATACACTATGCCGAGGATGCATTCTTTGGAAAAGTTGTTGCCGTAGCTGTAGACGTCGGCCCAGGAGGAGCAGAGTCCGTGGGGGTATTTGCCGGATTTCACACCGTCCACCACTTCTTTAGCTTTGTCGGCAGCATTGGCATAATACTCGGTCTTGTTCAGGGGGAATCCGGCCATGTTCATGTAAACGGCTGCGAGGGCCGATTTTACGGCCTGCTCCGACACGAAAATGTTCATGTCGCCTATCGACTGGTTCTTGCCGGTGTATTTGGTCGGGAGTGCACAGCCTTCGGCAGCCTGCAGGTCGCTTACAATCTGGGTGTAGACCTGCTCCACGGGGGTGAGCGGTGTGGCGTTGCCGTCGGCCTCGTTGTGGAGGTTGAGCGGCAGCGGGCCGAATATTCTCACGAGCTGGAAGTAGGCCTGTGCGCGCCAGAAGTATGCCTGGCCTTTTGCCTCGGCAATTTTTGCGTCGGGTACTTTGCCCTGGGCGTCGTCGGCGTTGTCAATGATGAGGTTTGCGGCCTGTATTATGTTGTACTGCCAGTTCCAGAGGTTGGTAAGGCCTTTTTCGTCGGTGGGCACTTCAAAGGCGTCGGCCGAAAGGTAGGCGCCCTTGTTTGAGCCGGTGGTGGAGGTCATGTCGTCGCCCTGGCACTGCGTGATGCAGGGATTGGAGTTGCACTGCGACTGCTGGACCTGGAAGTAGAGGGCGTCTACCACAGCGTCGAGAGCTTTCTGTGAGTCGATGAACCCTTCGGGCTTTAGCTGTCCGTTGGGATGTTCTTCAAGGAAGTCGCTGCATGATGTAAGGCTTATCAGGGCGAGAGCTATCGCCGAGAATATATATTTGGCTTTCATGTCTGTAAAGGTGGGTTGTTAGAATGTGAAACGTGCGCCGAAGGTGAATGTACGGGGGCACGGGGTGGTGCCCACATCGATACCCTGCTCCCATTCCGAGGCACCTCCGAACGAGTAGGAGGCCGGGTTGATGCCCTTGTAGTCGGTGAGGGTGAAGAGATTCTGTATGCTGAACGACAGGTGTACGTCGGCAAAGCGGGTGGTCTCCTTCTTGAGGTCATAACCGAGGGTTATGTTTTCAAGGCGGAAATAGTCGGCCTTTTCGAGCCATTTGGTAGAGTTGCCTATGTACTGGTTGTTGTCCACACGGGGGTCGGGCATATCCTTGCCCATGCCTGAAAGGGCGTCGGGCGAAGTGAACATTCGGGAGTTACCGATCATGGAGCACATGGCGAAGCGGAGCACGTTGAGACGTTTTGCACCGAAGGAGCTGTTGAAGAACGCATTGAGGCTCCAGTTGCGCCAGGTCACGGTGTTGTTCCATCCCAGTGTGAAGCTCGGTGTGGCTTTGCCCAGCACAACGCGGTCGGCCATGGTGGGGTTGCGGGTGGTGTTGCCGTCGGCATCATAATAGGTGTCATAGCCGTCGGCATCAATTCCTGCCCAGCGGAAGCCGTAGAGCGAGCCTATGGCTTCTCCTTCCTTGATTATGCTTGCCTGGTTGATGATGGACTGCATCGAGCCTGAATAGAGGATGGGTTCGGCTGTGGTCATCTTCTCCACGCGGTTGCGGAGCACGGAAGCGTTGATTGAGGTGTTCCAGCGCCAGTCGCCGCTCTGGATCACACCTGCATTGATTGCGAAGTCGAAACCGGTGTTGGATACCTCGCCTGCGTTTACCAGATAAGACTGGCCTCCGAGATAGCCGGGGTTGGTGGCGTTCAGGAGGGCGTCGGAGGTGCGTTTGTAATACCAGTCAATTGAAACGTCGAGACGGCTGTTGAACATGGAGAAATCCAGGCCCACGTCGAATTGTTTTGTCTTTTCCCAGCGCAGGTCGGGCGTGGGGGTCTTGTTGGCCCAGTAGCCTGTCACACCGGTGTTGTTGCCGTAGAATGTGGTGGTCTGTGACATGAGAGCGAGGGTGGAGAAGGGAGCGATATCCTGGTTGCCTATCACACCGAAGCCTGGTGCGGAGCTTGAGGTTGTTGAGGGTGGGTTTGAGGGGTTCGAAGAATGATTCGTTGGAGGCGGTCCATGCCACGGCTACCGAGGGGAACCAGCACCATTTGTTCTGGCTCAGACGCGAGGAGCCGTCGGCGCGGAGCGTTCCGGTTATCATATAGCGGTTGTCGAAGTTGTATATCACACGGCCCACGCCCGAGAGGAGCGACCATTCCGAGTAGCTGTTGCTTGCGTCGCGGTTGGCGGCTGCGGATACATTGTACCATTCTACCGATTCCGACACGAGGTCGGAGCCGCTGATGCCCATGCCACGGGTGTTGCTCTTGGTGGCTTCCCATACGGCAGTGGCCGTGAGGTTGTGTTTCTCTCCGAAGGTGTTGATGTATGTGAAGTTGTTGGAGCTCTGGAGCAGCCAGCGGTTGGTGTTGCTGTTGCTCATGCCCGTGGCGGCACCGGGCCAGCGCTTCGACGATGAGAACCCGTAGCCGTAGTAATTGTAATAGTCAATGCCGTTGCTCGATGTGAAGGTGAGTCCGGGAAGAATGTTGAAGCGGAGGTCGAAGTGGCCGTTGAGCACGTCGGCACGGCGTTCGTTGGCGCTCGACAGGCTTGACAGCGGGCTTTCGTTGATAGAGCAGTATGGGTCCTTGAGGTATTCGCCCAGCTCGTTTTTCACATGCATGGTTGGCGAATAGTTGAAGGCCAGGTAAATCGGGTTGTATCCACCCATGTCGATGCCTCCGATGCCTTTGCCCTCTCCGTGGCTCAGGTTTACGTCGGCGTTGATGTTGAGCCAGCTGAATATGTTGGAGTTTGCGTTGAGGCGTGCGGCATAGCGCTCATAGTGTGTGTCCTTCATCACGCCCTGATGGCTCATGTAGTTGCCCGAAACGTATAGCTGGGTGTCTTCCGAGCCTTTGGTGAATACTACTTTGTAGTTCTGGACCATGCCGGTCTTGAACACTTCGTCTTTCCAGTTGGTGCCGGGATCGGAGCCGTCGAGGTATGACTTGACTTCGGCCTCGGGTATGCCGTCGTAATCCACAAGGGCCTTGGCATAGTCTCTTGTACCGAGGACCTCGGGCAGGTGGGTGGCGTTTGACCAGCCGAGCGACATGTCGACAGTGAGTTTGCTCTCGCCTGCATGTCCGCGCTTGGTGGTGATGATCACAACGCCGTTGGCGCCGCGCGAACCGTAGATGGCGGTGGAGGAAGCGTCCTTAAGTATCTGCATGGAAGCGATATCCTCGGGGTTGATGCCGTCCAGGCCCGACTCGCGCACGAGTCCGTCGACCACGTAGAGCGGGTCGTTTGATTTGTTAATGGAGTTGGCGCCGCGTATACGGATTTTGGTGGAACCGCCGGGCAGTCCGTCGCTTACTATGTTCACGCCCGAAACACGGCCCTGAAGGGCTTCCTGGACTGTGGTGATGGGCTGGGCCTCGAATGCCTTGCCCTCAAGGACGGATACGGAGCCGGCGAGGTCGGCCTTGCGTACTGTACCATAACCTACCACAACCACTTCGTCGAGTGCGTTGTCGCTTGTCATCACCGCATCAATCGGCCCCGCTCCGGCCTTGGCCGAGAATGGTTTCATGCCCACGTAAGTGATGACGATTGTCTGTCCTGCCGAGGCCTTGACCGAGAAGCGGCCATTGACATCGGTGGTGGTGGCCGTCTTGGTGCCTTCCACTCTCACTGTGGCGCCGAGCAGGGGTTCGCCCTGTTCGTCCACTACGGTACCGGTCACAAGATTTCCCTGGGCCGTCTGGCCTGTTTCTGTCGGGACGGAGGTGTCGCCGGCCCATGCCGGAGGCGCCCCGAGTGCGGCCATAAGCGTCAGGCCCAGAGAGAGGGTCGCGCATTTAGCCGCCGGTGTCATAACAGACTTTGGATTAAGTCTTCTTTTCATGGTGAAATTAATTAGTGAAAAATTGGTTATTGATAATGAATTTCGGTTAGGTGTTCCGGAAGCAGGTTTCAGGTCCTTTAAGGATTGGGTCAGTTTTCGGGGCGCATGGTAAAAGAACTGTGTTTAGC
>LUJP01000001.1 GCA_001689535.1 Bacteroidales bacterium M5
ACCGCCACTGACTTCACACACACATCATTCCAGGAATGTTGCCGGTGACGGTGCGTACCCCTGAACGTGGGAGCATAAAGCACCATCAGATTGCCTGCCGCAATACCATATCGCGCGCGAAACTCGCCCTTACGGGCCTGCAGGTCTGATTCGTCTGTGGCGAAGAACCGGTCGTTGCGGGGAAATCCAGACCGGATAAAACGTTCGGGCGCTATTCCATAGTCTTCGGCATGTTCATGCAACTGCTTCTCACAGCTGACCAGCACTATGTCTGTGAGCATGCCTCTGAGCTTACGCATACGCATGATATAGCGCCATTCATCAGCCGAAAACATTCGCTGCCTCATATACATGCGCTTATACGATCCTCCGCCGTGCTCGGCGCTGATTACAGTCTGGCTCCTGCGCCGGGGCAGAAACGGTTCCACTCCCAGATTGCTTATGACAAAACCCGATGTAAGCAGATAATACACATGCTTCAACGACAGAAATCTTACGGTTCTTACTTTGCCTCTGAATGCGCCGGGAAGTTTCGATGCCTCATTAAGCACCCATACATATTCAAACTTGTCGCCATACAACCGGTACATAGCCTCGAAAATCGACTTGGGATTACAGCTGTAGCACGAACCCTCATCGGACGATAGCAATACCCGGCGACGGCTCACCGGAAAAACACAGCCTGCCGTCATCAACAGCCTGCAAAGAGATATCACGTAATATTTCAGCCTGTACTTCATGCCTTGAAATTCATGAATCTATCTATATCATATACTTTCTCAGACCCTCGACTGCATAACTCACCATACAGCGGCAACTGAGCGCAAAACCTGTGCGCTGATGGTGCCTGACCACATGCCAGTAACAGCGCGCCATCTTAAACTTGTCGGACGACCGTGAACCATCCGATATCCTGTATAATGCCGTCACTACACACTGGTTATGCGCCGTCACACCTTTTTTGAGAATGTCGAGCCAAAAACAGAAATCTTCCTGTGAGATATCCTTGAAGCGGGTGTCTCCGACAACACTCCGCTTTATTATCGCTGTCAGGAATGGAATATGGTTCGACTTCAGTATATCGGAGTAACCTACCCTCTTCTTGGTTGCCACTATACGCCCGCTTCTGGAATTCCCCCCGGAAATCTTCTCATAATACGAATATACGAAATCATAGCCGTTGGCCTCTATAAAATCCATCTGTACTCTCAGTTTGTCGGGCAACCATAGGTCATCGCTGTCTAAAAATGCTATATACTGTCCCGAAGCCCTGTCTAGGCCCATGTTTCGCGCCTCAGAAGGGGCGCCGTAGTGGATATCGGTCCGCATGGCTATAATCCTGCTGTCGCGGGCCGCATATTGTCTTATCACCTCCGGTGTGCCGTCCGTAGAGCCGTCATCGGTTATTATGAGCTCCCAGTCGGTATAGCTTTGCGACAATACCGATTCTATCATTGCTCCAATAGTTTTCTCGGAGTTATAGCATGCCACTATCACCGATACGGCAGGAAGGCTACTTTCCGGCATAGTTTCTGGAGTCTCCGGCACACTTCCGCCTATTTCATGTTCGTCATGATTTTCCCCTGCAAAATCCCTGATGAAAAACAGATAAGCCGGAACTGCCACACCGAGCGCCACGGCAAGCGTGAGCGGGGCATTCTCTATTCCGGAAAAAACAGTCACCGCCCTGGCGGCACAGCACGACAGCCCCGACGTCCACAGCAGACGCCACATCAGCCGGAGGGGGAGCAGACGCCCCGCACTCAGGCCCGTGGCACACGAAACCATCAGCAGAAGCGACACCACACACAGCATCCTTGTGGTGACTGACACGGCCGCTATAACCGTAAGCGATGGAATAAGCCTCACCGCCAGGCAGTCAAGACCCACAATCGCCACAGCCGTCAGCAGATGCGCCCTGGCAAAGCCGCGCGAGAGCCCAAGAGCTGTCATAAGCGGGAAAAACGGTACCACCAGCACAAAACACATCAGCGACGCCAGACGGAACAATACCGCTCCGCAACGATAGCTCTCGCCGAAGAACGCCGTCATAATCTCAGGCGCGAAAAACATGCAGAACACAGCCACGGGCCACACCACAATAGCCGACTTATAAACCGACCGGCGCCATAAGCCTATGCATTCCTCCCTGTCAGTCATAGACAGCCTCGACAGCTCCGGCCAAAGCACCGCACCAACGGCCGACATCACTACCACCGCCAGCGGCATCTCACGAAAACCATTGGCAAACACCGCAAAATCACTTGCTCCGAAATATCGGCTGACAAAAAACTGGCTCGCCGAGGATATCACAAAGCTATATATGCCGGCATAGAACACCGGCAGCGCAAACCTCAGAAAATCGACGTATCCAGGGCTGCTCCCCGACGGAGCCACACCCGTGAAAGGCCGGTAGGAAAGCCAGAGACCCCACACCGCCGACGCCACCGATGCCGCAGCAAAGGCACCGGTAACCGCCAGCGGACCACCGCCACACATCCGGGCCGCGCCAACCACACACAGCAGCGTCAGCAATCGGCTAAGACACACGTAAATGGCAAGCTGCCCCGAGCGCCTGCAGGCCACAAGCACACCCTCCACGCCAGCCACAGGCATCATGGCCACCGGCACCGCCGAAAACAGACGCAGACACGGCCCCAGTGCGGCATTGCCCAGCAGACCGGCTATATCGTCCGACAGCACAAACAGCGTGAGCGAGAACACACACCCCATGGCAGCGCTCATCACCGTAAGCTTCGTCACCACAGCCCGGCCCTCGCCGGCATCCGTTCTCGCCAGAAAATAAGAGTAACACGCAGGCAGCCCAAGCGAGAATAGCACCAGCAGAGTGCCGTACACATACAATACCTGAAGATATGTGCCGTAGGCCTCCGGCTCCATCAGACGACTCAAGGCCATAGCTATGAACACCGACAGACACATCGACACCCCCTTCGACACGCCAACCCTCACGGCCTCGGCCGAACGGCCGCCGCGCAGAGTCCTGATGTATGCCGCCGTAGCTCCCGCCATCAGAGACTCCAGTATTTCATGTTCGACACACGGCCACGGTAGACACCGCTCAGATCCGCAAGCAGTGCCTCACGGCCCGAAGACATCCGGCCGAACCACTCCTCGTCGAAACCCGCATAGCAGTCATGGGCCACAGCTATCACCACAGCGTCATACACACCCTCCGGACACGCCTTCAGCTCCAGGCCATACATGCGCTTAACCGCCCGGCGGTCAACCATTCCGTCAACCACATCACACTCCAGCCCGAGGGCCGTAAGACACTCCGTCAGCACAGCCACTCCGCTGTTGCGGATATCGTCGGAATTGCGCTTATAGGCCATGCCCATCACCAGCACCCGGCGGTTTCCTCCTGCGGGAATCCTCCGCGCAACCTCTCCGGCCACATACGCCGGCATGCGTTCGTTGACCGCGCAGCCCAGCCTCGTCAGAGGCATATCTGCTCCCTGGCGCTCCGCCTTCCATATCAGATAATAAGGATCCACCGGTATGCAGTGGCCTCCTACCAGCCCCGGGCGGTACGGCGCGAAATTCCACTTGGCCGATGCCAGTTCCACCACTTCGTCTATATCTATCCCCATCCGGCCGAAAGTCACCGACATCTCGTTCATCAGAGCTATATTCATGCACCTCTGTATGTTCTCAAGAAGCTTGGCCGCCTCGGCCTGCCGTATGTCCGAGGCTATGTGAAGCGATGCCCCGACAACCTTGCCATAAACCCTGGCAATCTCAGACACCGCCTCGTCATCGCATCCCGATATTATTTTCGGAGTGTCCGCAAGTCCGTGACGCGGATCGCCCGGATTGATACGCTCCGGCGAATAACCCACCTTGAAATCGCGGCCGCACCGGAGCCCGGAAATCTTCTCCAGCAAAGGAACGCACTCGTCCTCCGTGCATCCGGGATACACCGTCGACTCATACACCACATAATCGCCCCGCTTAAGAAGACCACCCACCGATTCCGTGGCCGAGAGCAGAGCGCCGATATCGGGCCTGCGGTCACCGTCAATAGGCGTCCCCACGGCTATTATGTAGAACGAAGCAGCGGAAAGTGCGTCCATATCGCCCGCTATCACCGGCCCGTCATCCACGCCGCTATCACCGGCCGCCCGAAATCTCGGATCATAACCCGCCACATCGAAATGCCGTGACAGCGCCTGAGCAAGCGGCATGCCCACATATCCCAGACCCACAACCCCCACAGAAGCCCGGCGCGACTCCAGCCGGTCAAATATTCCTGTCGTCATCTGATTCCTCATACACAGTTCCGTTTACATTACGATACTTTATTCCCGTATCCCGGCACACGGCCACACCCGCGGCATCAAACTCGAGCATAGCGCCGCTACGGCTCATCCACCCAGTAAGACGCGCCGGAACGCCCGTCACCACGCCATAGTCGGGGACATCGGCGGTAACCACACTCCCGGCCCCCACAAAACCGTAACGGCCTATCGTCACGCCACACCGTATCGTAGCGTTGGCGCCCACAGTGGCACCTTCCCTCACAAGCGTCCGCTCATACGCACCCCGGCGGCATATCTCGCTGCGCGGATTACGCACATTCGTAAACACACACGACGGGCCGAGAAACACATTATCCTCGACCGTTACTCCGGAATAAACCGACACATTGTTCTGAATCCTCACATTACGCCCCAGGCTCACCCCGGAGCCAATCATCACGTTCTGTCCCAGACTGCACCCGTCGCCGATAGTAGCGCCCGCCATTATATGGCAGAAATGCCATATACGGCAGCCGCGCCCTATCACGGCACCCTTGTCAATGACAGACGTACTGTCCACGTAGGTATCAAAATCATTCAGAACTGGCATAAAACTATTCCTAAGTTAACCTTAAATCTAATACCATGAAAA
>LUJP01000035.1 GCA_001689535.1 Bacteroidales bacterium M5
GAACAGATGAAGGAGCAGATGCGTCAGTTCTTCCCGCATCTCAAACGCTGGAAAAAGGGTAATGATGTTTTCCCGTTTTCAGACGCTCCGAATACAGCTGTTTTTATATGCAGTCACATACTGGACTGTGGAGAAGAAATATTATTTGTTTCACATGATGCGGATGACGGAGCATGGCAATTCCTTTGTGGTAAAGAACACGACGAAAGCGATGCAAGAATACTTTCATTAAAGTATGTATTGGATTTAGACCCGACTATCGTCAACCTGAAAGATTTACCTCTGGGCTATTGTGCAGAAAGAAAATCCAAGAACGATAAGTGGGTTATTGTAAAGAGTTAAAATATGCCGTACATATCGATTGAGAGCGGACGGTTGACCACTGAACAGAAGAAACAGTTGATTGAGCGGCTTACAGCAACAGCCTCCGAGATAACCCATATCCCGGCGCAGTTCTTCACAGTTACCATAAAGGAACTACCCGACGAGAACTTTGGTATCTAATGGCATAATAGAATTGACCTATCACCGCAATACGGTGTACAAGCCCTGTGGAGAAAGTCTTGGTTAAAAAACAATTAAACAATGGACAGAAATAAAGCATTACGGCATTTCAATAACAATCAGACAAAGTATTGTTTTGAGGTGTATTAGTGAATTAGACGGAATACATGGCTGGCGGTTGGTAATTGTGAGGAGGTGGAGTGGAGGCGGACTGGGAGAGAAGGAAGAAAGTTTGAGGAAGGGGCCTGGGCAAACTTATGGGGTGGGGTTGGTGTTATATTTTTGCGTTTAGTAGAATTGATTGAAGTTTGATTATAATGTATTATGCAATCTTTAGATTGAGAATATGCAACTGTTTATTTTGAGGCGGAATGAGGCGGAATGGTAATAGGATCACGGGTTTGAGTGCGGCGGGACTGCTTGTCGCGATAGGGATAGTGTTTGGCGATATCGGAACGTCGCCGCTCTATGTGATGAAGGCTATTCTGAATGTCAGTCCTGAGTTTGACCGGGATTATATTATCGGAGCGGTGTCGTGTGTGATATGGACTCTAACGCTTCAGACCACGATAAAATATGTGACAGTGGCTCTCCGCGCCGACAATAACGGGGAGGGCGGCATTATGGCTCTTTTCTCGCTGGTGAAGAAGACGGGAACAAGCGGCTGGCCGTTCGTCGTGGCCGCCATCGGTGCCAGCGCGATGCTCGCCGACGGTATAATAACTCCGGCGGTGACAGTTACGTCGGCTGTGGAGGGGTTGCGCTCATTATACGCTCCAACGCCGGTGGTGCCGATTGTGCTGGTGATAATAACCATGGTGTTCTTTGTGCAGCGTTCGGGATCGTCGAAGATCGGACGTTTTTTTGGCCCGGTGATGCTCGTGTGGTTTCTGATGCTCGGCATCCTCGGACTGATGAACGTGTGGAGTGATCTGGCGATATTCAAGGCTTTCAATCCCTATTATGCGGTAAGGCTGATTATTTCCAGCCCTGAATGGATGCTTATACTCGGAGCGGTGTTTCTCTGCACCACGGGCGCGGAGGCACTGTATGCCGATCTGGGGCACTGTGGCCGCTACAATATTACTTTCAGCTGGCTTTTTGTCAAAGTCATGCTTATTCTCAATTATCTGGGGCAGGGCGCATGGATTCTGGCTCATGCCGGAGCGATTGACGGAGAGGTGAATCCGTTTTACGGAATGATGCCTGCCGGCTTTCTGGGCGTGGGTATAGTCATAGCTACCGTGGCCGCCATAATTGCAAGCCAGGCGCTGATAAGCGGTGTGTTTTCCCTGATAGGCGAGGCCGTGAACCTCGATATCTGGCCAAGGATGCAGATAAATTACACCGGAAATGTCAAGGGACAGCTGTATGTGCCGTGTATAAATCTGTTTCTGTATATAGGGTGCGTAGGCACGGTGCTGTTGTTCCAGTCGTCGAGCCGCATGGAAGCCGCCTATGGCCTCGCCATTACCATAACAATGCTGGCCACGACCATACTGCTGTGGCGGTATATGAGGAATATAGGAATGCCTGCATGGCTCACATCGTCTTTTTTCATAGTGTTCTGCCTGCTCGAAGGGGCTTTTTTCGCTGCCAATATGTTCAAGTTTGTGCATGGCGGCTGGTTTACGGTTCTGATAGCCTGCGGGCTGTTCTGCATAATGTTTGTGTGGAGCAAAGGACGCTCATTCCATCGCAGCCATGTGGATTATAAATATTTCCCTGATTTCATAGACATAGTGACCGCCATAAGGAATGATGAGGAGATACCGCGCTATGCGTCGAATGTGGTGTATATCAGCTTTTCGCCGACGAAGAATATGGTGGAAAGCAAGTTGCTGTATTCGATAATAAACAAACAGCCCAAAAGGGCCGACCATTACTGGATTATCCGCATAGAGCACACCGATATGCCTTATACGCTCGATTATTCCGTAGACACGATGGTCAGGGATGCGATTTTTCTGGTGACTGTAAGATTCGGCTTCAAGGTGCAGCCGCAGATCAACGTGTTTCTGAGGCAGATTGTGGAGGATCTTGTGGCGTCGGGCGATCTTTCGTTGACAAGTAAATATCCCTCAATGAGGCGGTATGGAATAGCGGGGGATTTCCGGTTTGTGCTGATTCACCGGGTGTTCTCTCCGGTGAGTATCTGCAACGCTTATGAACGCAAGGTGCTGACGGCGTATGAGACGCTGCGGCATATGTCAGTGTCGGCAGAAAAGTCTCTGGGACTGGATACAAGCGTGGTCTCTGTTGAGACGGTGCCGTTGGTAATCCGGAGCGGTCCTGAAATAAGAATCAAAAGAAATCAGGAATGAATCGCGCTTTTGGTTCGAGCGTGAAGAGGAAGGTCCGAGTGGTTAATCGCGCCGGATGTTTGTGGGTGGAGAGCGGATTTGCTACATTTGTGGAAAATACGCTATGCGTTTTTACGAACGTAAAATGTAATGGAAATGAGCAACGAAATACTTTATATTCTACTGCCCGACTATGCGGCACATGAGGCGGTGTATCTCTCGCAGGCTATCGCATCAGACGAGTATGCGCTGAAGGAGCATCCCCGATTTGTCAACAAGGTTGTGGCTCCCACGCTGGAGCCAGTAAAGTCCATCGGGGGCTTCCGGACGTTGCCCGATTATTCATTCGACACTATGCCAGATGATTATGCTGCATTGGTGCTCATAGGTGGTTTCGGGTGGACAATGCCGGTTGCGGAACGCGTGCTACCGATAGTAAAGCAGGCGGTTGAGAATGGTAAAATAGTCGGTGCGATCTGCAACGGCGCTTCGTTCATGGCGAAATGCGGATTGCTCAATAATGTGAGGCATACCGGTAACGGGCCAGAACAGCTACGACTGTGGGGAGGGGAAAACTACACCAATCCCGAGGGATACGTGCATGCGCAGGCTGTCAGTGACAGGAATATTGTGACAGCAAACGGCTCGGCCACCCTCGAATTCGCACGGGAGCTTCTTCTGTTGCTCGAAAATGACACGCCCGAACGTATCGAAATGTATTATCAGTTCAACAAGCAGGGATTCTGTAGCCTGTTCCCGGCCGAATGAAGAGGGTAATTGTCATAGGTTGTCCGGGAGCGGGTAAAAGTACCTTTTCAAGAAAACTTTCGGTAAAGACCGGGTTGCCCTTGCATTACCTTGACATGATATGGCATTTGCCTGACAGAACGACGCTTACCAGAGAAGAATTTGCAGAGCGCCTGCAAGAAATCCTCTCGGGAGATGAGTGGATTATAGACGGCAATTATCTCCATACGCTATCAATGAGATTGGATAGATGTGATACGGTGTTCTTATTTGACCTGCCGTTGGACTTATGTCTGGCCGGAGCCGAGGAACGTCTGGGCAAAAGGCATGAGGATATGCCTTGGACCGATAATGAAATGAACCCGGAATTCCGGCAATGGATTGTCGATTTTCCTAAACGACAACTACCGGTTATCCGGAATATGCTTAGCGAAAGGCGAAAGGACGTCAATGTGTTTACATTCCGTTCAAGAGCAGAATCCGACAATTTCATCGCAAATTTAGAACCCCTTATATAGCAGTACAAACCTTTCGTAAAAAATTTGTACTTTCCGCATGGCGGCAGCCTCGTATATGTTCATATTAAGGCATGAGATTAGTGGAAATTCCTGCATTATGGGTAATTTTGCGGGAAAATTTTAATTGATATTATGATATTACAGTTTGGCGTTTTATTTGCATTTCTTGTGGCTGGCGAGTTGCTGGTGAGATTCACCAGGATTCCGGTCCCTTCAAGCATTATAGGTATGGTGCTGCTGTGCGCCTCGCTCAAATTAGGCGTAGTGAAACTGAAGTGGGTTGACAAGCTGTCGGGATTTCTTGTTCATAATCTTGGCTTCTTTTTTGTGCCGGCCGGCATCGGTCTCATGAACTGCCTTGGACTTATTGCCACGCAATGGGTGCCCATTGTTTGCGCAACTGTCGTGAGCACAGTCATAATTATTGCTGTAACAGGTTGGGTACATCAGCTTACGCGCTCTGCTTCTGTTAAATTGACTCATAAAATCACTAAGGAGGCTAAATAATGGATTTCCTGCAAAACAAATATTTTCTTATAGCCCTCACTTTCGGCTTCTATCTCGGGGCACAGCTTCTTCAGCGGCGTACCGGTATCAAGTTGCTCAATCCTATTCTGATTGCCATAGCCGCAATGATTGCATTTCTGCTGCTATGTGATATTGACTACGATACCTACAAACAGGGTGGCGATTACATCGACTTCTGGCTCAAACCTGCTGTGGTGGCCCTCGGGGTTCCTCTCTACAAACAGCTCTCGGCCATAAAACGGCAGCTACTTCCTCTTCTGCTGTCGGAGCTTGCCGGATGCGTGGCGGGTGTGGTGAGCGTGGTGCTTCTTGCCGAGATGTTCGGCGCCACCCGCGAAGTAGTCATTTCGCTCGCCCCCAAGGCTGTCACAACCCCTATTGCCATGGAAATATCAAGTGCGATGGGAGGTATCGCACCTCTTACGGCTGCGGTGGTTGTTGCTACCGGGATTTTTGGTGGCATGGCCGGTTTTAGAATTGTAAAGATGAGCCATGTTCATTCGCCCATTGCGGGAGGGTTGTCAATCGGCACTGCAGCACATGCGGTGGGTACTTCCGCCGCCATGGAACGCAGCGAACGCTACGGAGCTTTTTCGTCCATCGGTCTTACGCTCAACGGTCTCTTCACCGCTCTCCTCGCACCAATGATTCTGGACCTTCTGGGATATTCGGTTTAAGACCTCTTCGGTTTGAATTGAATATGATGAAAATCTTTGACTCTACATTTATAAAAAGAATCGCGTTCGGTCTCGGCGCGTTTCTGTTGGTGGTTGCTGCCTTTACCCTATATGTCAACATAAGGGTAGAGCAGGCGGCACAGAAACGTATATACACTGAAATAGATTCCATACCTTACAATAAGGTTGCTCTATTGTTAGGGACAAATCCCTTGAATCGATGGGGGCGCCCCAATTCCTATTTCACAAACAGGATAAATACTGCGGCGGAACTATATCATGCCGGAAAGGTTGATTTCATAATCGCAAGCGGCGACAACCATATCAGACAATATGATGAACCGACCGCCATGCGCGACTCTCTCATGGCGCACGGCGTGCCCGAAGACAGAATAATACTTGATTTTGCCGGATTCAGAACGCTTGACTCCGTGGTAAGAGCGAAAGAGGTGTTCGGCTGTGATTCCCTTACAATCATATCTCAGGAAGATCATAATGCCAGGGCGTTGTATCTGGCAGAATCAAATGGTATCAGTGCCGTGGCAATATCTGCGCCTCTTCGTGCCGGACGATGGGTAAGGACGCGGCTGGCCCTTCGCGAATGGTTGGCCCGCGACAAGATGATACTGGATATATTGTTTGGTAAACAGCCGCATTTTCTTGGGGAGAAAATCGAGATTCCTGAGACTCTGAGACAAAAGAGTTATTCCACTGCCGCGGGAATGACGATTCGGATTGTTGAGCCGGATATTGTCAATACCGGGATTGATTCTCTTATTGTCGAATTCAGGAATATTCGCGATATAGAGGGTATGACCGGGGAATGGTTCCGGATTGATAAAAAATCGACTGACGGAGGTTGGGAAGAACTTCCGTATGACAGGAAGTATGAAGATGCCGACGAAGAGTTAGTCGTAGTGTTCAATGCCGTAGGCTGGATTGTGCGTCCTGACACGCCATTCCGAATGGCTGTCAAGCCGTGGTTCTACAAATGCGACTGGACTCCGGGTACATATCGCCTTGCAAAAACATTCAGTTATCCGCCTTATCCTCGTACAGCCCCAAGCGATACGGCATTTGTCGAATTCCAAATCAAGTAATTTTATGGCTTGTACTTCTGAATATATAGAGTTTGTGTGCGCAGAACTTTCGCCGATGGGCGAGGTTAAAGCCCGCAAGATGATGGGTGACTACATCATTTATGTGAACGGTAAATGCGTGATAACGGCATGTGACAACACGGCTTTTGTCAAAAAGCTGCCGTGTATTGCCGGGCTGATGGCCGATGCGGAAACCGGTTGTGCTTATGAGGGCGCAAAAGAGGGTTATATCCTCGATTTCAAGGACCGTCAGAAAACTATGAAGGTAATACAGGCATTGTGGGACGTGTTGCCCTTTCCGAAATCAAGAAAGAAGTAATAGCCTCTGCATCATTAACGCGAGCAATGAACCAATCAAATCCAGACAGGCATGGCTAATACACATTTTGTATTCCCCGGCGGGAGATTGAACAGCAGGCCACAATATGTGCTGGGCACTAGGAACGGCACCACCAGCTTCTATAGTATTATTATCTAAATGGTGCCTAATTAAAATCTGAACGGGAGACAGTAACAGTTTTGGTGAAACTTGTAAAATATAACGAGCAGTAATGGAAATCAGAAGTTTAGAAAATATTGGCTTTGATACTTTGTTTAATGCCTTTGAGCGTGCATTTGCCGACTATGAGATACGTTTCGAGAAGGAGGAAGTGCGTAGAATGCTTACCCGACGCGGCTATGTTCCCCGCCTTTCATTTGGTGCTTTTGATAATGGAGCAATCATAGCCTTTACATTGAATGGCATAGGGATGTTCAATGGCGTTTCAACGGCCTACGATACCGGGACGGGAACCGTAAAGGAGTACCGCGGACAGGGTATAGCCGGAAAAATATTCAATCATTCTCTTCCATATCTTAAAGAGGCCGGTATCAGGCAATATCTGTTGGAGGTGTTGCAGGACAACACTAAAGCCATTTCCGTCTATAGTCGGATGCAGTTCAAGACCACTCGGCAGTTTGACTGTTATAGGCAGACTATTGATAAAGTCAGCAGACACACGTCTGTTGACGACGAATGCATAATCAAACCTGTGGGAATGGATTTTATCCGGCAGGCTCAATCGTTCTGTGACTTCATTCCGTCATGGCAAAACAGCATGGAATCAATCGAGCGAGGAAAATCAGGGCTTAAATACCTCGGGGCTACGATTGGTCGGGCGGCGGTGGGATACTGTGTGTTTGATCCTGCTACAGGAGACATCACACAGATAGCGGTAGGGAAGGACTACCGACGTAGGGGTATTGGTACCCGGTTGTTTCAGGAGGCAGTAAGAGGCATGGAGACGGATTTTGTGAAAGTATTGAATGTCAGTGCTGACAATCACGAGATGCCGTCCTTTCTCAAGAACGTTAATGTTGATTTGGCAAGCCGACAGTTTGAAATGTTGTTGCAGCTTTAGTATGCTCCTGTCTGAGCCGAGAACTGGCAATAAAAAATATATTGAAAAGAATGAGAAAGAAGATATTTCCTGACAAGGACGCGGTTTTCCCCAATCCAGACATACCGAGTCTGTGCTATATCAAGAATGTGGTGAAAAATCCAAGAATCCTAATCGGAGACTATACATATTACGACGATATCGATGGAGCTGACAAATTTGAAGGCCACGTCACACACTTCTATGAGTTCATAGGCGACAGGCTGATTATCGGTAATTTCTGCGCGATTGCACGGGGGGTGACTTTCATCATGAACGGAGCGAATCACCGCATGGACTGTGCCACGACATATCCCTTCAATATCATGGGCGGAGACTGGAGTGGGACAATACCTCCGACTATGGGTGAATTACCTCTCAAGGGCGACACCGTTATCAGAAATGATGTGTGGATAGGGCAGAATGTTACCGTCATGCCGGGTGTGCACATCGGCAACGGCGCCATCATAGGCACAAATGCCACCGTGGCCTCGCATATTCCGCCTTACTGTATTGCAGTAGGCAATCCGGCTAAAGTCATACGCAAGCGTTTTGATGAAGAGACCATAGCCCTTCTGGAGCAACTACGCTGGTGGGACAAGCCGATTGAGGAAATCGATACATTGATGCCGATTCTTACGACCTCCGATCGGGAGGCTATGAAGACTTTAATCCGGGAATATCTCGGGAAATGACTGGCGGAGATGACTGACTGTAAACGGTTGCAGGAGCTGACTTTGACGGAGCTATGGGAATTGTTTCCGATAGTTCTGTCGCCGTATAATCCGCAGTGGCCCGAGTGGGCGAAAGAAGAAATTGATGCTCTATTGGGGTTGCTTTCGGCATATACTCCAATTATCAGCCATATCGGCAGTACGGCTATTCCGAATATTCAAGCCAAACCGATAATTGATATTCTTGTGGAGATTAGTCCGGATATCGACTGGCAGTTGATCAAGAACGAGATGGAATTGGCCGGATACATCTGCATGTCGGTTACGGATACCCGCATGAGTTTCAACAAGGGGTATACTCCCCGTGGGTATGCTGAGAAGGTGTTTCATATCCATATTCATGTCATAGCGGATAACGAAGAGATCTATTTCCGTGACTATCTGCTGACCCACCCTGACGTGGCCCGGGAATATGAAACGCTGAAACTTGGTCTTTTACCGAAATACAGAAACAACCGCGACGGCTATACAGAAGCAAAAACGGATTTTGTGAAAAGAATAACGGATTTAGCCAAGGCCCACAGCGGAAAAAAGAAATAGGAACATATAATTCTGGCGTTAAACTTTTGAGGCTGATATAATTTTGTTATCTTCGTCTCCACCAGCATTAACTCCCCGGTATATAAATCTATGTTTCCTCTTGAGCAAGAATTCGGATTAGAAGAACTGAAACGGAAATGCGGCAGTTCACCGGCGCGTATTTTCGGTTTTGTAATGTACACGCGCGGTCATTCGTATATCGCGAAGACCTTACGGGATAGGGATTTCTGGAACGAACTTAGAGCCGGTTCCCCAATATTTGTTA
>LUJP01000043.1 GCA_001689535.1 Bacteroidales bacterium M5
AATTTATGTTTCTTATGTTTCTTATGTGGTTTATGTTTCTTATGTGGCTTATAATTCTTATAAGATTTATAAGGGTTGCTGGGAGAAGGATAGAGGGAGAGAAGGGAGAAAGTGGGAGCGAGAGAATGGGAGAGGGAGAAGTTGGTGGAAAGGAACTTTATATTATGGGGGTGCGTTTATTGTAGTGAATATTAGTTTGACGGAATATGGTTGTTAGTATTTTGTGTCTTTTGGGTGGGTTGGTGCTTATTCTTTTAGGTGCCAATTACCTTACGGATGGTGCTTCGGCACTTGCGCGGAAGATGGGCGTTAGTGACCTTATGGTCGGGCTTACGGTTGTGGCTTTCGGAACGTCTATGCCGGAATTTGTGATCAGTCTTGTGTCGGCGATTGACGGTAGCGCTGAACTTGCCATAGGAAATGTGGTGGGTTCAAATATTGCGAATATACTTCTGATAGGGGGGCTTACGGCCTTGGTTCACCCGATTCCGGTGGAGAAATCGGTGATGACGCGTGAGATTCCTATGGTGGTGATAGCATCTATAGCTCTTACGGCGATGGCTTGCGCGCCTTTTCTTGACGGACAAGGATTGTCGGCCCTTATTGACAGGGCTGATGGCATAATATTGCTCCTATTCTTTGTAGTTTTCATGAGAATCATGTTGTCGGGAGCGAAGACGGCTGTGCCGAACGACCCTTCTGAACAGCAGGGCGCGGAGAAAAAGAGCCTGAAATTGTGGCTCGCAATTGTCTATATTGCCGGAGGCCTGGCCGGCCTGATATTCGGCGGACAATGGTTTGTGGACGGAGCTTCCGACATTGCCAAGGCTATGGGAGTGAGCGAGGCGCTTATCGGTCTGACGATAGTAGCTGTGGGAACATCGCTTCCCGAGCTTGCCACATCGGTGGTAGCGGCGGCGAAAGGTTCGACCGGAATGGCGATAGGCAATATTGTGGGATCGAATATATTCAATATACTGTTTGTGCTTGGTGCAACGGCTGTGGTGCGTCCACTTTCATCGGGGGGAATCTCGTATGTGGACTATTGCGTGATGACGCTTTCGGCAATCATTTTCTGGATTATGGGCTGGCTTGTGGGCAAACGTACCATAACCAGAGGCGAGGGCGCACTGCTTCTCGGGCTCTATGCCGGCTATATGACATGGATTATTATTAACGGCTGATGGTGAACCGTGTTGACGGATGGTCAAAAAATTCGTAAATTAGCGGATTAAAACCAACAACCGAAAGTGAAATGAGCAAAAAGAAAGTATTGGTGACAGGTGCCGACGGCTTCATCGGGTCGCACCTCACCGAGCTGTTGCTTGCCGAGGGTTACAGCGTAAGAGCACTCAGCTATTATAATTCGTTCAATGACTGGGGATGGCTCGAAGGCATAAAGCATCCCGACCTGGAGGTGGTGTGCGGCGATGTGCGTGATCCGAACTTCTGCCGCCATATAACCGAAGGATGCAGCATAGTGTTCCATCTGGCCGCTCTCATAGCCATTCCGTACAGCTATGTGGCTCCGGACAGTTATGTGGATACCAATATACGCGGCACGCTGAATATGATGCAGGCAGCTCGCGACTGCGGCGTGGAGAGAATCGTGGTTACCTCCACCAGCGAGGTTTACGGCACCGCCCAGTATGTGCCTATCGACGAGAAGCATCCCCGTCAGCCCCAATCGCCTTATTCGGCAACTAAAATCGGCGCTGACGCCATTGCCCAGAGTTTTTATAACGCTTTCGACACACCGGTGGTGACGGCAAGGCCGTTCAATGCCTATGGCCCCCGCCAGAGTGCCCGCGCTATCATCCCCACAATCATTACCCAGATTGCGGCCGGAAAGAAAGAGATAACCGTGGGCGATCTGCGGCCTACGCGCGACTTCAATTTCGTGACCGATCTGGCACGCGGTTTCCTGGCGCTTGCCATAACTCCCGGAATCGAAGGTCGCGACATAAATATCTGCACCGGCACGGAGGTGAGCATGCAGTATACGCTCGACACTATCGCACGCCTGATGAAGAGTGATGTGAAATATGTTGTGGACCCCGAACGCATCCGTCCTTCGAAAAGCGAGGTAATGCGTCTGTGTGGCGACAACACACTGATAGAATCGCTGACCGCCTGGCGTCCGCAGGTAAGCTTCGAAGAAGGTATACAGCGGTGCATCGACTGGTATACCGTGCCTGGAAATCTTGCAAAATATAAAACCGACATATATAACCGATGAGCAGTAAAAAGGTGGTGCTTATAGGTGGTGGAGGGCATGCCGCATCGCTTGTGAATGCATTCGGGGCTGAGAAGCTGTGCGGCTATGTGGCTCCCGAGGCGTCTGATATACCGCTGACATGGCTGGGTGACGACGACGCATTTTTCGCCGCTGACAATGGCTCGCCGGTGCATATAGCTTTCGCTGCCGGACGCAACGGCAATATGGAAGCGCGCCGTGGCCTCATCAGCCAGTATGGTAATCACGAGCACGCCACCCTTATAGCCGATACGGCGACGGTTACACCCGGAAGCCGGATAGGCGAGGGGTGTGCGGTGATGCACGGCGCGATAGTGAACGGTGCTACGCTTGGATGCGATTGCATAGTCAACACCGGTGCCGTGGTAGAGCATGCGTGCCGTCTGGCGGACAATGTGTTTATTGGCCCGAACGCAACCCTCTGCGGAGGAGTGACTGTGGGCAATAACTGTTTCATAGGAGCAGGCGCCACTGTAATAAACTGTGTGAGAATCTGTGACGGCGCGGTGATAGGCGCTGGGGCGGTCGTGACGCGCGACATAACCTCGGCAGGGACCTATGCCGGTGTCCCGGCCTCCAGAATTAAATGAATGATCTTATGAAGCGGCACACAATCATAATAGCAGAAGCGGGTGTGAACCATAACGGCGACCCCGGGATAGCGCGGGAGCTTGTGAGAAAAGCAGCCGCGGCCGGAGCCGATTATGTGAAGTTCCAGACATTCAATGCCGCGAAGCTCGTGGCTGCATCCGCTCCAAAAGCTGACTATCAGAAGGAAAACTGTCCGGAAACCGGCGATACGCAGCTGGAGATGCTGAGCCGTCTTCAGCTGACTGATGACGATTTTCGCGGACTTGCGGAAGAATGCGCCCGCTGCGGCATAGGGTTCCTTTCGTCGCCCTTCGACCTTGAGAGCATAGAGTTCCTTGCGGGTCTGGGAATGGACTACTGGAAAATTCCGTCGGGTGAGATCACCAATCTGCCTTTCCTGCGCAGCATAGGTGCCAGAAAGGGAAAAGTGATACTTTCCACCGGCATGTCGGACCTTTCCGAGATAGAAGCGGCCATGAAGGTGATAGAGGAAGCCGGAACCCCGCGCCGCGACATAACGCTGCTTCACTGCAACACCCAGTATCCTACGCCTCCATGTGATGTGAACCTCCTGGCAATTAGCGCGCTGCAGTCTTTGAATCCCGGGGCGGTGGGCTACAGCGACCATACCTGCGGCATCGCTGTGCCGATTGCAGCCGTGGCTCTCGGAGCGGTCGTGATTGAGAAACACTTTACCATCGACAAATGTATGGAGGGGCCGGATCATCGGGCATCGCTCGATCCTGCCGAACTAAGTGCGATGACGGAGGCGATAAGAACCGTTGAACAGGCGCTTGGCGACGGCTCGAAGCATGTGACCGACAGCGAGCGTCCGAATATGGCTGTGGCCCGCAAAAGCATAGTCGCCGCCCGAAAAATAAGCCGAGGCGAGATTCTTTCGCCCGAAAATATCACCACCAAGCGTCCCGGCACCGGAATGTCGCCTATGATGTGGGATACAGTGTGCGGCTCGGAGGCCATACGCGATTTCGAACCCGACGAGCTGATAGAAATATAATAACCAGAACCGAATCTTAGATGGAACACTCGCAGAATCTCTCGCTTTCGCAGCGTCAGCAACAGACGCTCGCACCGCTTCAGCTCCAGTATGTAAAGGCACTGGAGATGACTGCTCCTGAATTTGATGACGAAGTGCGCCGCGAACTCGATGACAATCCCGCTCTGGAAGCCGTCGAGGAAGAATCGCCCGCTGAGACGGAAAGCTTCGGCGAAAGTGCCGAACAGCTTCAGAGCGCCGATTATTCCGACCCCGACGACGTACCCCAGTATCTTCTGGAGGCCCACAACTGGAGTGCCGACGGAGAGATGCGCGAGCATGTGGCGGTGAGTGGCGGCGAGTCGCTGCTGGAGTCGCTGCAGCGTCAGCTCAACGAGATGTGCGGCTTAAATGATGACGAGCGCCGGATAGCCGGATTCATCATAGGCAATATCGACGATAACGGTTATCTCACGCGGTCTCCAGCGTCCCTGGCCAACGATATTTCCATAGCCTGCAATGCTGATGTGACAACACGTCAGGTAAACAAGGTGCTGAAAAAAGTGCAGCTGCTTGATCCTCCGGGTGTGGGGGCCGTAGACCTGCGGGATACCATGCTGATTCAGTTGCGCAGACGCGACGACGGCAGCACGGAGTTTTACCATGCCATAACTATAGTGAAGGACTACTTCGACCTTCTCTCGAAAATGCATCTCGACCGTATCCGATCGGCCATGTGGCTGTCGCGCGAGAAACTCGAAAACGCCATGAAGATAATCCGCACGCTCGATCCCAAGCCTGGGGCACAGGTGGGGGGCGGCGAGGATGCGCGCACACGCCATATAACACCTGATTTCTATGTGGAGGCCGATGCCGACGACAATATTACGCTCTCGCTCGGAGGAAGTGTCCCGCTGCTCCGTGTCGAGGAAAGTTTCACGGTAGATCCCGAACCAACGGCAAAAGACGGGCGACTGAGCAGGATGGAAGAGACCGCGCGCGCCTTCGTAAGGCAGAAACGCGACGAAGCCACGCTGTTCATAAACGCCGCGAGAATGCGCCGCGAGACACTCCGGCGGGTGATGACGGCCATCGTCGGCATCCAGCGCGAGTTTTTTCTTACCGACGACCCGATGAAGCTCAAGCCGATGGTGCTGAAAGATGTATCGGCGGTTACCGGTGATGATCTGTCGGTGATAAGCCGGGCAACTTCCGGCAAATATGTGGCCACGCGGCAGGGCATCTACCCGCTCAAGTTTTTCTTCAACGAGCACCGCAAGGATGGAGAGGACAGTTCTTCGCATCACGTGATGGAAATAATACGCTCTCTGATAGAGGAAGAGGACAAGACGTCGCCGCTGAGCGATGACGCTCTCGGTGCTGAACTGAAGAAGCGCGGCTTCAAGGTGGCGCGCCGTACAGTGGCCAAATACCGTGAGAAACTTGAACTCCCGGTGGCTCGCCTTAGGCGCAGGGTGTGACACAGACGGCGACCGAACAAAATCACACGCCGCGCCTTATAATAATATATAAAGGAATAATAATATATAATGACTTCGGAATATAGAAGCCACAGCCAACATTAACTATTTCAAGTTAAGGCATCAGAAAGAAATGAAAAAAATCGCTCAGATAATATCTTTTGTGTTCTCACCCCTTATTGTGCCGACCTATGGTGTGGCAGCGGCTTTGTGGCTTTCGATGCTCTCGCTGTTGCCCTCCGTGATACTCTGGCGCACTCTGGGGTACACCTTTGCGCTGACATGTCTCTTCCCTATGATTATAATCTTTATAATGTGGAAAATAGGCTATCTGAGCGATCCCGGCCTCAACAAGCGCACAGAGCGCACATTGCCTTACATCGTGGTGCTGCTGGGCTATCTGGGCTGCGCATATATGTTTTACCGCATGCATGCGCCGGTGTGGCTCACCGGCTTCATGATAGGCGGCTCGGTGGCGGTAATAGTCTCCATATTCGTGAACCGCTGGTGGAAAATCAGCGCCCACATGGCTGCCATGGGTGGCGCGTTGGCCATGACTTTCAGGCTGCTAGTAAGCAATCTGGCGGTGGTGGACATGCTGTGGCCCATAGTGATTGCGGTGGTATGCACCGGGCTGGTATGCACAGCCAGGGTGGGGCTGCGGCGCCATACGCTCATGCAGGTGCTTGCCGGCACGGCCAACGGTTTTATCTGGACCTATCTCCTCTCGGGCATCGGAGTGTAGGGGAGAAAGTAGCCTAAATTGAGAAAATATTATTACTTTTGTCTAATCCGGGGCGCTTTGGTGCGTTCCGGGTCATAATCCACTCTATTCTCATAAATATGGAAGCAAAAGTAAGCATAATCATGGGCAGCATTTCCGACCTGCCCGTAATGAAGAAAGCGGCCGCTTTCCTTGATTCGATGCAGATACCCTTCGAGATGAACGCCCTTTCGGCCCACCGCACTCCAGCCGAGGTCGAGAGCTTTGCGCGGGCAGCGCAGGGACGCGGCATAAAGGTGATAATAGCCGGAGCCGGCATGGCCGCCGCTCTTCCGGGTGTGATAGCCGCCCTTACTCCAGTGCCTGTGATCGGTGTGCCAATCAAATCAACTCTCGAAGGACGCGATGCCCTTCTGTCAATAGTGCAGATGCCTCCGGGTATTGCCGTGGCCACCGTGGGAATAGACGCCGGCATGAACGCCGGTGTGCTCGCAACGCAGATAATAGCTCTCACCGATGACGGAGTTGCAGCACGCTATGCCGAGTACCGTGCGGGCCTCTCCCAGAAGATTGTGAAGATAAACGAGGAACTTCGCGAAGTGAAGTTTGACTATAAGACCAACTGATGGGACGCTATGATTATAAGCGGCGCCCGACCACGGAAGTAAAAGTGGGCCGAACGCCTCTTGGCGGCTCCAATCCGGTGAGGATACAGAGCATGGCCAACACCTCGACAATGGATACGGCGGGGAGTGTGGCCCAGACCGCCAGAATGGTAGCCGCAGGCGCCGAATACGTGAGATTCACGGCGCAGGGCGAGCGTGAGGCGAAGAATCTTGCCGAGATAAAGGCGGCTTTGCTCCGCGAAGGTATAGATGTGCCTCTCGTGGCTGATATCCATTTCAATCCCCGCGCCGCTTTCGAGGCCGCACGCCATGTGGAGAAAGTGAGGATAAATCCGGGCAATTTCGTGGATCCGGCCCGCACTTTCCGCAAGCTCGACGAGAGCGACGAGGCGTTTGCCCTCGGCCTTAAGAAAATTGAGGAAAAGCTTGTGCCGTTTCTCGAGCTGTGCCGCAGCCACGGCACGGCCATACGCATAGGCGTGAACCACGGTTCGCTCAGTGACCGCATCATGAGTCGTTACGGCGACACTCCCGAGGGAATGGTTCACAGTGCCATGGAATTTCTCAGAATTTGCCGAGCCCACAATTTCAACGATGTGGTGATTTCTGTCAAGGCCTCAAACGTGAGGGTTATGATAGAGACGGTGCGCCGCCTTGTCAGAGCCATGGACGGGGAGGATATGCATTATCCGCTTCATCTTGGCGTGACGGAGGCCGGCGACGGCGAGGACGGACGAGTGAAATCGGCCGTAGGTATAGGCACTCTTCTTGCCGAAGGTATAGGCGATACCATCAGGGTGTCGCTCAGTGAGGATCCCGAGGCCGAGCTTCCTGTGGCGCGGGCGCTGACTGATTATATCTCTCTGGCAGCCGACGCGGAGACAATTCCGGCCCCTGCAGGCGCCGCTGACGACCGTGGCGTGATGCCGGAGCGTCGCCGGAGCCGCATGATTGCGGGCATTGGAGGCGAAAGCCAGCCGGTGGTTGCGGCGGAGACTTCAGCTGCTGAATATCTACCGGACTTCAGGCCCGATGTGGCCCTGGATAATCCGGAAACAGACTTCGAGCCGATGGACGCATCGGAAATTCTGGCAGGAAAGCTTCCGCGCCGGGAAAGCGTGGTGGTGCTGACGTCGTCGCATGCCAACGCCCGCGGCGAAATGCGGGCCGCGCTTGATGCTCTCGATGCGGCAGGAGCCGATAATCCCGTGATACTTCGGCGCGACTACAGTGACATCAGTGCCGA
This sequence comes from Bacteroidales bacterium M5, assembly GCA_001689535.1. Taxonomy (GTDB): domain Bacteria; phylum Bacteroidota; class Bacteroidia; order Bacteroidales; family Muribaculaceae; genus Paramuribaculum. The sequence continues at coordinate 7,923 of LUJP01000043.1, forward strand.
CGAGGCAAGACTGCGCGCGGCCGTTGATCTCGGATCGCTCATAATCGACGGTTACTCCGACGGCATAATGATAGGCGGTGACGCGCTGTCGCCGGCCGACGCGGCGCGCACTGCGTTCGGTATTCTGCAGTCGGCGCGGTTGCGCTTTACCCACACGGAATACATTTCATGCCCAAGCTGCGGACGCACCATGTTTGATCTCCAGGCCACGCTTGCGGCAGTGAAGGCTGCTACATCACGACTCAAAGGATTGAAGATAGGCGTGATGGGCTGCATAGTCAATGGGCCCGGCGAGATGGCCGATGCTGACTATGGCTATGTGGGCGCGTGCGCAGGCCACGTAAGTCTTTACAAAGGCAAGGAATGCGTGGAGAAAAACATTCCGGAGGCCGAGGCCGTGGAGCATCTTGTGGATCTGATAAAACGCAACGGAGATTGGAAATAGACGAGCTTTACATGAGCCGGGCCCTGCAGCTTGCGCGGCGCGGTGCCGGATATGTCTCGCCCAACCCCATGGTGGGAGCCGTGGTGGTGTGTGACGGACGGATAATAGGTGAGGGGTATCACCGCCGTTACGGGGAGGCCCATGCCGAGGTGAATGCCATAAATTCGGTTGCAGACAGCGCTCTGCTTCCGCGGAGCACCGTCTACGTCACTCTCGAACCTTGCGCGCATTACGGCAAGACGCCCCCTTGTGCGGCACTGCTGGTGAGATGCGGAGTGAAGAGAGTAGTGATAGGGTGTACCGATCCCTTTGCCAAGGTCGCAGGCCGTGGCATAGCGATGCTTCGTGAGGCCGGAATTGATGTCACCACCGGTGTGCTCGAGAAGGAGTGCCGGGAACTGAACCGTGTATTCATGACCGCCCATACCCTCGGGCGTCCTTACGTGATGCTGAAATGGGCCATGAGCTCCGACGGATATCTTGACCGAAAGCGTGATGCAGCGGAACCGGCTCAGAAATTCTCTACGGAGCTGACTTCAGCGGCGGTTCACCGTTTGCGCGGTCTTTTCGACGCTGTGGCCGTTGGTGCCGGAACGGTAAATGCCGACAGTCCCCGTCTTACAGTGCGTTCATACGCCGGGCGCTCGCCGCGTCGCGTGATTCTTGACCGTCATGGGATAGCCCGCGAGGACGCGGCCGTATTCGGTCCAGGCACTATATATTTCTGCGAAAAGCCACGGGGCGGCTTGCCTGAAGGAGTGGAGCAGATTACGGGCAGTCTCACTCCCGACGAGATGCTCCGAGAGCTGTATCGGCGCGGAGTTACATCGTTTATGGTTGAAGGAGGCGCCGCGGTTATATCCGGATTCATAGTGTCAGGACTATGGGACGAAGCTCGTGTGGAGATAAATCCCATGCTGCTTGGCGGAGAAGGATCAGCCCATGTCGAGGTGCCTTCGGGCGACGTCTCGGCGGAGCGGATGGATGGCAATTTGATTCTGACAGTCAGGAATATAGCCTATAAGAGATAGTCTCGCAGTTTTCACTCCCGTTAACTTTTCATCTGATTTGTCGAAGCAAATGAGGCATTCCGTTTCCTACATAATTACTAATTTTAACTATAAAGCCACAACGGTTAATGAAATTGTTGTTAACTTTGCAAGTTGAAAAATAACGCTTTATGAAAAGAAGATTCACGATATATCCCGTTCTTGGCCTGTTGCTGGGAGCTATGGCAAGTTCTTGCGCCACAGATGAGTTAAACGGCCTGATTGAGAATGACCAGGAATCACTCGAATACTCGGTGATGGTAAACTCATTCCGTCTCGCCGCCAACGACACGATTCTGGCCGATCTCGACTCCGTGTTTTTTGCAATAGACCTTAACCGATCTGTGATTTTCAACCCTGATTCTCTTCCTAAGGGAACTAATATAGGCAAGCTTCCGGTGACGATTGATCTTCCCGGTGTATCTGAGGCCACCATCACCATGCCCTCCGGTACAGGTGACGAGACCACTACAGTGGACTACCTCGAGAATAAGAACGATTCAATCAACTTTTCGAAAGGCGAAGTAACGCTTCATCTGAAGTCATACAACGGAAAGGTGTCGCGCGACTACACGATTAAAGTCAATATCCACAAACTGGAGCCTGATTCTCTGGCCTGGGACAAAGTGGCTGTCCGTTCACTTCCTGGCAATCTCGGCAATCTTACCGGTTCACGCACTGTGGCCTTCGGCGACGAGGTGTTCTGCTATACCACAAATGGCACACGTACTGACCTTTCACGCTGCGAGAATCCGTTCTCGGGCGTCTGGACATCTTCTCGATCTGTCACTCTCCCTTCGGGTGCCAAGCTCAGAAGCATCACTCCCACAGCCGATGCTCTCTATCTGATAGACTCCAGCGACAATCTCTATAAGAGCACCGACGGCTCCACATGGACCGCAACCGGGACACGCATGCACCATATCTACGGCGGCTATCTCGAGACGCTTATCGGTCTTGAGAAGGCTTCCGACGGCAGCCTGCGTCATGTATCCTATCCGGCTGGAGTGTCCACGGGTGCTATCGACGCCTCATTCCCCGTTGAGGGAACATCCAATCCCGTCACCTATACAACCATCTGGGCCGAGAAGCCTATGATGATGATTACCGGCGGCCGCACGGCAGCGGGCAAGAACGTTGGCACGACATGGGCGTTCGACGGTAACAAATGGGCTTGCATCACCCAGGAGTCCTATGAGATGGCCGAGGTGACCGGCGCGACACTCATTCCCTATTTCTCCTATACCACCAACTATCTCACCTGGGAAGCCACGCAGCACGACATGCTCTTTGCCATCGGCGGTCGAAATGCCGACGGCACCATCCCCACGAAATTCTATATCTCTCCTGACCGCGGCGTTCACTGGACAACATCCGAAGGTCTCATGGCCAAACCCGACTATCTGCCCGGCCTTTATGACCTTGACGGACTGGTGAGAGACAACACAATGTATGTTGACAACTCCCGCACCGCAGGCGCCTGGAAAGAATTCACCACCGTATATCCCCGTTGGTACTATCCCGTATATACTCTCGACGGCTCGCGTGCAGTGACTCCCATAAAAGAGTGGGAATGCCCGTTTGTGTATCTCTTCGGCGGCCATCTCGCCAACGGTACCTTCAATGACGAGGTGTGGCGTGCTGTAATCAACCGCCTTCTGTTCCGTCCGATCCAATAACCCGATACACTGCAAATCAACGAAAAAAAAGTGTCGATAATGCGCACCATATTCCTGACAGCATTCATGGCGACGGCAGCCCTGCGGCAGCCGCTGCAGGCTCAGGATGTGGAGAGCTACAAATTTGACATCGGCGTTTCGGGGGGAATGAGCGGCTATCTGGGCGACGCCAACCAGAGCAATATGTTTCGTCATCCCGGGGCAGCCGTCGCGTTGACCGGGCGCTATCTTGCCGACGAACGCTGGGCAGCCAGAGTATCGGCCGGTCTGCGCACTCTCAGCGGCAATACTGCCGATATGACCGACGCTTTGCCTGCAGGTGAGCAGTTTTCTTTCCGCTCCACGGTCTACGATCTGACCGCGGGCGCGGAATTCAACTTTCTGCCCTACGGTATAGGCCGTCCTTATCAGCACCTGAGCCGATGGACGCCATACCTCACTGCAGGAGTAGGCGTGAACCTTTCGTACAGCGGCGGCAAAAACAATGCCGCCTTCTGCATTCCGCTCGGAGCGGGCGTGCGCTACAAGGTGGCCCCACGGCTGAATGCGGCAGTGGAATTCTCCATGACCAAGGCGTTTGGCGACCATGTGGATTCCGACCGCCTCTCCGACCTCCAGCAGATAAAAAGTTCATTTATAAAAAATACCGACTGGTACTCGGCGCTCACCGTAGGCATAAGCTACGAGATTGGCCCGCGATGCTCCGGCTGCCAGCGGATAGACTGAAATCCGGCACAACCACCACCGATAAACAGACAAGACAATGAATCCCGAACTCGTAAAGCAGATAGATACCACGCGCCTGCCCGTCCATATAGCGATAATAATGGATGGTAACGGCCGCTGGGCCAAGCTTCGCGGCCTTGAACGGACCGAAGGACACGTGGCCGGAGTGGAGTCAGTGCGTAAGGTAACGGAATGTGCCGCCCGTCTCGGGGTGAAATATCTCACGCTCTATGCCTTCTCTACCGAGAACTGGAACAGGCCCCGCGAGGAGGTGGATGCCCTGCTGCATCTGATAGTGATGTCGCTGCGCAAGGAAGTGCCGCATCTGAAAGAAAACAATGTGAGCCTGCGTGTGATAGGCGACATTGACCGCATGCCGGCTCACACACGCGAGTGTCTTGAAAAGAGCATCGAGGAGACATCGGTGTGCGACGGCACGGTACTCAACCTCGCGCTGAGCTATTCGTCGCGCTGGGAAATCACCGATGCCTGCCGCCGCCTGGCCCGCGAGGCCGCTGAAGGCCGCATCGACTGGGCTTCGATCGACGACGAGGCTGTGGCATCGCATCTCTCCACTGCCGGAATTCCGGATCCCGACCTTCTCATACGCACCGGCGGCGACGAGCGTGTGAGCAATTTCCTGCTGTGGCAGATAGCCTATTCGGAACTTTATTTCACCGACATATACTGGCCCGACTTTGGAGCGGACCAGATGCTTCGCGCCGTAATTGACTATCAGGGGCGCGAGCGCAGATTCGGACTCACATCCGAGCAGGTCGCCGACCAAGGACAGCAAATATAAACTACAACAATAATAAACCAATATAACTCATTATCCTTTCGATTCCACTTATTATGCGAACAAGGCTTCTCATCATACTCTCACTGATTATTCCCGCTCTCGGCGCTACGGCGCAGGTGCAGGCTCCCGTAGACACTGTGTACAATCCCCAGATAGCTTATACGGGATTTCCGCGCACATACGAAATAGCCGACATAAAGGTGAACGGCGCCGACAACTACGAGGACTATATAGTGATAGGCTATTCCGGCCTCAAGGTAGGCGATGTAGTCCAGGTGCCCGGCGATGATATCAGCGACGCCGCCAAACGTCTGTGGCGTCAGGGCCTTTTCGGCAATGTGGAGATAGCCGTTGACAAAATTGCCGGCGACAAGGCATGGCTGGTGATCAATCTCCGCGAGCAGCCCCGCATTTCCGAGGTGCGCTACAACGGCATGAAGAAAGGCGAGCGCAAGGATATCGAGGAGATGCTCCAGCTCCACAAAGGCAATCAGATAACCCAGAACATCGTGAACCGCGCCAAGGATCTCGTGAAGAAATACTATTCCAAGAAAGGCTTCGGCAATGCCGATGTCAACGTGATGCTCCGCGAGGATCTCTCCAACAAGAACGAGATGATTGTGGATGTGAACGTGGATAAGAACGAGAAAGTGAAGGTTCACAAAATCTACATTGAAGGCAACCAGGTGCTGAGCGACAACGCCCTTCAGCGCGTAATGAAGAAGACAAACGAGAAGGGAAAAATTCTCAACCTGTTCCGTCAGAAAAAATTCGTGAGAAACGATTATGAAGATGACCTCCAGCGCATAATCGACAAGTATAACGAAAAGGGCTACCGCGACGCCAAAATTCTCAAGGATAGTGTGGTCGCTTACGACGACAAGACCGTTGACGTCTATATAGACCTCGAAGAGGGAAAGAAATATTACATCAGTGATATTACCTGGGTAGGCAACTCGCTTTATCCCACCGAAGTGCTTGACGAAGTGCTCGGCATCAAACCCGGCGACGTCTACAATCAGAAACTCCTTGCCCAGCGTACCACCGAAGATGAGGATGCCGTGAGCAACCTCTACCTCAATCACGGCTATCTCTTCTACAATCTGGTGCCTATAGAAAAGCAGGTGAAGGGCGATTCGATAGAACTCGAGATGCGAATGATAGAGGGTCCGCAGGCACGCATCAACAAGGTGACCATAAACGGCAACGACCGTCTGTATGAGAAGGTGATACGCCGTGAGCTGCGTGTTAAGCCCGGTGAGCTCTTCTCTCGCGAGGATCTTATGCGTTCGCTCCGCGAAATAGCCCAGACGGGCCACTTCAACCCCGAGAACATGCAGCCCGACATCCAGCCCAACGAGGAGAACGGAACCGTGGATGTGGCTCTCAATCTCGAGCAGAAAAACAACGACCAGATTGAATTCTCAATGGGCTGGGGCCAGACCGGTATCATAGGCAAGCTCGCCCTGAAGTTCACCAACTTCTCCATCAAGAATCTGTTCCGTCCCGGAACCTACCGCGGTATCATACCGCAGGGAGAAGGTCAGAGCTTCACTATCGCAGCCCAGACCAACGCGCGCTACTATCAGTCATACAGCGTATCGTTCCTTGATCCGTGGTTTGGCGGCAAACGCCCCAACTCGCTTTCGGTTTCGGCTTACTACAGCCGTCAGACGGGTGTGAACTCTTCCTACTACAACAGCCAGTGGAGCAACCCATGGCTCTACAACAACTATGGTTACGGATATGGCTACGGCTACGGAAGCGATTACTACCAGAACTCCATCAACAATGCCTACGACCCCAACAAGGTGCTTCAGATGGTTGGCGTGACTGTGGGCCTCGGCAAGCGTCTGAGATGGCCTGACGACTACTTCACCTTCCAGACCTCGCTTACCTACAACTGGTATTACCTCAAGAACTGGGAGTATCTCTACTATATGAACAACGGTACGTCGAACTCCATCGTGCTCGGTCTTACCCTTGAGCGCAACAGTCTCGACAATCCCTACTATACACGCCGCGGCTCTATGTTCAGCCTGAGCCTCCAGATGACTCCTCCCGCCTCGCTCTTCGGAAAGAAAAACTGGGAGAAACTCTATCGCGAGAACACCACCGAGAGCAAGAAGGAGATGTACCGCTGGATAGAATACTGGAAGCTTAAATTCCGCTCACGCACCTACACCCCGCTCACCGATCCGAATGGCAAGCACACTCTCGTGCTCATGACCCGCGCCGACTTCGGTCTGCTCGGCAGCTACAACAAGTGGCTCAAATCGCCGTTCGAAACCTTCTATATGGGCGGCGACGGTATGTCGGGATCATACACCTATGCCACGGAGACAATCGGTCTGCGCGGTTACGACAACGGTGCCCTCACACCGTGGGGCCGCGAGGGCTACGCCTATACACGCATGGGTGTCGAGCTTCATTTCCCCTTCCTGCTCCAGACTCAGACCACCATCTACGGTCTTGCCTTCCTGGAGGGCGGTAACGCATGGACAGCAGTCAAGGACGTGAATCCTTTCAGCCTCAAGCGTAGCGCCGGTGCCGGTGTTCGTATCTTCCTTCCGATGGTGGGTATGATGGGTATCGACTGGGCCTACGGTTTCGATACCGTGTTCGGTCAGCGCGGAGGCTCGCACTTCCACTTCATCCTCGGTCAGGAATTCTAACCAGATCGAGAATCCGGATTTCAGACAGACAACCACAACCTAAAAATATCAAGCGGCGATTTTACCGCAAGTCGGTAAAGTCGCCCTTGTTTTTTATTTGTTATGGTTCCCGGTTTCCGGAATTTATTCTATAGCTAAAATGACTTATCAAACCAATAAACCCTATAATATGCCATCAACATTTCTGAAGTCGTTGTCATTTTTTTCATTGGCGATGATTACCGTTGCTTTAATGTCAGCATGCTCTCCTTCGGGACCCCGCACAGTTGAGAATCCGTTGGTAAATTACGCCAACACGTCGACAATAGATGTGGTAAAAGTAGAGCTTAACGATTCCAATACCGTGCTGCATGTAAAACCGCATTTCACTCCTGGCTATTGGATAAGAATCGCAGGCGATTCCTATCTGATGGCCGATGGGAAAAAGTATGCTCTTACCGCTACCGAGGGAATCAAGACGGATACCGAGTTCTGGATGCCGGAAAGCGGAGAGGCTGATTTCAAGCTTATATTCGAGCCTCTGCCGTTCGATACAGAGAGATTCGATTTCATAGAGGGCGAGGACCCGAAGGCATTTAAGCTGTGGGATATTGATGTGACTGGTAAGCCGGCCGCACAATACCCTGACGGTTTGCCCAAAGAATTGCAGGCTGAATTCGTCGACGGAGAAGTGCCGGATGTGGTGTTCGGTATAGGGAAGACGACAGTCAATTTCCATTTGCTTCCCTACAGGGAGGAAATAGCTCCTGAACTGAGCATGTATGTCAACTCAATGGACGGCAGCCAGGAAGGGTATCCCATAAAGTTGGATGAAAAAGGCAATGGCAGTGTGGCGTTCGAACAGTATGGCTCATGCCGGGCATTTGTGGTCAATACTCAAAACGGAATTTCGTATGCCGACCTTACACTTCAGCCCGGTGAAATCGTAGACTGTTATCTTGACGCGCGTATAAGCGGGTCAATGGCCATGCGTTATCGTGATCCCCGGCCTTCGACTCACGTGAGCCGTGCTTTGCACAATGGTGCATACAGCAACTTCGACAGAATGAGAACACAACTGCGAAAATACCACGGATTGCAATTACATACAGGTACGTTTGCCGACTTCCATATGACCACCGACGAATATAAAAACATGGTGAAGTCATTATATCTCGCCAACACTGACTCGATACAGGCGTCGGACGCACCCCTTATGCAGAAAGAGTATGAACAGCTCCAGCTTCAGAACGATGTGCTTGAGGCCATGGCTGATTACCGCTATCTTCTCGGGCACAATTATCGTCATGTGAAAAACAACTGGCGTGAGGCTGTTCCCGACGACTCAATCAAGGTAAATCTGACCGACGCTGATTTTGCCGAGGTGCTGACATGGTTCGATGTCGTGAATCCAAAACTGTTGATAGAGGGTCAGGCAGTCGGTGCTACTGACTGGAATGCTTACGGAGCTGCCGGCGACCTGTCGAAATCCGTGAAAATGTTCATGAAGAAGGCTGGCATGGCTAAAAAAATGAAACTTGGGAAAGCCGATCTCGATACTCTTAACTCACTTTCAAATCCGTTTTTTGCACAGGCCTGCGATTCGATAATGCAGCGAGCCACACGTCGTCAGCTACAGCTGCAAAAAAACGGCAAGATGTCGGAGACTCCGAATGTGGCCGACGACAAGGTGTTCGATGCCATTGTAGCACCGTATAAAGGCAAAGTGGTGATTGTGGATCTCTGGAATACGTGGTGTGGCCCGTGTCGAGCAGCCCTGAAGGAAAACGAACCTCTGAAGTCAGGCGAACTTGACAACGAAGACATTGTATGGGTATATATCGCCGACGAATCATCTGACCCGGTGAAATACCTCAGCATGATAGAGGAGATAAAAGGAGTGCATCACAAAGTGAACGAAAAGCAGATAGCCAGTATCCGCGAACGTTTCAATGTGGACGGTATTCCATACTACATAGTAGTGGACCGACAGGGCAAAGCCGAGGGCCGTCCTGACCTCCGCGACCATGCCAAATATGTGGAAACAATTAAGTCGAAGCTATGATTGGACAATCTGATTTCCAACTCTAACATTATTTAATATAACCCGAATAAACCATTCGGAATGTCGGGTGTCATAAACTTATATATAGTCTGATAACGATAAACCTTAATTTCATTGTTATGAATATGAAAAAACTGTTCATTCTTATTTTTGTACTGGCAGGATGCGCTATGACTTCTATGGCTCAGAAATTCGCTCTCGTGGATATGGAATACGTGCTCTCAAACATTCCCGCCTACGAGGTGGCAAACAATAATCTGGAGCAGCTCTCGCAGCGCTGGCAGAAAGAGGTGGAAGCTCTCAGCACTCAGGCCCAGACTCTTTACAAAAATTATCAGTCGCAGCTACCCATGCTTTCCGACGCCCAGAAGAAGGCCGGCGAGGCCGAGATAGTGGCCAAGGAAAAAGAGGCCGCTCAGCTCCGCAATAAATATTTCGGTCCCGATGGAGAGCTTTTCCAGCGTAGGCAGGCTCTGATGCGTCCCATTCAGGAAGAGGTTTACAATGCCGTGAAGCAGGTGAGCGAGGAGCGTGGCTATATGTGCATCTTCGACCGCGCGTCGGCCAGTAGCATAATCTTCGCCTCGCCCAAAATCGACGTGAGCAACGAAGTGCTTGCAAAAATGGGCATAGCCCGCTGACTATTGTGTCAAGCTGTGTCAAATAGGCCTCTTTTATTAGGATAATATACTAAAAACGCCTATCTTTGCGTTCATAAATTTAACAGTGTAAATTAACATATCACCAATAGATAAAATGATCAAGAAAATTTTGCTTGCGCTTGTTATAGCGTTCCCCACTATGGCTTTCGCCCAGAAATTCGGCGTAATCACCACCGACCAGCTCATCCAGTCGCTTCCCGAGATGAAAGAGGTGCAGACCACCCTCGAGGCATCCTCGAAGAAATATGAAGACGAGTTCAAGAATCTTCAGGACGAGATGCAGAAGAAGTACACCGAATTCCAGTCGCTCGAAGAGACCACTCCCTCCACCATCAAGGACCGTCGCCTTCAGGAAATGCAGGAACTTGATCAGAAGATCCAGCAGTTCCGTCAGACAGCCAGCGAAGACCTTCAGCGTCAGCAGCAGCAGCTCATGGCTCCCATCCAGCAGAAAGTGATGACAGCCATCCAGACTGTGGGCCAGGAAGGCAATTTCACCTTCATCTTTGAGAACATGGTGCCCGTTTATGTAGGTACCGATGTTACTGATGTAACTCCTCTGGTTAAAGCCAAACTCGGAATCAAATAATCCATTTCCGAGTAAAAAAGAGACAGACCGCGCTCGTTGTCGGAATTCCGGCCGGAGCGCGGTTATTTTTTTAGACACTATTCTACAAAATGGATAACGGAAAAAATGAGCAGGCAGGGCCGATAGGGGTGTTCGATTCCGGATTCGGGGGCCTTACCATATTGCGCGACATCCGCGACAGGCTGCCGCAGTACGACTATCTGTATCTTGGCGACAATGCGCGCGCACCTTACGGCCCGAGGTCGTTTGATATCGTATACCGCTTCACGCTCGATGCCGTGAAATACCTTTTCAGCCGTGGTTGCCGGCTGGTGATACTTGCCTGCAATACCGCCTCCGCAAAAGCCCTGCGGTCAATCCAGCAGAACGACCTGCCGGGAATAGATCCCTCCCGGCGCGTGCTCGGTGTGATAAGACCGACGGCAGAAATCATCGGACAGCTCTCGCGCACCGGCCACATCGGGGTGCTTGCCACCGGCGGCACGGTGGCAAGCCGCAGCTATAATCTGGAGATAGAGAAGCTGCATCCGGGTTTCAGCGTAGCCACACAGGCATGCCCCATGTTCGTGCCTCTGGTGGAGAACAGCGAGACGGAAAGCCCCGCAGCCGACTATTTCGCCGCCAAATACATCAGCAGTCTATTGGAAAAAGACCGCCGGATAGATACCATTATACTGGCATGCACTCACTATCCGTTGCTCTACGACGTGATCAGGCGCAATACTCCGCCGGAAATCAACGTGGTGTGTCAGGGAGGCATTGTAGCCGACAGTCTTGCCGACTATATGGAACGTCATCCCGAGATTGCCGGCAGGTGTACCACCGGCGGCAAATGCGCATATCTTACCACGGAGAATCCGGAGGCATTCGCCGACCTTGCGCGCGTGTTTCTCGACGAGGATATAGAAGCGAAACATGTGGAGCTGAACTAATCAGGGGGCTTCATACGTTATAAATTCAAGCGGTTTTATTCCGGAAACTCCGGAAGCCCATAACCAAAATATCATTCAGAATGAATCTTAACGGCCGGCGCAGAAGCAACAATATCGAAGACCGCCGCGGATTGTCATCCGGACTAAAGATAGGAGGTGGCATAGGTGCGGTGATAATAGCAGCACTCATAGCCTGGATTTCGGGCGGTGACCCTATGAGCGTGCTCACACAGAATGCGGGAGCGCTGATGGGAGGAGGCGAACAGACCACCCAGCAGTACACACCTACGGCCGAGGACCAGGAGCTCGAGGCGTTCGTAAGCCAGATTCTGGCCGGAACGGAGGATGTGTGGACGGAAGTATTCCGGCAGCAGGGCCTTACTTATGAGCCGCCGAAACTCGTGCTTTTCAACGGATCGGTGCAGAGCGGCTGCGGAGGTGCCACAAGCTCTGTGGGGCCGTTCTATTGCTCGGCCGACAACGCCGTGTATCTAGACCTCTCTTTTCTGCGCGACATGAGAAGCACCCTTGGGGCGGGAGGTGATTTCGCCTACGCCTATGTGGTAGCCCACGAGGTGGGTCACCATGTGCAGAACCAGCTGGGTATTCTTGAGGATGCCCACGAAAAAATGTCGCGTTTGAGCCAGACCGAGGCCAACAAGATAAGCGTGGCCCTCGAATTGCAGGCCGATTACCTTGCCGGAGTGTGGGCTCACCACGACAACGCGCGTTTCGGGTCGCTTGAACCCGGCGATGTCGAGGAGGCGCTTGATGCAGCCCTGAAAATCGGCGACGATTATCTGCAGAAGAAAGCTCAGGGCTATGCCGTGCCCGAGTCGTTCAACCATGGCACATCGGAGCAACGCGAGCGCTGGCTCAACAAAGGCATACGCACCGGCGACCTCAGCCAGGGAAACACTTTTGCGGTGCCTTATTCGCAATTATAAACAGGGCGTAGTAACAGCTTCATGAAAGCTCGGTGACGGCGAGGGAGAGCACAGAAATGCGTGCCGACGGAAACGCGGCGTGAATGGCCTCGGCGCAGGAAAGCAGTGTGGCTCCGGTAGTGATCACATCGTCGACTATGAGGATATGTTTTCCTGAGAGATCTGCATCGGGTGAAACGGTGTAGGTGTCGCGGGCATTTCTCCAGCGCTCGAACGACGTGCGGCGAGTCTGTGACGAATGGCGCCGGCGGCATATGAGCGCGTGCTTCATCGGGATTCCTGTGCTCCGGGATACGGCATCGGCTATGTAATCGGTCTGATTGTAGCCTCTCCTGAGTTTTTTGAGAAGATGAAGCGGCACCGGCACAATCATGTCTATATCCGCAAAGAAGCCGGCGGCTTGGATGCTGTCGGTAAGTTTCCGCGCAAGCCATGAGGCTATGCGCGGGCGTCCGTTGTACTTTGCATCCTGTATCAGGAGGGTGAATCGGTTTGACCGGAGATAATAGTAGAGCGATACTGCCTTCTCTATCGGAGCGTGGCCCGCGAGGCGGTCATGAATGAAATTGGAACGGAAATCGGTGATGCGGCACAGCGGCATTTCGCAGAGACATTTGAGGCAAAGGGTGTCTTCACCGTCAACCAGCGCGTCGCCGCACACCTCACACAGCCTCGGGTAGATGAGCGCCAGGAGGCTTTCTGCTCCCGAACGCAACGCTGCGACGGTGCCGGATATCACTGATCGGATTTCCATAATGCGGAAGAGGAGAGAATGCGGAATATAAGGGATGTCTCGTAGCCACGTGATGCGGCGAAGCGCATCAGTTTCTGGCGCGCCTGGAGGCGGTCGGTGTCGGGGGGGAGAGAGCGGAGTTTCGCTCTGATGGCCTTGAAGGCAGTCAGGGTGTATTGGCGCGCTTCGATTTCCTGCTCCATTACTTCGTCTATGATTTCGGCGGGAATGCGCTTTGCATAAAGACCATTGCGTATCTTGATGCGTCCCCAGGAGGAGTATGCGAATTTGGAGTGTACGTAGGCTGCTGCAAACCGCCGGTCGTCAATCAGCCTCGTGGCGATGAGCCGCTCAAGCATTCCGTCGATCTGCGACTGAGGGAATCCTTTGCGCCGGAGTTTTTCGGCAATCTCGTAGGAACAGTGTTCGGCGCGGTTGCACAGGGCTTCGAGTCGGAGCAACTCGGCTTTGGGGTTGAGGGGCTTTTTTTGCATGAGGCGTTACGGGCGGATGGCGGAGAGAAAGCGCCGGCGGCGCGAGGAGTCGGGGAGCACGCTCACGCTGTCCCATCCATCGGCGCGCATTTCCTGTGCGAGCTGTTCTACCGTGAGGGGATTTACCTCAAAATACAGCCGTCCCTCCGGTTTCAGCGCCGTGAGCGCATAGCGGGCTATAGATGTATAGAAACGCAGAGGGTCGTCATCGGGCACAAATAAAGCCAGTGCCGGTTCATGCGCAAGGACGTTTGCTTCCATATCACGCCGCTCGGAATCGAGCACATAAGGGGGATTGCTCACTATAATGTCGAACTGCGGAGAGGTTTCGGGGGCAAGTTTCAGAGCATCGGCCTGCAGGAAGTCAATTCTGACTTTAAGCTCCGCGGCGTTTCGCCGCGCGATCTCGAGCGCAGGAGCGCTGATGTCGATAGCCTCTACCTTCGAAAACGGCAGGTTGCGTGCGAGCGCCACGGCTATACAGCCGGAACCGGTGCAGACGTCGAGCACCGAGAGGTCGCTGCGCGAGGAGTTTTCTTTGACTATGAGGTCGACCAGCTCGGCGGTCTCCGGGCGGGGAATAAGTACGTCGGGACTCACGTGCAGGCGCAGGCCATAGAAATCCGTGATGCCGAAAATATACTGAATGGGGTCGCCCTGAAGCAGACGCCTTACCGTATCGTCCGTTTTTCCGCGCAGGAAATCCGAAACGGGATTGCGGGCCTTTACGGCAAGGTCGACCTGCGAATAGCCTTTGAGCTCGCGCATCATTATACGCACCATCCATTGCGCTTCACCCGAGCCGTAGCGTGGCTGAAGACGCGATGCCGCGTCGCGACACAGCTGTTCAAGCGTCAGGCTTTCCATCAGTATTCGTCCCAGGCTTTGATTTCGATGTCGTCGGGCTTCATTGAGGTGAATGCTCCGATGAAAGCTGCTGCAAGACGTGCGTTGGTGAGCAGTGGAATGTTGAGGTCGATGGCTGCGCGGCGTATCTTGTGACCGTTGGTGAGCTCCGCGGGTGTGAGGTTCTTGGGTATGTTGACCACAAGGTCTATCTCCTTGTTGTGGAGGAGCTGGAGGGCCTGGGGTTCCATGTCGCTCTCGCTGGGCCAGTATACGCGCACGGCGGGAATGCCGTTGTCGTTGAGGAAACGGTGGGTTCCCCCGGTGGCATAGATGCGGTAGCCCTTGTCGTGGAGACGGTGGGCCGATTCGAGCATGGCGGCTTTCTGCTTGGGAGTTCCGGTAGAGAGAAGCACACCTTTTGACGGAATGCGCTGCCCCACGGAAAGCATGGATTTGAGCAGAGCTTCGGAGGTGTCGACGCCCAGACAGCCTACCTCACCGGTCGACGACATGTCGACGCCCAGAACCGGGTCGGCACCCTGCAGGCGCGAGAAGCTGAACTGCGAGGCCTTGATGCCCACATAGTCCAGATCGAAGGCGTTTTTGGCAGGTTTTTCCACCGGTATGCCGAGCATGATCTTGGTGGCGAGATCGATGAAGTTGATTTTAAGTACCTTCGACACGAAGGGGAAGCTTCGCGATGCGCGCAGGTTGCATTCTATCACCTTTATGTCGTTGTTCTTGGCAAGGAACTGGATGTTGAAGGGGCCGGAGATATTGAGGGCGGCAGCGATCTGCGACGACACCTTCTTGATGCGGCGCATAGTCTCAACGTAGAGTTTCTGCGGGGGGAACTGGATTGTGGCATCGCCGGAGTGTACGCCGGCATACTCTATATGCTCCGATATGGCGTATGCCTTGATTTCACCGTTCTGAGCCACAGCGTCCATCTCAATTTCCTTGGCGTTCTGGATAAATTCCGTAACCACCACGGGGTGCTGCTTCGATACGTTGGCGGCAAGCTGCAGGAACTGGTGAAGTTCGTCGCGGTTGGAGCAGACGTTCATGGCCGCGCCGGAAAGCACGTAGCTGGGGCGCACGAGCACCGGGAATCCCACTTCATCGATGAAGCGGTTGATATCTTCAAAACTGGTAAGTTCGCGCCAGCGGGGCTGGTCAATGCCCAGACGGTCGAGCATGGCCGAGAATTTGTGGCGGTCCTCGGCGTTGTCAATGCTCTTGGCCGATGTGCCGAGAATGTTGATGTGCTCCTTGTCGAGGCGCATGGCGAGATTGTTGGGAATCTGGCCGCCCACGGAGAGTATCACGCCGTGGGGCATCTCGAGGTCGAGAATATCCATGACGCGCTCGAATGTGAGCTCGTCGAAGTACAGGCGGTCGCACATGTCATAGTCGGTCGACACGGTCTCGGGATTATAGTTTATCATCACTGAGCGCCAGCCCTCTTTCTTTATGGTGAGGAGTGCGTTGACCGAACACCAGTCGAATTCCACGGAGCTGCCGATGCGGTATGCGCCCGAGCCGAGCACTACCACTGAGCGGCCGTCGTGTTCGTAGTCGATATCGTTCTGCGTTCCGTTGTAGGTGAGATACAGATAGTTTGTCATGGCCGGATATTCAGCGGCCAGTGTGTCGATCTGTTTCACTACGGGAAGAATGCCATTGGCCTTGCGCAGGGTGCGCACCTTCATGATGCTGCCGTCGGTGCTGCGGTCGAGCTCCTCGGGGATTACAAAGCGTGCTATCTGGAAGTCGCTGAAGCCCTGTTCCTTTGCCTGGCGGAGCAGCGCGGAGTCGAGGCCGTCCAGACCGCCCTTGACGTTTCCGAGCTCATGGCTGGTGGTTATGATGTTGTGGAGGCGGTAGAGGAACCACTTGTCAATCTTTGTAAGCTCATGGATGCGCTCCACGGTGTAGCCTTCCTCAAAGGCACGGGCTATGGCGAATATGCGTTTGTCGGTGGGAGTGGAGAGGGCGTTGTCCAGATCGTCGAATTTCATCGGACGATTGCCCACGAAACCGTGCATTCCCTGTCCGATCATTCGGAGTCCTTTCTGAATCACTTCCTCGAATGTGCGGCCAATGGCCATCACCTCGCCCACTGATTTCATGGATGAGCCGATTTCGCGGCGCACGCCGTGGAATTTGCCGAGGTCCCAGCGGGGAATCTTGCAAACTATGTAGTCAAGGGCCGGCTCGAAGAAGGCCGAGGTCTCGCGCGTAACGGAGTTGCGGAGGTCAAACAGGCCGTAGCCGAGGCCAAGTTTGGCGGCCACGAAAGCTAGAGGATAGCCGGTGGCTTTCGACGCCAGGGCCGACGAGCGGCTGAGGCGGGCGTTCACCTCGATGACGCGGTAGTCCATGGATGTGGGATCGAACGCATACTGTACGTTGCATTCGCCCACAATGCCTATGTGGCGTATGATTTTGATGGCGAGCTTGCGCAGATAGTGGTAGTCCTCGTTGGTGAGGGTCTGCGACGGTGCAACCACGATGCTCTCGCCGGTATGGATTCCCAGTGGGTCGAAGTTTTCCATGTTGCAGACGGTGATACAGTTGTCGAAGCGGTCGCGCACCACCTCGTATTCCACTTCTTTCCATCCCTTGAGCGATTTCTCCACGAGTACCTGGGGCGAGAACGAAAGGGCCTTCTCGGTGAGGGCCACGAGTTCCTCCTCATTGTCGCAGAAACCGCTGCCGAGGCCTCCGAGGGCATAGGCTGCGCGCACTATCACCGGGAAGCCGAGGCGGTTGGCGGCCTCCACGGCCTGCTCCACGGTATCCACAGCCTCGCTCTTGATTGTCTTTACGCCGATTTCATCGAGCTTTTTGACGAAGAGTTCGCGGTCTTCGGTGTCCATTATGGCCTGCACGGGTGTGCCGAGCACTTTCAGATTGTACTTTTCAAGCACCCCGCTTTTGTAGAGCTCCACACCGCAGTTGAGCGCCGTCTGGCCGCCGAATGCGAGGAGGATGCCGTCAGGACGCTCCCGATCAATCACTTTCTCCACGAAGAATGGAGTCACGGGCAGGAAGTATATTTTGTCGGCAAACCCTTCGGAGGTCTGTACGGTGGCGATATTCGGGTTGATGAGCACCGTGGTGATACCTTCTTCCTTCATCGCTTTCAGGGCCTGCGAGCCGGAGTAGTCAAATTCGCCGGCCTCGCCTATTTTCAGGGCGCCGGAGCCCAGTATGAGCACTTTTTTTATTTCAGATGGCTTTGACGTGGACATATATGTAGCTGGAGATAATGCGTTAGATAATGGGGATGTGGAATGCCGGGCCGTGTCAGAGCATGGCTATGAACTCGTCGAAGAGGAATTCGGTGTCCTTGGGTCCGGAGCTTGCCTCGGGATGGAACTGCGCCGAGAAGAAGGGGAGTGTCTTGTGGCGGATACCTTCGTTGGTACCGTCGTTCATGTTGACGAACAGCGCTTCCCAGTCGGAAGGAAGGGTCTCCTGGTCTACCGCAAAACCGTGGTTCTGCGAGGTGACGTAGCAGAGATTGGTTCCCACGCGGCGCACCGGCTGATTGTGGCTGCGGTGGCCGTATTTGAGCTTGTAGGTGGTGGCGCCGGCGGCTTTGGCAAGGAGCTGGTTGCCCATGCAGATGCCGCATATCGGTTTGCCTATGGCCATTGCCTTGCGGATGTTCTCTACGGTCTTCACGGCCATGTCGGGGTTGCCGGGGCCGTTGGATATGAAGAGGCCGTCGTAGGGGATGGTGGTGAAGTCGTAGTCCCAGGGTACCATCACCACCTTTACACCGCGACGTGTGAGGCAGCGGATGATGTTGTGCTTCACACCGCAGTCAACGAGCACCACGGTTTTCTCGCCCTGTCCGTGGATTTCAACCTCAGAACAGCTCACTTTGGCCACAAGGTTTTCGGCGTTAGGGTCGTAGAAGGGAACGGCGTTCTCGTCGTCGCCCTCGATCACAATCTTTCCGAGCATTGAGCCTTTCTCGCGCAGATGCTTGGTGAGTGCGCGGGTGTCTATGCCGTAGATGCCGGGTATTTTTTCTTCCTTGAGCCAGTCGGCGAGTGAACGGTCGGCCTGCCAGTGGGAGTGGAGGAACGAATAGTCCTGGGCCACGATGGCACGGCAGTGGATGTGGTCGCTCTCGTAGTATTCGCTCACATCGTCTTTCTCGCGCCGGGGGGGCACGCCGTAGTTTCCGAGAATGGGATAGGTGGTGACGAGTATCTGACCCTCGTAGGAAGGGTCGGTGAGGCTTTCGGGATACCCTGTCATAGCAGTGTTGAATACTGTTTCGCCCGAGGTTGATGCCTCATATCCAAATGATTTGCCCTCAAATCTTGTACCGTCTTCAAGAATGAGTACCGCTGACTTGTCTTTTCGCATGCGATAGAAAATTGAATGGTAATCTGTGGTTCGCAAGATTTCTATCGTGAAAACCATGCAAAATTACATAAAAGCGTCTATCCCCGCAAATTTTTGTGGAGGGTGAAAAGCAATCCGGGCGGCGCAGGGTGAGTGCGCCGCCCGGAGTATGGGATAGGAAGTTTCAGTCTTTAAGCTGAAATCAGATGTCCTGATAGTAATACGAACGGTAGGAGATACCTGTGCGTTTGATTACCTTGAGAATCTTGCCGGTCTTGTCGGTGAACACGTTGCAGCGGCCCAGGGTGCTGCCGAACATGAGCATTTCGCCGTCGCGGATGAGCTGGACGTTGCTTCGGTCGGTTGAGCTGTATTCCGAGGGGATGGGAACCGAGAGGGTGACTTTGGCTTTCATGGCCACGGGATCTATCTCATATATTATGGCACGCGAGAAGCCGCGGCTGGAGCCGTTGTCGTAGCAGAGCACTTTGTCCGGCGCCAGAGGCTCGGCGGCATGGATGCCGCTGGCAAAATCGGCTTCGTCAAGCTCCACATTTCCTGCGGGGCCCACACGATATAGCACTTTGCCCGTGCTCGCCTCGATTTTCCAGAGTTCGTTGGGGCGGTTGAATGTCATGTAGTAATCGCCGTTTGAATCCCAGTTGACGGAATTGGCATGGAGAAAGTCCTTTACGGCACCGCCTTCAAGAATCATTTCTCCGGTGTCGTAGGGGGTGATCTCGCCGAAGTTATCCCATTTCCGGATTACATTGCCGGCAGGAGAGATGATGGTGAATCCGTCGCCCCACACATCGGCGTCGGTGTCGAGGCCGAATTGCGAGAGGTCGAACTTTTTGATGGTGTTGCACACCATGATGAGGTTGCCGTCGGGGGTGAATTTTATGTCATGGTGGGGGTAGGGCACATTGTCGTCCGAGGCTACCCACTGTACGTCGCGGTTGCCTTCGAGATCGAGGGTGATGATCTTGTCGCAGAGGCGCTGGAAGTTCTTGCTGTTGACGCCGTCGCGGAAGCCGGTGAGGACGCACAGCTTGCGGTGGTCGGTGTCGTAATGGGCCATGCGTATCGCCTGGTCGAACTTCTCATACCATACTATGTTGCCGTCCATGTCACAGAAGGTGATGTATCCGGGCTTGGAAGCGACCCATTGCAGTATATATCCGTCGGTGGGCGCTCCAGGGTTGTCCACTGTCACATGATATACCGGAAGTTCTGGAGGAGCTATGGAGGTATGGAAGGTGTATTCTCCTTCCTGACGCTGGCCGTTGATGTTGACGGCGAAAGTATAGTCGGTATTGAATCTCACGAATGTGATAACCGGAGCGGCCTTGAACTGAGCCGACTGAACTTCATGCGTTGTGCGCTCGGTTTCGGGCTTGCCGGTCTCCCAGTAGGAGAGGGTCACTTCGGCATCGTCAGAAAGCGTGACGCTCACGGGATAACGCAAGGCATTCTCGGGGTCGGTGGTGATGGTGACCTCGGTGAGGGTTATTTTCTTTTCAGGCTCGTTGTCGTCGCTGCATGATGTAAGAGAGAATCCGGCGGCGAGGGCCACTGCGGCTGAGAGGAGAATGCGTAGCTGTAATGAGTGTAGGAGTTGCATTTGATAGCGATTGGGTTTATTGTGATATTTGTGTAAATGACGTTGCTGTGTAAACGTTTCGGTGTATAAACAACGGTGGATTACTGCTTATTATTGTCCGACGGGCTCCGGGGCCGTGGCTTTATGGCCTGTGAAGCTTACGCGGTCGTATAGCGCGGTATAGTCTGACGTGGAGATGGTGTCGCCTATAAACATGAGGTTTTCCACGCTGCACTGGATAGCGAACCCTATTTCGGGCCCGTAGTCGAGTTTCTGACGCTGTTTTTCCTGAGAGTCGATGCTCCAGATGGCTGTGTATTTGCCGTCGGTGCCGGTCTCGAGCTTTATGGAGAAGTCATGCCATCCCGGCTTGATGGGGGTGTAACCGGAGATGAAAGGGAAGTCCTGGCTGGTCATGCACGCAAGCAGTTCGTCGGGCGCCACATCATGCTGTGCTCTTATCTCGGCTTTGCCGGGGCCCACTTCGAAATCAAGTTCATGGTGGTCATCATGATAAATCCACGACCCGATGCTCACCTGTTCGCCGGGACCGATGGCCGGCACGTATGTGCGCCAGTAATATGTTCCGTCGGCATAATCGCTGTCGTCGGTGTGCATTTTGGTGCGGTCGTGCGTATATGCGCGGGTGGTGAGTGCCAGTTGGCCGTCGAGGATAGCCCATTGGGTTACGGTGGCGGTGTCCTGATGATAATAATTCCAGCCGTCGGCGTTGTCGAAGTTCCATTCGGCGGTGATGGTGTCGGAACCGTTATCATGGCCGTTGGTACCATGGCAGCCTGGCAGGAGTACGGCAGCAGCCACCATGAGAAGTAAATGTAGTTTAGTCATGGATGTGATCGGGAAAAAAACGACGGGTCCGCGTCTGCCGTAGGGTCAAGCGACGCGAACCCGTCGGAAATATTTCAAGTGTCAGAATGCAGGCGCATCAGAAGTTACGAGCGTCAAGCAGTTCGGGGTTGTAGTCGGTCTCACGCTTGGGGATAGGCATGTAGCGGCGGATATCGTTGTCGGTGAGATTGGTAGGATATACACGCCAGTCGCTGTCGTAGTAGCCGGAGGGTTTGTTTTCGTTTATCTCTCTCATCTGGGCTATTTCCTTTATGCCGGCGAAGTATTTTTCCATGCGGTCTTTCCACAGACCCATGCGGATGAGGTCGACACGGCGCACGCACTCCATTCCGAGTTCCTTGGCGCGCTCGTCGCAGATGCCGCTACGCAAAGCCTCCTTGGTGGAGAAGTCGGCCAGACTCAGGTTGTGGTCGGAGTTGTGGAAGGCACGCTCACGTATGCGGTTGATGAGGTCGAGCGCGGTCTGCGACGGGCCGTTGATTTCATTGAGAATCTCGGCCTTGCACAGAATCATGTCGGCGAAGCGCATCACGGGCATGTTGTTCTGAGTGCGGTAGGTATATTTGAAACTGTTGTGATATTCATACTTGCGTGTGAATACGGTAGATAGCTCTCCTATAGTTCCGTAGGTCTCGCCGGGTTTGAGGTTGCCGCTGGCGTCGAGATTGCTCTTTGACATCGTTGCCACATCGGCAAGCGAGAGTGGTGCATAGTAGTAAGAGGCGGCGGCAGGATTGTCGGCGGTGTTGTAGACGTTAGGGAATTCGCTTACGATCATTACCGAACGGCGCTCGTCGGCGGGATCGAAGCTCCAGAACTGCTGCAGAGGCACGAGGAAGAGGTTCCAGCCCATATCGTAGTCCCAGTTGGTGAACATCATGCCGAGGTCCCATGCCGCGGAGCTAATGCTTTCCTTGGCGCGGATTGTGAACATGAGCTCGTCGTTGTAAAGTGTGGCGTCGGTGTTGGGGTCAAACACATCCCAGATGTTGTTCTGGAGATTGTAGACGCTTCCTTCCATGGCCAGGACGTCGTTTACAGCCTCAAGGGCCTGATTCCATTTGGCCTGGTCGTCGCCGCCGTTGAGACGGAGGCGTCCGGCCTGACGCATGTAGAGGCGCACGAGAAATCCGCGTACGGAGCCGAGGGTGGGACGGCCGGCGTCGTCGCGGCTGTCATATTTCTCCGGCAGGGTCATGGCAGCCTTGAGGTCGGTTTCGATGGCGTTTTCAATGTCATCGAGAGAGGCCAGAGGCAGTTTCTCTTTCACGTCGATATCGCTCGACAGAACCAGAGGCACGCGATAGAAGAGGTCGGAAAGCTGCATGTAGGCATAAGCCCTCATGAAATGGGCTTCGGCTATCATCTGGTCCTTGTTGGCGTCGGTGAAAAGGGCGTCGTCCATCGCGCCCACGCGGTCGATCACGATGTTGGCACGTGAGGAAACCTGGAAGAAGTTGTCCCAGCAGGTGGTGAGATGCGATGAGGTGCGTATGGCCTCGTCGTTGAGCACCTCGAATGCCGATACACCCTGGTCGAAGCAAACGTCGGTTACGCCGTCGGAAGCCTGGAACATCGGGTCGCGGTAGATCTGGTGGAGCGGCTCGTACATGGCGTCGACGGCCGCCTGGGCGTTTTCTGCCGAGGTAAAGGCGGTGTCGTCGGTAAGATTGGAATATACGGTTTCTTCTAACTCGTCATGGCAAGAAGCGAATGCGAACGCCACCAACGGCAGTAGAAGCAATATTTTAGGTTTCATGATTTATCTTGTTTTTCAGATGGTGGAATGGGTTAGAATGTGATTTTTGCACCGCAGTTGAACGCACGGTAGCTGGGATAGGTACAGTAGTCGAGACCCTGTCCGATTGAGCTTGCTCCATTCACACTGACTTCGGGGTCGAAACCGGAGTAGCTGGTGATGGTGAAGAGTCGCTGCGCGCCCACGAATACGCGGAAGTTCTGGATGTACTTGGCCAGACCCAGCTTGGCAACCGGCAGTGTGTAGCCGAGCTCGATGCTGGAGAGGCGGAGGAAGCTTGCGTCCTCAACGAATTTGGTGTTGACAAACGAGCCGTACTGGTTGCCGCCGTCCTTGCGCCAGGTGGTGGCGGGGATGTTGTTGTTGGGGTTGGTCTTTGTCCAGCGATACATGGATGATTTGAGACGTCCGAGGTCTTCAAACACCACATTGTTGACGTTGATCATGTCCTGGCCGATGTTGGCGTCGAAGAAGAACGAGAAGTCGAAATCGCGGAAGCGGAAGTTGTTGCCCCAGCCGATTACCAGGTCGGGGTTACCGTTGCCTATCACTTTGCGGTCGTTGGTGTCGATTATGCCGTTGCCGTCAAGATCCTTGAATTTGGGATGTCCGGGAACGGAGCCGGGCTGGGGAGCGTAGGTTTCGCCTTCCTGAATCACGCCGTCGAACACATAGCCGTAGATGGAGCTCAGAGGCATGCCTTTCTCCACTTTCATGTATTCTGTGGAGTTGTACCATCCCTGAGGCATGATGGAGATGTAAGTGGGGTCGGTGATATCAACGACTTTGCCTTTATTGGCACCCAGGTTGAGGGTGGTTGACCATGAGAAGTCTTTCTTGGCGAAGGGATTGTATTTGATGAAGAGTTCCCATCCGCGGTTGTCGATGGTGCCGTTGTTGCCAAGGGTGGTCTGCAGGCCGATTGTGGATGTGGAGATGTTGATGGGGTTGAGCAGGTCGGTGGTCTTTTTGTAATACCAGTCGAAGTTCACTTCAACGAGTCCGTTCCACAGAAGGGCGTCGAAGCCGAGGTCCCACTGCGAGGTTGTCTCCCATTTGAGGTTGGGGTTGCCGGCGTTGTTGGGGTACATGCCTTTCACCACGTCGTCGCCGCCCAGATATACGTTGGCGAACGCATAGGTACGGAGGGATTTATAGGAACCGATGGCGTCATTACCTGTGCGTCCGTAGCTTGCACGGATCTTGAAGTTGGTCACTACGTTGCGCCAGAAGTCCATGAATCTCTCGTCGCCGAGCTGCCATGCCACGGATGCGGAGGGGAAGTAGCCCCATTTGTTGCCGGTACCGAAGTTTGAGGCGCCGTCGGCGCGGATACTTGCGTTGATGATGTATTTGTTCATGAGCACATACTCGGCGCGGCCGAAGTATGACATGTTGGTCTTGTCGGTGCGGCTTGTGCTGATCCAGTCGATTACCTGGGCGGCTCCCATGTTGTTGAAGGAGAAGGCGTCGGTGGTGAAGTCGTGGGCCTGCATGCCGGAGTATTCATATTTGTTCTTTATGTACGACAGACCGGCCATCACTTTCACGTCGTGGTTGTCGCCGAACTGCTGATGATAGGTGAGCACACCGTCCACCTGATGATAGTCGGTGTTCTCGATCTCGTTTGAGGCGAGGCCGTTGTTGGCCAGACCCACGGTGGTGTCGCGGCTGTAGTATTTCTGATATTTGTCGGTGGAGTTGCTGAACGAATACTGAACGCGGGCGGTGAGCTGCGGGATAATCTTGGCCTCTCCCCAGAAGGTGTAGTTGGCGTTGGTGGAGGAGTTCTTGAAATCGCGGCTCATGATATCGGCGTACAGACCGTTGCGACGTCCTTTCTCACCGAATACGTTGATGCCTTCCGGACTGTTTGTGGTCAGAGGGCTGGCATTGAATATGGCGTAGATGGTGTTGTCGGTCGAGGTGGTCGTGCCCATGTTGAGGTAGTTCTTGGTGGAGCGGGTGATGTAGGATGTGGCTCCTGCCGAGATGTGTTTTGAAATTTTGAACTCGGCGTTGATACGGGCGGTCAGACGGTCATAGTCTGTATTGGGAAGGATACCCTGGTCGTCGGTGTAGGACATGGAGGCTGCCACGTTGATGCGCTCGGAACCGCCGGCCACCTGCACGTTGTGGGTCTGAGTGGTGGAAGTGCGCGTCAGCTCCTTGAACCAGTCGGTACCGGCTCCTTTGTAGGCGAGCTGGTTGACGGTGTAGGGCGGATTGCCGCTCGAACCGTTGTCTTCCCACTGCTGCATGGCGGTTTTCATGATGTCCTGGGCGTCCATCAGCTCGTAGGGGTTGTGGAGGAATTTGGCGGCCATGTCATAGGCATAGGAGATGGTGAACTTCCCTTCTTTGCCTTTCTTTGTGGTCACGAGCACAACACCGTTGGCGCCGCGAGCACCGTAAATTGCCGTGGCGGCGGCATCTTTCAGAATCTCGATGGATTCGATGTCGTTGGGGTTGATGTTGAGACCGCCGGTTGTCTGAAGTCCGTCTATGATGTATAGGGGCTCGTTGCTTGAGCTGATGGATGAGGCGCCGCGCACGCGGATGGTGGTGAGACCACCGGGTTCCATGGATGTCTGGCGCACGTGCACACCGGCCGCACGGCCTTTGATGAGCTCGGCGGTATTGACAATCACACCGGCCTGGATGTTCTCGGGCTTGATGGATGCGATTGAACCCGCAAGGTCGCGCTTTTTCGTCACGCCGTAACCTACGGCCACAACTTCTTCAAGCACTTTTGAGTCAGACTCCATGCGGATTTCGATGTTGTCTGATTTGATGACCTGACTTACCGGACGCATGCCGATGTAGGTGATTTTCAGGGTCTGGCCGATTTTGGCGTTTATTACAAACTTGCCGTCGGCATCGGTGGCTGTGCCGGATTTCGAGCCGGCTACAATTACAGAGGCACCCGGAATAGGTGAGTCGTCAGCTGCATCAAGCACTAAGCCATGTATCGCTTGCTGGGCCATGGCTGAAAACGAAAGCAGCATAATGAACAGAAGAATTGTACTAATTCGTTTCATAGATTGGGTGTTATAAAAATAGCTTACGCTTTTGGATTGATTTATGGTTGCTTTTTAGGCTATTGATTGAGTTTCATGATATTTATGCGTAATGCATTCCAATCCTGGAGAATCGATGAGTAAAGGAAAAATTAGCTTTAGGGTATCGATTTTGGGGTTAGATTCGGTTGCAAATATATGCTTTTTACCTAAAAAATACTAATTCGTGTGAAAAAATAATATATGTTGTTCAAAATAAAAAACGGATTTCTGGTTTCAGGAACGGTTGTCTTACGAAAAAAAGAAAGGCAGAAGCCGGTTACAGCTTCTGCCTTAAATGGGTTATGGATCTATGCGGGTGGTGTCAGAGCACTTTGTGATAGAGGGCGATGATGTCGTCAAGTGTCACCTCGCGGGGATTGCCGGGGGTGCACACGTCGGCAAGAGCCTGTTCGGCCAGACGGGGAATGTCGGTCTCTTTGATTCCCAGGTCGCTCAGATGCTGGGGGATGCCGACGAGGATGGCGAGATCTTTTACGGCCTTGCATGCTGCCTTTGATGCTTCCTCGCGGTTCATGCCCTCGGTGTCGACACCCATTGCGCGGGCTATCTCGGGATATTTGTCAAGGCATGCGGGCATGTTGAATTCCATTACAGTGGGGAGAAGCAGGGCGTTTGCCACTCCGTGAGGCACGTCGAAGAGCGAACCCATGGGATGTGCCATGCCGTGAACCAGACCCAGGCCTACGTTGGAGAATGCCATGCCGGCTATATACTGAGCCACGGCCATGCCGTCGCGGGCTTCGGCGTTGCGGGGTTCCTCCACGGCTGTTGGGAGATGGTGACGGATCATGCGGATGGCTTCAATCTCAAACATGTCGCTCATGGGCCATGCGGCTTTGGTTATGTAGCCTTCTATGGCGTGGGTCAGGGCGTCCATGCCGGTGGCGGCTGTGAGGCTCTTGGGCAGAGAATACATCAGCTCAGAGTCTATAACGGCAACGGCGGGAATATCGTTGGGGTCCACGCACACCATCTTTTTCTGCTTTTCCTCGTCGATGATCACATAGTTGATGGTGGTCTCGGCGGCGGTTCCGGCGGTGGTGGGGAGGGCTATGATGGGCACGCTTTTATGGCGGGTGGGAGCACAGCCTTCAAGCGATACTATGTCGGAGAATTCGGGATTGTTGATTACGATTCCCACGGCCTTGGCGGTGTCGATGGCCGAACCGCCTCCGATGGCAATGATAAAGTCGGCGCCTGACTTCTTGAAGGCTTCGATGCCGTTTTTCACGTTCGTTACGGTGGGATTTGGTTTCACGTCGGAGAAAACCTCATAGGGAATCTTGGCCTGGTCGAGTACCATGGTGACCATGTCGGCTACACCGAATTTGAGCAGTCCCGGATCGGTCACCACCATGGCTTTGTTTTTGCCCAGACGGGTGATGATTTCGGGAAGGTTCTGGCGTGCACCGGGTCCGAAGTATGACACTTCGTTGAGAATGAATCGATTGATCATAACGGTTTAAGTATTTAAGGTGATTTGTATCAGGGGCTTGAAATAGCAAATGCATGGCAGCCTCACGGAATTGTCATGCATTTGCAAATATTAGGTATATATTCGCGGAAAATCGAAAGCGCAAGTCGGACGCAGTCCGGTGCGCGGTCGTGAAGCGATTCGATTGATGCAAATATACGAATAAGTCGGGGGTAAAAGCAAATTTATTTGATATTATCCCAGGTTGAGAATCTGGTTGCCGTGTTCTTTGGTCTTTATCTGTTTGGGACCGAAGATATGCTCTATTGTGCCGTCGGGGCTGATGATGAAGGTGGTGCGCAGGATGCCCATATATTTGCGGCCATACATGCTCTTTTCGCCCCATGCGCCCATCTGCTCGGCAAGGGTGTGGTCAGTGTCGGCTATCAGGGTGAAAGGCAGTCCATGTTTCTCGATGAAGCGCTGGTGGGAGGCTTCGGAGTCAGGGCTTACGCCCACCACGGCGTATCCTTTCCCGGCAAGTTCGGGAAGATTGTCGCGCAGCGAACACGCCTCGGCCGTGCAGCCTGAGGTGTTGTCTTTCGGGTAAAAGTAGAGTATGAGTTTCTTTCCGGCGAAGTCGCTGAGGCGCACTTCATTTCCGTTCTGGTCTTTGCCCAGTATTTCAGGGGCTTTATCGCCTGTTGTCATGAGTTTCTGTGTCAGTTATTGTTTTATGTCGAATCCCCGTTCGCGGAGAGCCTCGAGCATGCGGTAGCCCATGGCTTCGGAATAATAAGATATTATATGGGAGGCCCAGTCGTTGTCGGACTTGGTGCCGGAACGGGTGGCGTTGTATTCTGTTATTTCTGCGTCGTATTTCTTCAAGCTCTCAAGCAGGGTGGCGTCGTCGGAGTAGGCGTCGGTGTGGAAGAGGGCGGTTTCCGGCTCCTTGGGCTTGATGTCGGGTAGCTCGCGGGGAACGCCGATGGCGAGACCGCACACCACGTAGACGTGCTGCGGCAGCTTGAGCAGTCGGGAGAATTCCGCCGGATTGACGGTGCGTGCGTAGCCTATGCAGCAGGCGCCGAGCCCCATTGCTTCGGCAGCTACAAGAGCTCTCATCATGGCGAGCGAGGCATCCACCGTGCCAACGATCAGACCGTCGGCCGTGTCGTAGAACGGAGGCATATCCACTCCTTTTTCACGAGCTATCAGGCCGATTTTATGGTAGTCGGCGCAGAACACCAGAAAATGCGAGCAAGTCTTGATCTGTTTTTGTCCCGAAATCTCGTAGAGCTTTTCTTTGAGTTGCTGGTCGGTAACATCGATCACGCTGTATTGCTGGCCGTTGTAGCTGGTGGGAGTGGTGCGGACTGCCTCGCGAATGAATTCCATCTGGCTGTCGGTGATCGGCTCGCGCTCATAGCGCCGTATGCTTCTGTGGTCAAGCAGGGTCTGTCTTACGTCTTTCATTTTATTGTATGGTTATAATGGTTTGCCTGGGGGCGAGATTGCCCGGAAGTGAAACGCCATGGAGTGGCGTCAGGTTCATTGACGCTGAAAAAGAAACCGACGGCAAGAAAAGACATTGCGTGTGGCGTGTGTCTTTTTTTTGCCGTCGGTGTGGATTTATGAGCTTAGAAAGCCCTGCGGTCGTGCTATTTTATCAATAGTTCTTGGCCATGATTTCAAAGTAGGCCTGCGGATGAGCGCAGGTGGGGCATACTTTGGGAGCGTCTTTGCCAATGTGGATATGGCCGCAGTTGGTGCAGATCCAGATGGTCTCTCCGTCGCGCGAGAACACTATGCCGGTCTCGATGTTGTTGAGCAGCGCGCGGTAGCGCTCTTCATGGTGCTTCTCGATTTTTGCAACGCGGTCGAAGAGCACGGCGATGTTTTCAAAACCTTCCTCGCGGGCTTCCTTGGCGAAGGTGTCGTACATGTCGGTCCATTCGTAGTTCTCGCCTTCGGCTGCGTCAAGCAGGTTGTGAGGGGTGTCGGGCATGCCGTCGTGAAGGAGCTTGAACCAGAGTTCGGCGTGCTCTTTTTCGTTGGCGGCTGTTTCCTCGAATATCTGGGCTATCTGCACGTAGCCGTCTTTACGGGCTTTCGATGCATAATAGGTGTATTTGTTACGGGCCATCGATTCGCCTGCGAAGGCTGTCTCGAGGTTTTTCCAGGTTTTTGATCCTTTAAGTTCCATGGAGAGTAGTTTTAGTTTTATTATTTAGTAGTTTTAGTTTTATTATTTTTTGAAGTAACGGTTGTAAAGACCCTGGAATCCCTGTCCGTGACGGGCTTCGTCCTTGGCCATTTCATGAACGGTATCGTGGATGGCGTCGAGGTTGAGTTCCTTTGCGCGGCGTGCTATGCGCATCTTGTCGGCATTGGCTCCTGCTTCAGCTGCCATACGCTTCTCGAGGTTGGTTTTGGTGTCCCATACGCACTCGCCAAGGAGTTCGGCGAATTTCGAAGCGTGCTCGGCCTCTTCGAAAGCATAGCGCTTGAAGGCCTCGGCGATTTCGGGATAGCCTTCGCGGTCGGCCTGACGCGACATAGCCAGGTACATGCCTACTTCGCCGCATTCGCCGTTGAAGTGGGCGGTGAGGTCTTTTATCATCTCTTCGTCGCAGCCTTTGGCAACGCCGATTTCGTGTTCGGTTACGAAGTTGAGCATTTCGCTTTCGTCAAGTTCTTTGAATTTGCTGGCGGGAGCTCCGCAGATGGGGCATTTTTCGGGAGCGTGTTCGCCTTCGTGTACATAACCGCAAACTGTGCAGATAAATTTCTTTTTCATTGTAGTGGAATTTAAAAATTACGAAATTATTTTGGATTTGAGTTTTGTTTTGGTGGTTTTGTTCTTCCTGTCAGCTAAGACTGCATTGGGGGCAGATGCCTGAGAAGAAAAGGGAGGTGTCATCACATGAGTAACCTGTGGCGTTGAGGGTCGGGAGCGACATCTCTATGTCGGTGACACGATGGCATTTCTTGCAGAAGAAATGCGCGTGGAGATGAACGGTGGCATCGAAACGCGCGTTTGTGGGGTCGATGTTCAGACACCTGGCGCAACCTGCTTCTACAAATAGTTTCAGCGTATTGTAGATTGTAGTGCGCGACATGGTAGGGTGTTCGGGCAAGAGTGCGTCGTAAATATCAGCCACAGTTGGATGGGATTTATCGCTCATGAGCTGTCTCATGACGGCGATTCTCTGCGAAGAGGGCTTTATGCCGGCTTCGATAAGAATTTTTGAGGTTTCAGGGACAGTTATCATAAGTTGTAATCATTTCAATTTTGAATCCATTGCAAAAATAGTGCAAAACTATCTTTTCTCCAAATTTATAAGGTGCAAAACGTTTGAAAAGTTCACAAATTATGTGAATATTATTTCTTTAAGCTTGATTATTAGCGTGTTGATAGTGGTGGTAGAAATGCGTCGGGGTAATGTTCCACCATGTAGTTTTCAGGTGTGCCGGTTACAGTTATAACATCAAAGCGCGGATCTTGCTGAATTCCACGACTTCTTATTAGAGAGTCGGCCGCACGGCAAAGTCTGGAAATTTTGCGGGAATCTACGGCGGCAACGGGGTCGTGGTCGGGGCACCGTCGGGTCTTTACCTCTACAAAGGCGATAATTGTGCCTTTAAATGCTATAATATCTATTTCTTTATGGCCTATGTGGATGTTCGAGTTCATGATGGCGTATCCATGGGCGGCGAGATATTCTTTTGCCACTTGCTCACCCCATTCGCCGGTGATATTATGCTGCGCCATTGAAAATTGGTATTACTATGAATCAGGTTGCTAATATATGATATTTTCGGTGGGTTGCGAAATTTTAAGGTGGGTATTTTGTTGGGTGTGGCGTATTTTTTTATTATAGATGTGTGCTTGGGCGTGATTGACGATTATTTTCTGAAGTGTTTTTTTTGTCGGCGGTGGCTTGATTTGAGAATGCTATTTTCGGGGCGGAATCTGGTTTTGTAAAAAAAAACTGCTTGGAGGCCTCCTGTCTGGTGGAATTTGCGTCTTTGAAATCTCGGGTGGAAAAAAGTTCGGAAAAAGCGTGAAAATTCTCTTGGCTTGTAAGTAAATGTATAAAAGCGGTTTGAATATCTCTCTAACAAATATTAACGCTATTTAGGTGCAAAATGGTTTCTGAAATATTTGGAGGGAATGTGGGGAATGTCTACCTTTGCACTCGCTTTTGA
>LUJP01000068.1 GCA_001689535.1 Bacteroidales bacterium M5
AACAGTTGTTATGAAACACCCTCTTAATCGACAGGGACGTCGTCTCAACCTTCGTCTTTTAAAAAAGTCACGAACTCGGCGCTGAGTCGTGTTCCCTTCTCGTTTGGAAGTTCCAGATTGTAGGAGAATATCCGGGATGGTAACATGATCCGTATAGCCTCTTGCAATTATGTTCGGATTGCTGTAATCCTCGTCGGAAAGTTTCTTCTTCTCGTCAAGCCATATGTCGTACGACTGCTCTGTCTTTTCAAACCTGACCATCTCAAATAGCTCATCCAGGCCTTCGGGTAAAAACTGCCAAAATACGTCACTGGTTTTCAGGATGCAAATTTAACACTTCACTTTGATTTCATGCACCGGAAATTCGGCTTGAGCCGAATTTTTGCTAATTTTGCCAAGATATCTCCTCTCCTTAAAAACTCCCTGGCATAAAAACATAAGCCACATAAGTAACATAAATTCCATAAGAAACATAAATCACATCTCCCAATTAAAAATGCGATTTAGCCAACTTGATATAAAGGGCCTCTGGCTCATTGAGCCGAAGCGCTTCGGCGATGACCGTGGATATTTTGCCGAGACGTTTCGCCGCGCCGAGTTTGAGGAAGCCACCGGTGCCAACGGCGACTTTATCCAGGATAATGAATCCGTAAGCCGCTATGGTGTGGTGCGCGGACTTCATTTCCAGCGCGGTGAATTCTGGCAGGCAAAGATTGTGAGGGTGTCGCGCGGCGCGGTACTTGATGTGGCCGTGGACCTTCGTGCCGGTTCGTCTACTTTCGGCCGCTATGTCGCCGTGGAGCTTACAGCCGACAACGGGCTGCAGCTTTATATCCCCCGCGGGTTCGCCCACGGGTTCGCCGTGCTCAGCCCTGAAGCGCAGTTCCAGTATAAGGTGGACAATGTGTATATGCCGTCGGCCGAATGCACCCTGAGTTTCAACGACCCTTCCGTTAGGGTGGACTGGCGTATCCCGGTTGACGACATGACGCTTTCGCCCAAGGATATGCGTGGCCTTTCGCTTGATGAAATCACTCCTTATAACCTGTAAGAATATGGATAAAGACGAACTCCGCAAACATAAAGAAGAGATAATAGGCCTGCTGAAATCAACCGGCCTTGAGGAAATGGACGATTTCATAGCTGAACTCGAAAACACCGGCTATTTCACCGCTCCCGCATCTATGAACGGCCACATGTGTTATGAGGGCGGTCTGATGATTCATTCGCTCAACGTTTATTATGCGGCGCGCGAGCTGAAGGCTACATTCGGCAAGATGCGCCCCGATGTGTTCGAGCGTATTTCCGACGCCAGCATCATCATTGCCACTCTGCTTCACGACATGTGCAAGTCCAATCTCTATTATAAGAAGCGCAATGCCGCCTACGAACTCGGTCAGAGCCAGTATGGCAGTGACCAGGGCTCGCTACCCGTGGGCCACGGCGAGAAGTCGGTTATAATGCTTCTGCAGATGGGCCTCGGTCTGACCGATGCTGAGATATGCGCCATCCGCTGGCACATGGGCGCGTGGAGCGTCAACCCCACCGACGGTGAATCTAAAGGCGATTTCCGCCGCGCGGCCGATCTCTATCCGCTCGTAAGTCTGGTACAGCTCGCCGATTCGGTGGCCGCTTCCATTCTGGAGCGCAAATACACCACAATCAATTCTTGACCGCCGCTCAGTATTTCTTGAGCATACGGTCTATCCAGTCCAGCTCCATGCGGTAATAATCCGGTTTGGGGCCGTTTCTGAACTGGTGGTCGAAAAACGCCTGCCAGCGCTTCTTGTACAGGTCGCCGGTTATGCCTCCCCATTCGCGGTGGGAATATTCGTGAAGTCCGGCTACGTTGGCGGCGGCCGAGTCGCCCCACACGGTTATGAGCTGCGCGGCATTCAGCACATTGCGCTCTTTCTGCACCGGGTCGGTGGCCGATGCGGCGGCTTTGCTGAGCCAGCCTCTCACGTCGGTGTCCTCTCGCAGGGCAAGCAGGGAGTCCTGACGGTCTATCAGGTCGAGGAAGCGGTGTGACAGCTTTTCGGCTTCATCTTTCTGCCCGCGTCCCATGAGGGCCGATATTGCCTGCAGCAGACGGTTGGCTTCGTCGGCGTTGGCCTGGCGCGCTACGTCGGCATAGTCGTAGTCAAAATTGTTGCCCTTTCCCTGGTCTTTCATCAGCTCCGCGGCGCGTGCGGTGAGCGAGGGAGAATAAAACAGGGTTGACGCTCCCCATGTCGAGGTACGTTTGAGGTTCCAGTCAGGGCGAGCGCAGATTATCGATTCAACTGTTCCCTGACCTTCGTAGTCCACTGGGGCGTTGTACACGGTGGCGTAAAGATTCGACCACGCGTTGCTGAGCGAGTCGGAAGGCTCGGTGCCGTAGCGCGCGTGGAGATAGTTTTTAAGCCAGGCGTGAAGCTCCGGTTTGCTTTCCATCCAAGGAAGGTCATAGAGCAGTTCGTACATCACAGGGTTATTTTCTATACCTTCGGGTGTGGCACCGACACCTTTCAGTGTCTGCGCGAACTTCGAGTCCCGGGCCTTGAAAAATCCGTCGACGAGTGCGTCCATGCGTCCGTGCATACCCACATTGCCTCCGAAGTTAAGCAGCATGCAGTATATCCAGTCGTGGCCCATGAAGCCGTCCGGACGGTACATCGACGATGTTTCGTCGCCCCATTGCGGAGTTTTTTCGGAATAAAGGTCGAGCACCACCATGTCTCCGCGGTCGAGGTCGCGGATCATATCCCTCTGAGGATTGCCGCCCCAGCACTGGATTACCCACCGGGCTTCCGGCGAGGCTTTTTTCATTTCGGCCATGATCGTTTTTCCGGCTTTGGCAAGGTCTACCTCTCCGGGCGTTCCTCCTTCATGAAACGGGTCCATGCTGTAGTAGCGTGCGGGGCCGTAGAGTTTGGCAAGTTCCTCGTAATAAATTCCGGCCAGACGGCTGAATGACGGGTCGTCGGGCATCTGGAAGGCAGGACGTGGAAATTCGCACCATCGGCCCGAGTCGGCTATGTCAAGACCGAGTTTTTTTCCCGCCGTGTGCGGGACCATGCCGGAATAGCCGGGGAGCACGGGCGATATGCCCAGCGATTTCATGCGCGCTATTATGGCCTTGTTCAGCTTGGCTTGCTGCTCGATCCATTGGTCGGTCATCGGGCCGCCCCAGCCTTCAAGGTTGTTCATCAGCCACCAGGCGGTGAATGCCGGGCCGGGAAGGAATTCTTTTATCTCGTCCGGTGAATAGCCCAGGCGACGCAGCACATTGCTCCACACGGCTTCGGAGCCTACTATGTCGAGTGGCATGTTGATGCCGTGGAGCGCCATCCAGTCAATCTCTTTCATCCACCGGTCTTCGTCCCAGAACGGCATCGAATATGAAAATGTGCAGTAGTTGAGATAGTAGCGGTAGGGGAGGTCTGTGCTTCCGCGCATCACCGAATCGGGCATTGGAAGCACCTCGGGCAACGGCTGCGTCAGATTGTTCCACGATATATGTATACGGGCCACGTCCTTCAGATAGCGGTTAAGTCCCACGGCCTGCGACACGGCATTGTTTCCGTTGATCATCACCGTGTTTCCGCAAGGTATCACTTCATAGAAATCCACGGGCGACTGCAGCGTGGTGAAGAAAATACGGTCCTTTGCCGTGCCTTCGGTTACTCGC
This sequence comes from Bacteroidales bacterium M5, assembly GCA_001689535.1. Classification (GTDB taxonomy): domain Bacteria; phylum Bacteroidota; class Bacteroidia; order Bacteroidales; family Muribaculaceae; genus Paramuribaculum. The sequence continues at coordinate 3,674 of LUJP01000068.1, forward strand.
CATGCGAGCGAGTCGATAGCCGATGTTGTATATCCGAAACCTGCGAGCGGAACCGCTGACAATGCCAGCGCGACGAGCCTGTTGCGTAGTTTCATTATATCTGAGATTTAAAGTTATACGGTGATTGTCTGTTTACAAAGATAACGATTATTTGCGGAATAAGGCATTATGGGTAACTTTGCAGTCGAAATACAAGGAACTACAGATATGGCGAAAGGAAGCAACATTGAGTTGATAATGATAAGTATAACGGGAGCTGATCAGCCTGGCGTCACGGCGGCGCTCTCGGAAATCATAGCCTCGCACGACGCGCAGATTCTCGACATCGGCCAGGCCGACATCCATCACAACCTCAGTCTGGGTATGCTGATAAAGACCGAGAGCTGCCGCTCCGGCGATATTCTCAAGGATCTTCTTTTCAAAGGCTACGAGCTTAATGTGAAAGTGAAATTCTCGCCTGTAGAACCAGAGGATTACGACCGTTGGGTTAAATCGCAGGGTAAGAACCGCTGGATAATAACTCTTCTGGGCCGTTCCATTGCGTCGCGTCACATCGCGGCTGTCAGCAAGGTCATTGCCGACCAGAAGCTTAATATCGACGGTATCCAGCGTCTTACCGGCCGAATCCCGCTTGACGAGACGGAGGAGCCTTTGCGCAAGGCGTGCGTGGAGTTCTCGGTGCGCGGCAATCCCGTTGACCGTGATGCCATGCAGAGCAGTTTCATTAAAATTGCGGCCGGGGGCGACATTGATATTTCCCTTCAGGAGGACAATATGTTCCGCCGTTGCCGCCGTCTGGTGTGCTTCGACATGGATTCCACTCTGATTGGCACTGAAGTTATAGATGAACTTGCCGACCGCGCCGGAGTGGGTGAGGAGGTGCGCCGTATCACCGAGCAGGCCATGCGCGGTGAGATTGATTTCCGCGAGAGTTTTACCCGTCGTGTGGCTCTGCTCAAGGGCCTTGACGAGAGTGTAATGCGCGAGATTGCTGAGAATCTGCCCATAACCGAGGGCGTTGACCGTATGATGACGGTGCTGAAACGCACAGGCTATAAGACGGCCATCCTTTCAGGCGGTTTCACTTATTTCGGCAACTATCTTAAACAGCGTTTCGGATTCGACTATGTGTATGCCAACGACCTCGAGATTGTCGACGGCAAGCTTACCGGAAGGTATCTCGGCGAGATTGTCGACGGGCGCCGCAAGCAGGAACTGCTCCGCCTCATAGCCCAGGTGGAAAATCTGGATATGCGCCAGACCATCGCCGTGGGCGACGGTGCCAACGACCTTCCCATGCTTTCGGCCGCCGGCCTCGGAATCGCGTTCCATGCCAAGCCTAAGGTCAAGGCCAACGCCGGTCAGAGCCTGTCGACGATAGGTCTCGACGGCATACTCTATTTCATCGGATTCAAGGATTCCTTCATGGGTTGAGTTTGGCCTTGAGATAGCGGCCGGTGTAGCTCTCCGGGCAGGCAGCAACCTGTTCGGGAGTGCCGCACGCCACGAGGTTGCCTCCCGCTTCGCCCCCTTCGGGGCCTATGTCGATAACGTGGTCGGCACATTTCACCACATCCAGGTTGTGCTCGATTATCACCACGGTATGCCCTTTTTCAATCAGCCGGTCGAATGAATCCATTAGCGTTTTTATGTCGTTGAAATGCAGGCCGGTAGTGGGTTCGTCGAATATGAACATGGTGGGCATCTGCTTTTCCAGCGAAAGATAGTAGGCGAGTTTCACGCGCTGGTTTTCTCCACCTGAAAGAGTGGAGGAACTCTGGCCGAGTTTTACGTAGCCCAGACCCACGTCCTGAAGCGGGCGCAGCCGTCGCACTATGCGCTGCTCTGCCGCTCCGGTGCCCTCTTCCGAGAAGAATTCCACGGCTTCGTTCACGGTCATGTCCAGCACGTCGCTGATGTTTTTTCCGCGGTAAAGAATGTCGAGCACATCGCGTTTATAGCGTTTGCCGTGGCATGCTTCGCATGGAATAGTAATGTCGGCCATGAACTGCATCTCGATGGTTATTGTGCCCTCACCTTTGCATTCCTCGCAGCGTCCGCCTTCGGCATTGAACGAGAAGTAGCCGGGACCGAATCCCATCTGTTTGGCCCCCTGCTGGGCAGCGAAGAGCTGGCGGATCTCGTCGAAGGCTTTCAGATAAGTGGCCGGATTGGATCGCGTGGAGCGTCCTATGGGATTCTGGTCAACGAACTCCACGGCTTTTATGCGCTGCAGGTCGCCGCCGAGTCCGTTGAACAGGCCGGGTGCGTCGCAAGGATCGCCAAGATGCCTCACAAGCGCACGATACAGGATGTCGCGCACCAGTGTGGATTTTCCCGAGCCGCTCACGCCGGTAACCACCGTCATTACTCCGAGCGGAAATTTCACGTCGATGTTTTTCAGATTGTGTTCGCGCGCGCCGCGCACCTCTATCGAGTCGCGCCACGGTCTCCTCGCCGAAGGCACGGGAATGGTGAGGTCGCCGCGAAGGTAGGATGCAGTGTAGCTTCCGGTGGCTTTGTCTATATCGGAAACCGGACCATTGTAGACAATCTTGCCGCCGTGGCGTCCGGCTTCGGGGCCTACGTCTATCAGATGGTCGGCCGAACGCATTATCTCCTCGTCATGTTCCACCACCACCACAGTGTTGCCTATCGACTGCAGCTTGCGCAAAACGCTTATCAGTCGGTCGGTGTCGCGGGTATGCAGTCCTATGCTCGGCTCGTCGAGAATGTAAAGAGAGCCTACGAGCGAACTTCCCAGCGAGGTCGCCAGGTTTATTCTCTGGCTTTCTCCGCCGGAGAGGGTGGATGAGAGGCGGTCGAGTGTAAGGTAGCCGAGTCCCACGTCGCAGAGGAATGTGAGTCGGCTTATTATTTCAGGGAGAAGCCGGCGCGAGATCATGCGTTCACGGTCGGTAAGCTCCATATTGACAAAGAAGTCGCGCAGACGCTCCACCGGCATGGTCACGAGGTCGGCGATGGTCTGGCCGGCCACGTGCACATACAGAGCATCCGGTCTCAGACGCGAGCCGTGACAGTCGGGGCACACGGTCTTTCCGCGGTAACGGGCAAGCATCACGCGGTATTGTATCTTGTAGAGATTCTCCTCGACCATCCGGAAGAAACCGTCGATTCCTTCGAAACCATGACCGCCGTGCCACAGAAAATCTTTCTGGGCCTGCGAGAGTTCGGCATAGGGGCGGTGGATGGGAAAATCAGCCGCTGACGCCGCGCGGATGCACATCTGCTTCCATTCGCTCATTTTCTCACCGCGCCAGCACACCACGGCATCCTCATACACTGATTTGCCAGGGTCGGGCACCACCAGACGTTCGTCTATTCCCATGGTCTTGCCGAAGCCCTCGCAGCGCGGACACGCTCCGTAAGGATTGTTGAAGTTGAACATCTGGTCGGAAGGCTCCATGAAGGTCATTCCGTCAGCCTCAAAGCGTGTGGAGAACTCTTCGCAGCGTGGTTTGTCGCCGCCGTCCCACACATACAGCGTGAGGCTTCCGTTGCCCTCGAAGAGTGCTGTCTCGGCCGAATCGGCCATACGGCTCACTTCATCAGGGTCGGCAGAGGCCGCCATGCGGTCGATCAGGAGCATGTAGCGGTCGGCCACGGAATCGTCTACCTTGTCACCGGCAAGAATATCGGTTATGGTGATGAAGTTGCCGTCGGCGTCAATCAGTCGGGAGTAACCTCCTTTAAGGTATACGTCGAGCTGTGTGGCGGCTTTGCGCCCCTCAGGTATATGGATTGGTGCGGCAATCGCCAGGCGCGTGCCGGGAGAGAGGGCGGATGCCGCTTCTATGATGTCGTTGACGGAGTGTTTTTTCACTTCCTCGCCGCTCACCGGCGAGATGGTGCGTCCGATGCGTGCGAAAAGCAGTCGCAGATAGTCGTATATTTCGGTCGAAGTGCCCACGGTGCTTCGCGGATTGCGTGTGCTCACCTTCTGCTCTATGGCTATGGCCGGAGGAAGCCCTTTTATGAAGTCGCACTCCGGTTTGGCCATCTTGCCCATGAACTGGCGGGCGTAGGCGCTGAGGCTTTCCACGTATCGCCGCTGTCCTTCGGCGTAAAGTGTGTCGAAAGCAAGTGAGGATTTGCCCGAGCCGGACAGGCCGGTGATTACCACCAGTTCACCGCGCGGAATCTCCACGTCGATGCCCTTTAGGTTGTTGACGCGGGCACCTTTTATGATTATGTTGTCGTCAGGTTTCTGCATAGCCTACAAAGATACGAAAAAAGCTTCGTATGGCCTTGCGGGTCAAGCATACTCTAACCATAATTATCAATAATTATGAGAATACCGGGAATTATGAGAATACCGGGGAATATTCTTGTCAGTCTTCAAGCTCGCTGCGTATTTCACGTATCATGCGGCGTGTGCGCAGATTGTTGATTATGCCTATTGTTGCGCCGGCACACAATCCTGCGCAACCGCCTGCAAACATCCAGATGTCAGTGACGGCAAAACTGTGGAGCAAGACCGCCAGCAGAGGAATGCCGGTCATGCATCCGATAATTATGTGGAGGGTGCGCAGTCGTTGAAGCCGGGCTATGTTGTCGAGCAGCTCAGCCGATGTCATCGACCCGAAATCAATATCCTCCACCCTGCGTTTCTGGAGGTATATCATTATCGCCATGATGAGAAAGAACAAGGACAGGCATAGTCCTGTTGTCACAGATGTTCCTACTTCCTTCATTATCGGCACGCTGATGCCGCCCCATATAAGGGCTATTGCAAATAGTCTGGAGTAGTAGCGCAGGAGCTTGTCGCGCCTTGATGAAATCCGGCGTGATTTCGGTTCAGTATTGCGGAACGGTGGAGGGGTCTGGACTTCATTCCACGTACTCCGGAGGTCGTCCAGGAACCCCTGGGCGTTTTCGGAATGAGATATGTCATGGTTGCGGATATCCATAGCAGGTATGATTTCAGAGATGAGTGTTCGTTTTTTCGGGGTTCGCTGCCGCCAGACGCTGGCGCAGACGGTGTAGTCGCGAGGCTACGTTATTTCGGCTTATGCCGGTTACCTCGGATATTTCCTCGTAAGACTGCCCGTCGAGCCACATCATCACCAGCGCGCGGTCGGCGCGGTCCAGTGCTGATATGAGTCTGTACATAAGTTTGATCTTATGCATGCGGTCATCGGGAATATATGGTAGTTCCCGTCCTATATCATCAATGCTCACACGCCCTGTGCTGTGACGCCCCGAGCGGCGGAAGTCGGTGATGCAGGAGTTTATCGCCACGCGGTAAAGCCACGTAGACAGACGGCAGCGGTTGGAAAATGATTCAAGCCCTTCCCACACGTTGGCGAGCACCTCCTGATAGAGATCCTTCAGGTGGTCGTCATCCGACGCATAACCACGGCATACCTTGTAGATAAGGTTGCAGTGCTCTGCGAGAATGGTGTTGAACAAATCTGTTTTTTCTTGCCGTGTCATTTCGTGTTGGCGTATACTTTTGTGGCAGCCCGTTGTTAATCGGCTACAGCTATGTGACGCGCCGGATGCCGAAAAATTGCATCCCTGCCGATAAAAATTTGCACTGTCCGGCGCGTCACCCTCTGAAATCCTGGTCTAAGGAACCCTATTCGCCAAGGGCTCTGGCTATGCTTTCAATGGTCATGTCGTCGGCCGTGGTGCCGAACCATATCCACTTTCTCTCATTGAGTCCGAGCACTTCCGCACGCCGTTTCATCTCGTCGATGAACGACTGGCTGAACACATCCATCAGTGGGGTGTTGCGCGGTTCGTTGTCAAGAGGGTACAGGAAAAGGAATCCGTCGAAATTGTCGGCGTAGGTTCCGGCGCGGTGGTCGTATTTCATTTCATACATTCCGTCGTAGGGTTCGTTGCCGAACGGGGAACCTTTGAGCGTGAAGCCTACCGGGCTGTTGCCGTTGAGTTCGAAGGCTCGGTCGAAAATGCCGCCGCGAGGTTTTGAGGGATGGCGCCCGCTGTTGTCAGTGGATAAGCTGTGCTGCATCACTGAGAACACATTGTTTTCGCCCAGTCGCTGCGCAAGCTGCGCTCCGGCTGTTAGCGCGGGAGTCATACCGCGCGGTGTTGACGCCGTGCCCGGAATGTCGGTTTTGGAGGCGTGACCGCACCCTACCAGAAACAGACAGTGGCGAGGATCGGCAGATGCGGACATATACCGTTCTATAACATCGGCCATGTGGGTGTTGCGGTCCTCCAGCTCTTCTGTATCGGCCATGGTTTTAATCCTTGAGTAGGGTATCTGATAGTCAGCGAGCACCACTTTTATTTTCTTTGAGGGTGCAAGAGAGTGGTTGAGGCTCCACAGGTCGCACAGGAAATCGAATTCTCCGCGATCCCACCATCCGTTGGGCTGCTCGTCGCGGAAAATATCAAGTACTTTCTGTGTGTCAAGTGTGTCGGAAGCCATGAATGCGTCCATGTCGGGCTGTCGCCACGAGGGAAGTTCCATGAACACCGTTCCTGCAGTTTCAGGGAAGCCCGGCAGTGCTATCAGTCGGCGCAGCATGTCCCATGACACTTTTCGGCGGTGGTATTCTCCGTTTATTACAAGCCGGTGGTCACGGAGCCTTTTCAGAAGAAACTCTTCGGGGGTATCCTTTACTCCGGCAAGAAACGATGTAAACGGGGTGACGTCGGCAGGAACGCGGTGTATCAGATCGATTCGCGGTATGTTTGCAAGAATATTGGGGAGTTGACGGCTGATTATGCCGGTCATTTCCTGCTCGTTCTCCGCAAGGCCTTGTCCTCCGTTTACCCATCGGCCGTCTTCTATCCACGTCCAGTTAAGAATCAGGTAATCGGGTGAATTTCTCACTACTATCACCGCCGCGGAGTCGCGGTAGGTGACAATGCCTTTTACACGTTCGTCAAGCATCCGTTTTCTCAGTGCTGAATCTACAGCTGCATCAGCAGCGTCGCGGTCGAAATCAAAACGCTTTGTTGAAATATCGGCCCACAGACGCTTCTTGCCCGTTATGCCTACCCAGCTTCTGAGCCGGTAAAAGTCGAGTGGGGTGGACGGGCTGACGGAGTCAGGACAAAGCTCCCATGCTGTCTTCCCGATTTCGGTAACTGTAAAGCCTTCGGGATAATTGCCGGTAATGGAATCCGTGGTGTTGTGCGCGTTGGCAGCCGCTGCCGCCAGCGTAACTAAGGAGAGGGTTAGTGTTTTATACATGGCAGTTGTTTATTTAAGGGGTTTGTGTTCAGAAAGTGCGGCTGAGGCGGTGTCGGCCGGTATGGAATCTGTGGGCAGTTTTTTCATAGGCCGGAATGAAATCACCGTGTCGTTTAACCGGGCCTCGCACAGATTCAGCAGGCGTATGGTACCCTGATAAATTGCGCTCGGATCGTCGGTGGAAATCGAAAGAGTGTCGCCTCTCAGTGAAACTTCCGGTTCGATGTTGAGGTCGATAAAAGAGCTGTATTTGTTGCGCAGGGACCTCACATACAGCAATCCCGGTGTGGCTTTGGGACCTTGATAACATACCACTCTCACGGTATCGGAACTCATGGCCCGGAGACATTCCGTTATATCGGCTTTGCAGCTTGAAGCGGTGTTTTTGTTCAGGAAAAACGATATGGCCGGAAGTACTGCGAGTATTATTACAGCCGATATTGCTATTTTATTGCTTGTTTTCATGTCTTTTTATTATTGGAATTATTTCATCGGGAGATATGCCAAGTAGTTCCATCTGTTTGACGCATAAGGGTAGAAGCTCGTCGAAGAATGCTTGACGGCGCCGTTCTTTTATTGACTCGCAAGCTCCTTCGGCCACAAAGAAGCCTACTCCTTTCACGCTTCTTACCGTGCCGTCGAATCCCAGATGTTCGTATGTGCGCACAATGGTATTGGCATTGACGCGGAACTTCGCGCTCATTTCTCTCACCGAGGGTAGCTGGTGGCCTATGCTCCAGCGTCCGCTCAGAATGTTGTCCTCCACCCATTCCTTTATCTGGATGAATACGGGCCTGTTGTCTTTCAGCTCCATCGTTCGAATCTGATTTCTCTGAAACGGAAATATGAGATGGCTATAGCGGCTACGGGAAGCAGCATAAGCCAGATATATGACACCGCATACTGGACTTTAACCGGCAGGCCGGTCCAGGAACAGACTGAGTGCCATTCCACTCCGTAAGCCCATATATTGACATCTGTGCCGATGAAGGGATACGACAGAGCTCCTGCTACATCGAGCACTGACACACTTCCCGCGGCTATAATGCCCAGAGTTACACCGGCTATCCATCTCCATTTCGGGGAGAAGGTGGTGAAAAGAAGGCCGAGCGAACAGAACCATACCAGAAAATATGATACCACCGGGAGATGGTAGAGAGGGAGATGAGTTCTGAAGGGCAGTCGGGCTATGTTCAGAAAAGTGTTGTGATCCAGAATGTATAGTGGAGCGAGTATCACACCGTATGAAAGGATGGGAAAAATCACGAGAGTGCGCAGGGCGGTGAATGCGAATTTTGTGGACTCGCTCACCGGCAGCAATAATGGCGATATGCACTGCTCGGCGTCGAAGCATCCGCGCAGGGATGTGAAAGCTGTGTAGACCACGCAGGTGAAAATCCACCATAATCCCACATACCGTGCATGAGAAGGAGAGTAGCATAATATGATGAGCAGGGAGATGGCTGCCGATATGGCAGTCATGGATAGGTCGCGGCGCCAGTGGCTGCAGATGTAGAGTCGGGCTAATCTTATCATTTGTCGTCTTGAATGTGGTCAGTTGATATTATGTTGCGGAAATATTCGCTCTGATGGATGGCGGTATATAGTAGCTCTATGTCCGGGTCGGAATATATGCCGTAGTGGTTTCTTCCTATGGTTTTGAGACCTTCTTCAAACACTATGTCGTCGCAGTATCCCGCTGTAGAGCCGAATGTAAATGTCTCGGCAAGTGCGTCGATGGAGGAATCCATTATCACCCTGCGTCCGTAAAGCATTATCACATCAGTGATGATATTCTGGAGTTCCGGCGCGGAATGGGATGATATCAGAATAGTCTTGTCTGTGATGTCGGTGCGGGCGAGAAGTGACTGAAATGCTCTTTTACCACCCATATCAAGTGAATTCAGAGGCTCGTCAAGCAGAATAAGAGAGCAGCCGGTGGCAAATGCCAGTGCGAGCAACGCTTTCTTTATTTCGCCGGGCGACATTTTCGTCATTTTTCTGTGGGTGTCCACGCCAAGCAGTTTTATGTTGTCGGCAAATTGCTCATGGGAGAATAGCGGATAGAGCGGGCCGTAGCATTCGGCCATTGCTGTGGGTGTGAGAGCGGCTGTGCGGGGATATTGCGGAACATAGAAAAGTTTTGATAACAGCCGCGGGTCGCGGCAAGGCATTTCGAAGCCGTTGACCGTCAGAGAGCCTGCCATAGGTGGTATGCCTCCGGTGATGGTATTGAGCAGGGTGGTCTTACCGCTGCCGTTTTCACCGAACAGACCATATATTGCCGATGTATGCAGCCTCAGGTTTACATCGCGCAGTGCAGGAAGCTTTAGAGAATATCCTATGGCGGCCTGATTGAAAATTACGTTTTCATTTTCCATGTTATGGTGATTTGTCATACTATACTATCAAAGTGGTACAGCAAAGATATGATCTCATTTTCAAATACACCAATCCGTTAACTATTATTAACAATAAATATTGGTAAGAGTAACAATTCAGCGGACGCGCCGATG
>LUJP01000094.1 GCA_001689535.1 Bacteroidales bacterium M5
CCCGTCCAACTTTTTGGGGTCACTTCACATTTCAGTATGTTCGGGACGCTTTTTATATCTGTTGCATTTATAAGAATAACCAGTAACTTAAGGGAAGATTCGGTTAAGTTAAAAAATATGAAATGTCAATCTTATACTGCTTCTTTGACGTTATCATTATAAAAAACAACTTAACAACAATTGCATTATGAAATTCTTACTTGTTTTAGCCGTTATTTTGGCAGTGGTAGCCATCGGATTCCTTTGCGCCACACTATTCACTACCGGTGCTTCTCTCGTTTATCCTTCAATAGGAGCCGGCCTTGCTCTGGTGGCATTTATACTTGTTCTTGTGGCATTTGTCAACAAGTCGACCAATTGATTCCCTGAGGAGAAATCCTTAAAAAATATCACAATTCGGCCTCTTTCGTCCGCCGTGCGGAGGGAGGGGCCGTTTTTGTGCCATAAATAAATTTATGTACCTTTGCAATAACCCGTGGAGGGTTCATTAATCAAACTCACATTTACTCATGCAGGAAACTACCAATACTCCCGGTGCCGATACAAATGCTCAGTTTGACGCCGTTCTGAAAGCTTGCCGCGATATTTTTGTGAAGAAACTGGATGATTATGGTGCTTCATGGCGTATACTGCGTCCGTGTTCGCTTACCGACCAGATTTTTATCAAAGCCAAGCGTATCCGTTCGCTCGAGGAAGGTGGAGTGGCAATGGTCGACGAAGGCATACTGCCTGAATTCATGGCTATCGTAAACTATGGCATAGTGGGGCTTATCCAGCTTGAACTCGGAGCGTGCGACTCTCCTGATATCAACGCCACACGCGCATTGGAGCTTTACGACCATTATGCAGCGGAGGCAAAAACACTCATGATTGCCAAGAACCACGATTATGATGAGGCCTGGAGAGGAATGCGCGTCAAGAGCTATACGGATTTTATTCTCACGAAGGTGAACCGGACAAAGCAGATAGAGAATCATGGCGGGCACACTTCGGTAAGCGAAGGTATAGATGCCAACTATATGGATATGATTAATTATGCCGTATTCGGTATAATCAAACTTACAGAATGAACATGACGGACACCACCCGGATTCCACAGGCCCAAAAGCGACGCTGCAATATTACTCTCTGGAGTGTATGGATTCTTCGAGTTGTGGTTGGCGTTGTATTCATTACAAGCGGTGTCGCCAAGGATATTGATTTGTGGGGATTTGTATTCAAGATAGAGGAATATCTTGGCGTATGGACGCTGCATGTGCCGAGATCACTGGTGGTCTCCTTTTCATTTTTGCTCTCTGCTACGGAGTTTCTGTGTGGCGTTTTTTTGCTGTTCGGCTGTTATCGACGTTCGTCTGTGTGGCTTATGGCTGCCATGATGGCCTTCATGCTTCCGCTGTCATTCTACATAATGGTTGCGAATCCTGTGAGCGACTGCGGTTGCTTTGGCGATTTTCTGCATATTTCTAATACGGCCACATTCATTAAAAATATAATATTATCAGCGGCTATCATATATCTGATTCCCCGGAATGGCCGTTATGACGGGCTTTTCCGACCAGGATTGCAGTGGGTGGTAGTAGTGCTGTGTGGGCTATATGTCCTTTCTGTAGGTTGGATCGGCTACAATGTGCAGCCAATGGTGGATTTCCGTTCGTTTCCGCAGGGAACATTTCTTACTCCTCCGGACGGAGAGGAAAGTGAGGATGCCGACGTTCGCTTTGAGTTTATCTATTCAAAAGACGGGGAGGAACGAGCTTTCAGCGCCGAAGAACTTCCTGACTCAACCTGGACTTTTGTGGACCGGAGGGTGGTTTCCGGACAGGAGGCGTCATCTCTAACGGAGCTTACTGTATATGACAGTGAGGGAGCGGATGTGACAGCCGATGTGTTTCCGGAGGAGGGGGAGCAGATGACGATAGTTCTCCCGCAATATTCGCGTGCCGATGCTTCATATACCTATACCGTGAATGAGCTTCAGCATCTTATGGAGAGACGGGGAGGACGCCTGATAGAGATTGCTGCCATACCCGAAGATAAGATTGCTGACTGGGCCGATATCTCCATGGCATCCTATCCCATCTACATAGCTGATGAAACCACGCTAAAAGAATTTTCACGCGGTACCATGTCGGTGGTATATACTATCGACGGAAGAGTGCAGTGGAAACGCACCCTGTGGTCGGTCCCGCCTACCATTCTCAATCTTCCGGGAAGTGATACTGCTGAAGTGATTGAATCGCTTCGTCCGTGGAGCTCAGATGATTTCATAAGAATGAGCCTCGTGCTTGCAACCGTTTTGTTGCTTCTTGCTGCAGCTGACCGAGCCGCCGTTCTACGGCATATAATCCGGAGAAATTCGCGTAGAAATAAAAAAGCTGACGCCGAGATAAAGGAAAAAAATCAACAATCCGAAAATAATAACTAAATTTGCAATTGCTGAAAAATAATCAATTTCAACCTAAACATATAATAGCAATGAGAAAAAACATCGTGGCAGGTAACTGGAAAATGAATACCACTCTTCCTGAAGGCCTGCAGTTAGCTAAAGAGGTTAATGATGCTCTGAAAGGCATTGACGCAAAATGCGACGTTATTATCTGTGTGCCTTTTACTCATCTCGCACCCATCAATGGTGTGATTGACCAGAATATTCTGGGTCTTGGTGCAGAAAACTGCGCTGACCATACCTCAGGTGCCTACACCGGCGAGGTTTCGGCTCCCATGGTTGCCTCAACCGGCGCCACTTATGTAATTCTTGGCCACTCAGAGCGTCGCCAGTATTACGGTGAGACTTCCGAGACTCTCAAAGAGAAAGTTAATCTGGCTCTTGCAAATGGTCTTACTCCTATTTTCTGCATCGGTGAGGTGCTCGAAGAGCGCGAGGCCGGCAAGCATTTCGATGTTGTCAAGGCTCAGATTGAGGAAGCTCTCTTCGATCTTTCTGCAGAGGACTTTTCCAAGCTTATCCTTGCTTACGAGCCCGTTTGGGCCATCGGAACCGGCAAGACTGCTACTGATGACCAGGCACAGGAAATACATGCCTACATCCGCAGCGTAATCGAAGGAAAATATGGAAAAGAGGTTGCTGAGAACACCTCGATTCTTTATGGCGGTTCCTGCAAACCCTCCAACGCTAAGGCTCTCTTCGCTAAACCCGACGTGGACGGCGGTCTGATCGGAGGCGCTTCTCTGAAAGCCGACAGCTTCATGGGCATAGTAGAGGCATTCTGATAATATCTTATTCACAGCATAGCGTCCGGGAGCGAAATGCCTCCGGACGCTTTTGCTTTCCATTTGGCAAAAATGTATTATCTTTGCCAAAGCGTAACAAACCGCTTTTGCAAGCTATGATAAAGAATCTGATCACAGCATTTATAGTTTCGGCATTTACTCTTTGTCAGGTAAATGCCCAGACAAGTGCCGACGAACCTCTTATAATCACTCATATCACAGCGTCGGGTGTGAACACCGTAACCATGCCACCTCAGCTGCTCAAGCTTCTTCAGTATAACCTGGAGCAGGATCCTGTGGATGCCGAGGAGGATGAGGCCTCCAGCGCCCAGCGCGGCGACTCAAGGGTCGGTTACAGGGTGCAGGTGTTCAGTGACAACAACCAGCGTACTGCAAAAAATGAAGCCCGGTCAAAATCGCGTTCTATCGGCACCCGTTTCCCTCAGTACCGCACTTATGTGAGCTACACCTCGCCATACTGGCGGCTTCGTGTCGGAGACTTCCGCACACGTCAGGAGGCAGCTGCGGCCGCCGAAGAGTTGCGTGAGGCATTTCCGTCGTACAGTAAGGAAATAAGAGTGGTGAGAGACCGGGTGAATTTCTAAATATTTGGTCACTATGGTAAAATCAGACGGTTTTAAATCAGACGGTTTGAGCGAGTCCGAAATTATAACAGAAATAGCCTCGCACTACAAGACGATATTGCAACTGATAGGAGAGGATGTTTCGCGTCAGGGGTTGGTCAAAACGCCTGAAAGAGCCGCTAAGGCGTTATGGTATGTGACGCGTGGCTATAGGCAGAATATAACAGATGTTGTCAATGGCGCTCTGTTCGAAAACTCGGGATCGGGCCGCATCGTAGTAGTGCGGGATATTGAATTCTATTCCCTTTGCGAGCATCATATTCTACCGTTTTTCGGCCATATGGATATAGGATATATACCGGGGGAGAATATAATCGGCCTGAGTAAAGTTGCCAGAATAGTGGATATGTTCAGCCGGCGCCTTCAGGTGCAGGAACACCTCACCGAGGAGGTTGCTGATGCCTTGATGGATTGTATCGGCGCACAGGGGGTGATTGTGAGAACCCGTGCCCATCATCTCTGCATGGAGATGCGTGGAGTAGGGAAGCAGGACTCAACAACTGTTACTCTTGCCACCCGTGGAGTTTTTGCCACGGACCGGAGTCTGAGAGAGGAGTTTTTCTCTCTCGTTCGCTGACGCTTCCTAAAATCAAATTAGTAGAATTTGTTCCTATATTTTGTTAAGGCTTCATTTTTGAAGCCTTTTTTTGTGGGCCATTGGGGCTCTTGATTTACGGGAAAAATAGGTAAGGTGAGAGTGTGTATCGGTTCTTATCTCGGAGTGGAAGGTGTGAAGCTCTCAAAACTGTTGTCGCTGTAGTAAACGATTATATTCACTATGCTTTTCCCGTCGGTGGGATTAAACGAAATGGTGGGAGAGGTTGACCCGGGAAAATTCTCTTTTTCGGGGAGGGCGTCGTTTTCTTCAGTCTTACCGAGATTTTCGGGTAGATTTCCCAGGCTATTTACCTCAATCGCCTCTGCGGAATTATCTGAGGATGAATCCTGATAGTTGGTGTTGAAGTCTATTGTGGCGCTAATGGTTTCGTTGTCACTTGGTTGGGAAAGCGAAAATTCAAGATTCGGGGCTGATTGGGGCTCTGAGGTTTTGATATTTGAATTGAACAGCATAGTTCCTTCGCCAAACATAAGCCACATCACACTTAGCTCGGGAAATGCTTCGTGAATTTTCCCGATAAGCTCATCGCTCACTTTCTTATTGCGTCCGTTCAGGAGCTGCGACAGGGAAGGGCGCGGAATTTTACAAGTATCTGCAAACTGAGTGACAGGAATAGCCAGATAATTTATAAATTCTTTCAGCCGTGAAACAATATCCATTTTGTAAATCTTAAATTTTGTCTTTACAAATGTAATTATTTAAAATTAAATGGCAAAATTCTGCCGTTCAATTTTGGGAAGAGTAATAATTTAGCTTTGCACACTAAATGAGTTTTCAAATAGAAACAACACTCAAGTGATTGTTGTGTGCGTTTGCAAATCGAAAGAGGACTAAACACAAACGGAATGAATAATATAAAGCGATGCTATAGGTTTGGTATTAGAATGTATTGATTACTAAGGTTTTTTTCGTTGTGATATTGCCATCTAAGGTTGGAATTGGCTCAATGGGACGCTGATTATTTAACTTATACTTTAGGATATGCATGTAAATAGCTTAATAGTAATGCTATGCGTATAGGGTTAAAATTTGTTTATCGCTTAATTTTGTATTTGTGAACTTAGAGCCGTCGCATGATTGGTTTCGCAAAATGACGAACTGAAAAATTGCAAATCGTAATTCTGCGCTATTTTTTCGGGTTGTTTACAATTATGAAACTACTTGGACTGGGTATTTACAATTCAAACCTAACGTCTTTTCAATTCCAAATCCTTAATAGTTTATAAATGTAAACTAATATTTGAAGTTGTAGATGTATATGTAAAATCACTCCTGAATTATACATCTTCTTGATTTGAAAACATTTACCTTGTATAGCTGGATTTACTATTTTGTCATTATTAACCATAATGAGCTTATAATCAAATCTTTTAATCTTTATTTACATTCTTGACATTCATCGTAACAATTTTCACACTTCTAATTATGAAATATTTAATTCATGGCTTACCTTTGGGTATATCAACTTTATATTATTGATATATAGGTTATTGGTATTTAATAATAGTGCTGTTTAGCGTCTGAGAATGTGTTAAATCTGAGTCTGCAATTGTATCGCTCTTGTTAACGCGACTCTCAGATGGGATTAAGAAGTTATCGGCTACCGAAAAGCATTGATCTATCGAGGAATTACATGGTAAGGATAATATTATATATAAATTAGGAGATGGATGTAATTATTTTTAAATTACATGTGCGTAATTGATGCCCATGGGATTGATAATTTTGCCAACGTAGGACATTTATACGTCCATTAGTTTCTCATTACCAATCCTTCATTATGGACAGCCAGGTTTTATTTAGCAGAAATGTAATCAACACTCTTCGCTCACTCCCGGAGGATGACCGGGGACCTATAGCAAATGCTCTTGCGGCGGAATTTATCCTTGGTAGAGATCCCCTAGAGGGCCTATCTGCCCTTCAGAGCAGGGTCTACTGCGTGTTAAGATTTTATGTGTGTCGTGACCAGAGGCATCTTCTCGTCTGATGCTGATTTGAATACAAGTTCCGTAATTTGATTGGACAGCAGACGGTTAGTCCAGATATTCAAGGCATGCAAAATTCAAAAAGTAAGAATGCTTCATGGCGTATTCCATGATAAAGCATTGACTGTTAATGGATACACGAGCGTGCATCCCTACAATTTTGAGGGTAATTTGAGTTTGCAACAATCAATGTTTTGACATCTGACTCTATGGAGATGCCTTAACACGAGTGTGCTTGCAACCGCTCATTCTTCAAACGCTCGCAGTGTTCTTTAATGATGTAATAAATAGAGCGGAGAGGAGATTCATTGGAAGCCTTCGAGCTCCATAGATGCAATTTCCCAAAGGCTCATTGCGTTCTCAAGGCCTTTCTGAGCTTTGGCATGACGCTGGCATAAGTCGTCGGAGAATTCACCGGCAGCCATTTCCGTTTCGATTTCAGCAACAATTCCTTCCAGACGGCTGATTTCAGCCTCAGCGTCCTCAACCTTTTTTCTTAGCCTCCGCAGATTTTTTTCCCGTTCCTTCTGTTCGGCATAGCTTAGTCTTGGAATGCCCTTGTCCCCTGAAGCCGCAGGATCGGTCTTTTGGGATGATGCTGTTGCTTCGGAAGCAGATTTCTCCACAGAAGGCTTCTTCTCTTTTGAGATTTCAAGTTCCGAGAGAGAGGCAATCTTTTTCTTCTCAAGAAACTCATAGATACCTCCGAGGCATTCCTTGACCTTTCCGCCGCCGAATTCATATACCTTTTCTACCAGTCCGTCCAGAAACTCGCGGTCGTGACTCACCACGATCACAGTGCCGTTGAAATCGCGGATAGCCTGCTTAAGGATGTCCTTGGTGCGCATGTCAAGATGGTTGGTAGGCTCGTCAAGTATAAGAAGGTTCACGGGCTCGAGAAGAAGCTTTATCATGGCCAGGCGAGTTTTCTCTCCACCTGAAAGCACCTTCACCTTTTTATCCGATGCCTCGCCACCAAACATGAATGCGCCGAGAATATCGCGTATCTTTGTGCGTATGTCGCCCGTGGCCACACGGTCAATCGTATCGAATACCGTGAGCTCTCCGTCGAGCATTGAGGCCTGGTTTTGCGCGAAATATCCTATCTTGACATTATGTCCTATTTTTAGTGAGCCGGTAAATGGAATCTCACCCATTATGCATTTCACAAGGGTGGATTTTCCTTCACCGTTTTTACCTACGAAAGCTATCTTTTCTCCGCGCTTGAGCGTAAAAGTTGCCCCGTCGAAAACCTGATGTTCGCCGTATGCTTTCCCCACGTTGTCAAGTATCAGCGGATAGTCGCCCGAACGGGGTGCCGGAGGGAAACGAAGATTGATATGGGAATTGTCTACTTCGTCAACCTCTATGCGCTCTATTTTGCTGAGCTGCTTTATGCGGCTTTGCACCTGGACGCTCTTAGTGGCCTTATATCTGAAGCGTTCTATGAAGTCCTCGGTCTCCTGAATGTGTTTCTGCTGGTTCAGGTAGGCTCTCATCTGTTGCTCTACTCTTTCCTTTCTCAGTTCTACGAAATGAGAATAGTTTACGGCATAATCATAGATTTTGCCGCAGGAGATCTCTATGGTGCGATTCGTTACATTGTCAATGAAAGCGCGGTCGTGGCTCACAAGAACCACAGCGCCGGCTTTGTTTGTAAGAAATTGCTCCAGCCACTGTATCGACTCTATGTCCAGATGGTTGGTTGGCTCGTCGAGAAGGAGCACATCAGGGCGCTGGAGGAGTAGTTTGGCGAGCTCGATTCGCATGCGCCATCCCCCCGAGAATTCCGATGTGGGCCTGTCAAAATCACTTCGCACGAATCCGAGGCCTGTGAGTGTTTTCTCCATTTCGGCCTCGCAGTTTTCACTTTGCTCCATTGCCATTCTTTCGGAGAGAGAACTTACTCGCTCAATCAGCTCATGGTATTCCTCACTTTCATAATCCGTGCGCGAGGAGAGCTCTTCGGTGGCTTCGTCCAGTTTGCGTTTCAGTTCGTCAATGTGGGCAAACGCTTTTCTTACCTCCTCTTTAACCGTGAGAGTGTCGTTCAGTTCCATTTGCTGGGGAAGGTATCCCACGGTAATGTCGCGGGGCATGGAAACTTTACCTGAAGTAGGAAGCTGGATACCCGCAATGATTTTAAGCATTGTGGATTTGCCGGCGCCGTTTTTACCCACGAGTGCTATGCGGTCACGTGGGTTGATCACGTAATTTATATTGTCAAAGAGTGATTTGGCGCTGAACTCTACGCTTAAATTTTGAATGGAGACCATCTCTTGTGCCTTATTTGGAATTCAGGTGCAAAGGTACTTAAAAACCGTGCCAATTCCAAAGTGCCGTAAGCGTGACAGGGGGCTTTCGAATGAAGAAGCGAAAGCCATAAGTGGCAATCAGCGTCTGCGGTAAATGATGGCCGACTCAGTGATGACGATATCAACCGGCACATCAAACGGGTCAGCCTCCATCTCGTCTATAAGCTGGAAATCGTAGGCTACTCCTACTTTCAGTGCGCGTGTACGGGAGAGTAGCCGGTCGTAATATCCTTTCCCTCTTCCCACACGATTGCAGTTGCGGTCATACGCTACCGCGGGTACCACCACCATTTCCATTTCAGATGCATCGGCGAGGTCGTCGCCTTCCGGCTCCTCGATTCTGAACGCTCCGGAACGAAGGCGTGTGCGGTCATATGGAAGAATCTCCAGGTCTATACCGTTTACCCGTGGAAGAAAGAAGTGTTTCTTTCCGCTCCATTTGGTGAGGAATTCACGGGTGGAGAGTTCGTCAGGCAGGGAATTGTACATCAATATCCTGTCGCTCATCAGGAAGGCGGCAAGCTGTTCAAGCCTGTCGAATACGTTTCGGGCCGCTTTCTGACGTTCATCATCATCAAGCAGACTCTTGCGGGCGCGCATTCTCAGGCGGATATCATTCTTGTTCATCATCGCACGGTTGTAGTGTCGGGCGCTTGTTTGTTGAGGGTGGGTTCACTGTTTTTAAGCTCCTCAAGCGCACGCTCCACGGCCTTGTCCTGACGGTTTATAACTTCGTAGAAAGCCGATGTGCCAAGAACGTCGCGTGCAATCAGCGCCTTTAACTGACTAACAATTAAGTCGCGTGAAAGGTTTATGTAGTACCAGCGCGGTGCAATTCCCCCTTCTTTTTTTGCAAAGGCCACGAAATCCGAAAGCAGCTGGTCGTCGTTCGGCAACAAGCTTTCTACTTCATCCACTGTAGCGGCTTCTGAAAGACGGGGCCGGTTGACGTCGGCATATCTGAATGCAAACCTTTGAAGCATTCCGGCGTTCAACACATTTATATAATACGATGAGATACCGGTTGTGTCGTTAGGCACAAAGATGTCAGGCATGATGCCGCCACCTCCGTAAACCTCGCGTCCTCCGGCCGTATGGTAAACAACCGATTTGTCTATATAAGCGCTGTCGGCGCTGAAGCCTTCGCCATGGCTGTAGCGTTCGGCTATTTCCATTCCATAGCTGTCAAGGTTGCCCGGAGTGTAGGTTTTCTGAATGCAACGTCCGGATGGAGTATAATATCTTGCTGTTGTGAGACGGAGAGCGCTGCTGTCGGGGAGTGAAATCTGTTTCTGTACCAGTCCTTTGCCGAATGAACGGCGTCCTAAGATGGTTCCCCGGTCATTATCCTGGATGGCTCCGGCGAAAATCTCGCTTGCGCTTGCTGAGTATTCATCAATAAGAACTGCCACTCTTGAATCGGCAAATGCGCCGTTGCCGTCGCTGAAAGCCATACTTTCGGCTCTTCCGTCGCGTCCGTGTGTGGAGACAATGAGCTTACCTGCAGGAAGAAATTCGTTGGCCATCAGTATGGCTATTTCCATGTACCCTCCGGTGTTTCCGCGAAGGTCTATCACGTAATCCTCGGCCCCACGGCTACGCAGATCAACCAAGGCGTTCAGGAACTCTTCGAAAGTGGTGCGGCCGAATTTGCTTACGCGGATAAATCCGGTGGTGGGATTCAGCATATAGCTTGATTCCACGCTGGCCACGGGAATATCGCCGCGGGTTACTTCAAATTCAAGCATATCGGGACTCGTGGCGCGAAGTACTCCAAGCTTTACTTTTGTGTCGCGAGGGCCTCTGAGGCGTGAAATGATTTTAGTATCGGTCCATTCCTTGGTGTTGACCACAGTGTCATTGATTTCCACTATTCTGTCACCAGCCATGATTCCTACTTTTTCCGAAGGGCCTCCGGATATGACCTCAAGCACAGTTATGGTATCGTTGAGGGTATTGAACTGAATGCCGATGCCGCAGAACGAACCGTCAAGCTCTTCATTTACGGCCTGGAGATCGCTGGCAGGGATATATGCTGAATGCGGGTCGAGTTTTGAGAGGATATCGGGAATGGTTTTCTCGATAAGGCTGTCGGTATCGACTTTGTCCACATATTCATTCTCGATGTATTGAAGAACCGTACCAAGTTTGTTCTGTCCTTCCGATATGTCTATGCTGAAAAATTTGGCACCCAAAATAATGCCGCTGGCAAAAGCCACGGCAACCATAAGGGGAATCCATACTGATGTTTTTTTGAAATCTATGTTCATCGTGTTGATGATGGATGGTGTAAAGTAATGTGCAAGATGTGAAAGTCGGGTGAAATATTGGCTTCTGGAGCCGTCGGCTTAATCTAAGTCGGGTATATGTACGGTTTCTACCCCGGCGCGTCTGAGAAGGTCGAGGCCATCTGTTATCCTGTAAAGGTCGCGGTACACTACACGGATTATTCCGGCCTGTATTATGAGCTTGGAGCATTCCATGCAGGGAGAAGCGGTGACATAGAGGGTAGAACCGGCCGACGAGTTATTGCTTCGCGCCACTTTTGTTATGGCGTTTGCCTCGGCATGGAGCACGTAAGGTTTTGTGATACCGTTCTCATCCTCGCAAATGTTTTCAAAACCTGCGGGAGTGCCGTTGAATCCATCTGATATTATCATCTGGTCTTTAACAAGCAATGCTCCCACACGTCGGCGTGTGCAGTAAGAATTCTCGGCCCAGATAGAGGCCATGCGCAGATAGCGCTTATCAAGAATAAAGTGTTTGTCTGTCTGTTCCATTATCAATGGCATGTTTTTTCAGCCCGAAAATGTATCGCGATGAAATGCCGCGGTTTATTTCTGCAAAGTTACTTATTATTTTCGTTTCTCTCATTCAATACATGGAAAAAGGTCGCTACCATATCATTTAAGTACAATAATATTATTGTTTCAGTAATTTACCCATCATAAAGAATGGATTGAGGGGCGACGTGCTGTCAGAACATAAGTCGTGAAAACCGGCATGACGAGACACGAAACGCATACTCTTATCAAATAGATATTATCTGGCGGATTCCAGCGAGGAGGACGGCCAGATTTTTTGCCATTTGCACAATTTTGAACTTCCTAAGGGCCGTAATGTTAAAATCGATATGAAAAAGTTTGAAAATAGCTAAAGAACCTCAAACTCAGCTAAAAGCCGAAACAATTGTTTTTTCAGAGAGGTTTTCAGAGTATAAAGGTCTCAGTCATATTTCAAATACACACTGACTATGGTAAACAACAAATTCCAGGCGCGTCTTGTCGCATTGCAGACGAATCTTCTGAATTTTGCCTACATACTTACTTCTAACCGCGACGATGCCTACGATCTACTTCAGGACACTACGCTCAAAGCGCTTGATAACGAAGAGAAATATTCTGAAAATACCAATTTTAAAGGATGGGTTTTCACTATCATGCGCAATATCTTCATTAATAATTATCGGCGCACAGTGAGGAGTGCAACCATGCTCGATGGTTCGGACGATTTATATTTTCTGAATCTTCCTCAGGACTCCGGTATCGCTTCGCCAGAAAACTCTTACGCAGTGAACGAGATAAATGAGGTGATAAGCAGTTTTGACGAGGGTTATAGAATACCATTTTCCATGCATCTTTCTGGCTATAAATACTCAGAAATCGCGCAACACATGAAACTTCCGGTAGGAACCGTCAAAAGCCGTATATATTATGCCCGGAAGCGCCTGCGGGTGATACTTAAGGATTATGAGTCGAGGTCGCCTGAGGAATAGGAACCGCAATCTTCTGATTGAGATAATTCTTCCGATTGAGACAGAGGCGGCCGTGTGTCCTCACTGGTGATTTTAAGCTCTTTCTTCGTTTTCGCTCCGAGATCGCGGAGTTCCCGTGCGCGTCCCACGAGATTCCCGCGCCCGCGGCTGAGTTTGCCAATAGCGGCGTCGCATGTCTTTTGTGCCGATGAAATAGATAAGGCGACACGGCTTAGGTCTTCGGTAAGGCCCACGAATTTGTCGTACATGGCACCTGCCTTTTCCGCTATTTCAAGAGCATTGCGCGTTTGCCGGTCCTGATTCCAGATCTGGGCTACGAGCCGCAGCAAGCCGATGAGCTGAGTGGGGGAGACCACGATTACATGTCGGTCAAACGCTTTTTGCCATAATCCGGGGTCAAGAGTCATTGCGGCGGCATAGGCTGCTTCATTGGGTATGAACATAACCGTAAAATCGAGTTTGTCAGTTCCCACGTAATCATGGTAGTTCTTTGCCGCAAGCTCGGCGATGTGTTTGTTGACGGAATCAAGGTGGGCTTTTGCTGCTATTTTTCGGGCGGTTTCATCATCTGTATTCATGTAGTCCACAAATGCCGTGAGGGAGACCTTTGAGTCGATAACCATCACGCGTCCTTCCGGATAGTTTATCACCACATCCGGGCGGAGCGCTCTGCCGGTTTCATCGCGTAAAGCCTTGCCGTTCTCATCTTCAGTCTGTTGCACGGTGAATTCCTCTCCTTTCCGGAGGCCGGATCTTTCAAGGATGGTTTCAAGTACCATCTCTCCCCACGCTCCTTGAGTTCGGGTGTTTCCACGGAGCGCCGACGAAAGTTCTCTGGCCTCTTTTCCTATGGAGTTGTTTACGTCAATCAGCTCTTTGATTCTCTGCTGCAGTGAGAATCTTTCCCTCGCCTCGGCGGAGTAGGTTTCTGAGACCTGTCGTTTGAAGCCTTCTATCTGCTCACGGAGCGGATCTATGAGCTGCCCCAGACGCAATGAGTTCTCGTTGCGCAGGGTTTCGGTGCTCTGCCGCAGGATTTCGTTTGCCATCAATCTGAAATTTTTTTCAGACTGGGCTGACAGTTCTCGGGTTATCTGGATCTTTAGCTCGCTCTCTTTGCGCAAGGAAGCGTATTCCACGTTATGTCTTGCCTCCAGCTCACGCAATCGTGATTCGGCGATCAGCCGGGCATGTATGGCGTCTTCTTTTTCCGTCTGAAGTATGCGTTCTCTTTTCCTTGTCTCATTCAGATTGTGCAGCTGTATAATCAGTGCAATACCTAGTATCACACATACAATCAGCGTTACTATCGTTATTCCGGTCATTTTTATTCGGGTTGGTGTGTCAATGAAAAATTAAGGGCTCATTGCAAAAATACGAAAGTTTGGGTACTTTTACGCTATGAAAACTTCAAGAAAACTATTGGCTTTGTTTGCCGCGTCTCTTCTCTCAGTCGGCGCTCTTGGTGCATGCGGCGGATCTGGGAGCACTTTTAAGACGGTTGATGCCCCGGAATTTGCGGAGGGTATAAAGAGTAATAATCCGGTTGTGGTGGATGTCCGCACCCCCGAAGAGTTCGCTGAAGGACACCTTCCCGGAGCGCTTAATATCGATTTCAAGTCAGATGATTTTCTTTCATCCGCAGAAAGCGCGCTTGAAAAGAAGAGGACGGTATATGTTTATTGCCGGAGCGGGCGTAGGTCGGCTGCCGCCGCTTCTCTCCTTGCCGAAAAAGGCTTTTCGCTGGTAAATCTCGACAGTGGAATAATAGACTGGCAGAAGAGAGGCTTTCCGGTAACAACAGCTCCGGAAGATTGACGGCATCTCAGTTATAGCAATTATAATAAGAAGGCGGTGTGCTTTTTGAGCACACCGCCTTCTTATTATTGATGTCCTAAGTAGTTACTGGCGTGTAAATACCAGGGTGATTTTAACTTTATCCAGAAGAACTTTTACCATTGCAGGTCCGTCTACATAAGGATTGATGGCAGTAACCACATTTGATGCCTGGCCGTAGTAATCGGTCTGTTGCTCAGTCACAAGCGATACAGGCGTCAGAGTGAAAGTGTAATCGTCGGCCGTGATATTTTCCTTCTCGAGAAGATCGAGTATGTAGGAACGCATGTCGTTGAATTTGTATTCAAGAGACGTAAGGTCAAATGTTCCAAGGAACGAAGTCACATCATCATTAACCTTATTGTCTGCAAAGAATTCCTGCCGTTTGTTTTTAAGAACCATCAGAACGTATGGTGGTGCAGTTATGCTGTAGTCGTTGGAGATGTACTCAAGCGGAAGTTCGAACGTGAGATTATTAAGCACGGCGTTCTCGCCGCCTTCACCCCGGAATTTCGATATTATTTCCTGGGCGGGGAAGGTGAAGTCAATATCATAGCCGGTGGGAGCCACAAGCAGGTTCTCGCCATCGGTTATGCGCTTGGAGAGCTGGTCGCTGAGATTCAGCTTGATAATGTTGTTGGTGAGAACCTCCGGAGTTACGCCCATGATGGTGCGTGCCGACGAGAGTATGGTGTCGGTTGAAGTGGAATCCGTCTCTATGGTTGTCTCATAACGGTAATACATATTTATGCGGCTTTCACCGATGTTTACCACACGTCCCGAACCGAAAGAGTTGGCTATATAAAGTCCCGGGAAATATTTTGTGAATGACTCCGGGGTAGAGAATGTCTCCGGATGGGTCAGGTAACGGTCGAAGATTTCGAGGGCGAAAGACTTGGGAAGTTTTGCCTCGATTATTCGATAAGACATACTGTTGAGCGAATCGGAATGAAGGGCACTTGCAGTATATATAGCGGATGACGGAGTCCAGCAGTTTGATGGATCGTAATATCCGGTGGGATCGAAATTGCTGTAGATCGGGGCTTCCAGCTGTTTGGTGAGGGGGTAGATTTTCATACCCATCGGAACCAGGGAATCGCCCGTGAAGTTGCCGTTCTCCATGAAGAACACCAGCTTTATCGAGTCGATGTAATCACGTTTTATGCCTGTGGTATCAAATGTGAGGGCTGGCATGAACTGGGTTACGATTTCAGAGCTGAACTTTCCGTATTCCTTGGCATCTATAACACCAAGCAATTGCTGGATAGTGCGCGACTGTATGTCCTGATTGCGTATGGAGTGGCCTGTGAGCTGGAAAGTGGAATCGACCACGATTTTCACCGGCGAAGTTACCAGTGATGAGCCTACTGTGGTTGACTTGTCGTCATCGCAGGCTGATAATATTATCGCGCAGCCGAAGGCTGCGGCGAATATGCGGGTAAAATTCATTGGATTCTTTTTACTTCAATAATTCATTGTAAAAATCAGCGTAGGAGTCAAAAAATCCTTCCTCACTGTGCTCTGAATAGCCAAGTATCGGTTTTCCGGAAGCTTTGGCATATTCTATTACCTCCGGAGCGATATTTTCGGAGGAAAGGATAATGCCGTCGGAAAAATCAATGGCGAGTTTATGGAGGTCATTGACGTCGGCGGCCTCTCCCAGTGTCGTGAGATCCTCCTCGGCAATATCACACATCTTGAGCTTTTCCTTGAATCTTGCGTCAAGCTGACCCTCGAAGCCTTCCGACCTGATGGCATAAACTATTTTAGAACCACTGAACGTGGGATCGTCGGAATACAGACGTTTGAGATATAATGGCGCCAGGGCCGATATCCATCCCACACAATGTATGATCGCAGGCTCCCAACGAAGTTTTTTTACCGTCTCGATAGTTCCTTTCACAAAGAACATCGCGCGCTCGTCGTTGTCTGACGGAGAGCTTTCGGTTTCAAGGACCTTTTCCGTTGTGTAGTGGAAGTAATCATCGTTGTCAATGAAATATACCTGTGTGCGTGCAGACTGCAGGCTTGCCACTTTAATTATCAGAGGATGGTCTGTGTCGTCTATGATAACATTAAGTCCCGACAGACGGATAACTTCATGAAGCTGATTGCGGCGTTCGTTGATACATCCGTATTTGGGCATAAACGTTCTTACCTCAAATCCTTTTTCCTGAATTCCCTGGGGCAGTGCGCGGCCAAGGGAGGAAAGGTCGGAAGTTGGAACGTAAGGGGTGATTTCCTGGGAAATGAAGAGTACTTTTTTGCGCTCCATCGCAAATGGGTTCTAATTCTGATTGTTAGTTCAATGTGCAAATATACTAATTTTTCCCGAATTGGCCTCACTGCCTCTGTTACAATTTTTGTTAACCCATAGCCCCGCTATGAGTCAGGAAGTATAAAGTTACCCCATTTTATAGTCTCAGATACGTGAATCAGAGAGTGGTCTATTTTCGCC
The DNA here is from genome assembly GCA_001689535.1 of Bacteroidales bacterium M5. Lineage (GTDB taxonomy): Bacteria > Bacteroidota > Bacteroidia > Bacteroidales > Muribaculaceae > Paramuribaculum. The sequence continues at coordinate 16,864 of LUJP01000094.1, forward strand.
AGAATTCAGAGTTGAAAAGGATAAGTACAGTGAATAGTTCCAGACGCCCTATGAGCATGAGCAATGACAGGATCCATTTGCCTAAGTCAGGTATGAGTTCGAAGCTTCCTTGCGAGCCGGTCACTCCTACGCCGAATCCGATATTGCTCACACAGGAAAACGACGAGAAAAACGCATCAACCAGCGGAAGGCCTACTGCGGTGAGCAAGATGCCTCCGAAGGCCATCAGCATCACGTAGATGCAAAGAAATGCTATTACTTTGGCGACAACCGGCTGAGGCATCACACGTCCGTTGATGTGCACTGATGTTACTGCCGAGGGATGTATACAGCGATATAGCTCGTTACCGGTATATTTTATCAGCAACAGCATTCTGTCTATCTTGGCGCCGCCGCTGGTAGAGCCCGCACATGCTCCGAAAAACATGAGAATGAAAAGAAGAGAAAGTATAAACGCTCCCCATTCCTCAAAGTTAAAAACTCCAAGACCTGTCGATGTAATGGTTGAGATTATGTGGAATAACGGCTGAATGGTGATGGATGAGATTCCTTTATAGTCTCCTGTGTATATTATATAAATATCGAATACTACCAGAAACATCAGTATAATGATGATGTATGCACGGAAAACGTCGTTTTTCCATAAGGCATTCCAGTTGCCGTGGATAGCCTTATACATGAGTCCGAAGCTCGTTCCTCCGAGAAACATGAACACCATTATCACCACTGAAATATAATCCGAACGGAAATAGGCCACGGATTCGTCATGAGGGGCGAAGCCTCCTGTGGAGATTGTGGAGAATCCATAGCAGATACTGTCAAACAGATCCATAGGGCCAATCCATAGGAACGCTATTATTAATACTGTCAAGACAATATAAATAGTCCAAAGGCTTTTGGCCGTCTGACTCACCCGGGGGCGGAGTTTGTCGTGTGTGATGCCAGTCACCTCGGCATTGAACATCTGCATTCCACCCGAATGGTTGAGCATTGGTAATACGGCGAGGGTGAAAAGTATGATTCCCATGCCTCCTATCCAGTTCATCAGTCCGCGCCACATTTTGATTGAATGAGAATATGTGTCGATTGATGAAAAGATGGAGCAGCCGGTGGTGGTGAAACCCGACATCGCCTCGAAAAACGCGTTTGTCAGTGATACGGGCCTGTCACACAGTATGAAAGGAATCATTCCGAATGCCGAGAAAAGAATCCATATCAGAGTGGTGAGCAGGAAGCCTTCGTGTCGTCCCATTCTGGTGTCTCGGGGATGAAGGCCGAATGTAAGCAGTACACCGCACCCGAATGTAATCACTGAGGTGAGGCCGAAGACTTTAACGTCTTTCATCTCGTCGTATATCAGACCCGTGACAAGCGGCACAAGCATAAATGCAGCTTCTATCATAAGAAGCCAGCCCATCACGCGCAGTATCATCTGGATGTTGATGTGTCGTCGTCTTGATCTTTCTATCATTGCCGAATAGGAGTTTCAGTGGGTTCAGGAGAAGAGTTTTTCTACTTTGTGAATCGCTCCGGCCAGACAGAATACCACCACATGATCGCCGGCCTCAAACCGTGTATTTCCATTTACGAGCATCACATTGCCGTTCCTTATCAGGCCGGCAAGGGTGAGGTCGTGGCTCAGTTTCATGTCTTTTACCGCGCCCTTGGTGATTTTTGAATCGGGTTTTACCTCGACTTCCGCCACATCCGCATCAGCCATAGCCATGAATTTGGACGACTCGGAATCGGCGTCAAGCAGCATCTGGAAGATTTTTCCTGATGCAAGAAGCTTTTTGTTGATTATAGTTCCTATGTTCAGGTTTTCAGCTTCCGATATAAACTGGATATCTTCAACTTCTGCCACGGTTTTTCTTACACCGTATTCCTTGGCGGTCAGTGAGGTGAGAATATTTGTTTCCGAGCTTCCGGTCAGGGCTATGAAGGCATCCATCGCTTCGATGCCCTCTTCCTGCAGGGTATCAGTATCGCGTGCGTCGCCATGGATAATCTTGCAGCCGGGACATTTTTGGGTGAGTTCCTCGCAGCGTTCCCGGTTTATGTCTATTATTTTAAACCGATACCGTTCCGGGGCCATGTTTATGAGTCTTACGGCTATACGGCTGCCACCCATTATCAGAACATTATGTATGTCAACCTTTTTCTTGCCGCAGATCTTCCGCAGTTCCTCTATGTGATCGGGGGTTGTGGTGATATAGATTATATCATTTGTAAGCACGCTGTCGTCACCTCGGGGAATAATGGTCTCATGGTTGCGCTTTATAGCTGCTACGTGGAAGAAGTGTTCCATTTCAGACAGTTCCCGCAGATGTTTTCCTGCAAGCGGAGCGCCTGCGCGAATCTTCACGCCGGCCACAATAAGCTTTCCGTCATGAAGCTCAACCCAGTTTCTCATCCAGTTGCATTCAAGGGCTTTCAGAATTTCAATGGCGGCAAGATATTCCGGATAGACCATCGAGTCAATTCCTATCTGGCCGAAAAATTCCAGATTGGACGGTTCCATGAACTCGTAATTGTCGATACGGGCCATGGTTTTTTTTGCTCCCAGTGATTTCGCCATGCTGCAGGAGAGTATGTTTGTGGTCTCATAGGGCGTGACGCCCACGAAGAGATCGCATTGCGGCACCTTCGCCGTTTTAAGCATGGTCATGGATGTCGGCGAACCCGTCTGAGTGAGAATGTTGCATGTGGAGTCGAGAAGAGCCAGCTTTTCATCATTCTGGTCAACCAGAATGATATCCTGATTCTCTCGGGATAGAAGTCGGGCGAGGTGAGAGCCCACTTCTCCGGCTCCGGCAATCACTATTTTCATAGCGCGTTAGGATTTATGGAGTTGACTATGGCTGAGTATATGGCTTCCGAATCTATGCCGCATAGGTGCATTAGCTCGGCTACGGAACCGTGGGGCACAAAGTTATCGGGAATGCCTATTCGGCGCACGTCTCTCTTGATTCCTCTTTCTGCGAGCCATTCCACCACGGCGCTTCCAAGGCCTCCTTTCACAGATGCGTCTTCCACTGTGATGATGGGAGTCCCTGATTTTGCCACATCTTCGAGAATATCTTTGTCGATGGGCTTGAGAAATATCATGTCATAATGGGCTACGGAATAACCTTCGTTTTCCGCACGCTTTATGGCTTTCTTCACTTCAGAGCAGATTGTACCTAAAGAGAGCACCGTCACCTGATGGCCGTCGTTAAGTTGGCGGCCTTTGCCTATTTCCAGGGCCTTCATGGGCGTACGCCAGTCGGATGTGTCGCAGTGTCCGCGGGGATAGCGTATAGCCACCGGACCTTCCTGCCGCGGCAATTGTGCCGTATACATGAGGTCACGAAGGGTTTCGGCGTCAGCTGGAGCAGTAACGGTCATTCCGGGTATTTCGCTCAGATAAGCCAAATCGTAGAGGCCGTGATGGGTTGCTCCGTCTTCTCCTACTATTCCGGCGCGGTCAATGGCGAACACCACCGGAAGCTCGGGAAGAGCGACATCGTGTATTATCTGGTCGACGGCTCGTTGCAGGAAGGAGGAATATATAGCCACAAAAGGTCTCATTCCGTCCTTGGCCAGCCCTCCGGCAAATGTCACGGCGTGTTCCTCGGAAATACCTACGTCAAAAGTCCGGTCGGGGAACGCTTTCTGCATTTTGCTTACGGACGTGCCGGAAAGCATTGCTGCTGTTATGCCCACAATTCTGGGATTTGCCGTGGCGAGTTCCACGAGGGTATCACCGAAGATATCCTGATATTTTGGCTTCTCGGAATTGTCGGGCATTCTTTCTCCGTTGGACGGATTAAACTTGCCGGGTGCGTGCCACTGGGCCGGATTGAGTTCCGCGGGCTGGTAGCCTTTGCCTTTTACAGTGCGCAGATGCAATATTCTCGGGCCCTCCATATTTTTTATTTCCTCAAGCACTTTTATCAGGCGGGGAAGGTCGTGGCCGTCAAACGGTCCGAAATAGCGTATGTTCAGACCCTCGAATATGTTCTGCTGGCGGGTCAGAAGCGATTTCAGACTGTTGTTGAAGCGGAGAATGCTGCCCCTGTTCTTTTCCGATATAAACCTGATTTTACGCAGGAAATTATAAGTCTTTAGTCTGAAATTATTGTATGCGCGCGATGTGTTCAGATGGGCAAGATATGTGTTGAGCGACCCTACATTGGAGTCGATGGACATATCGTTGTCATTGAGGATAATCAGCAGGTTGTTCCGTGAATTGGCGGCATTATTGATACCCTCGAAAGCCAGTCCGCCGCTTATGGAGGCGTCGCCTATAACAGCCACTACGTTTCGACGGGGCTCGTCGCGTTTGAGCGAGGCTGCCACCGCCATTCCGAGTGCAGCCGAAATGGAATTGGATGCATGTCCGGCCGAAAAAGTATCATATTCGCTCTCGGCGGGAGAGGGGAAACCGCACAGGCCGCCGAGTTTTCGGTTAGTGTGGAATCGTGATGCCCTTCCTGTGAGGAGTTTATGGCCGTATGCCTGATGTCCTACATCCCATACTATACGGTCATAAGGGGTGTTGAACACATAATGAAGGGCCACGGTAAGTTCTACTGCACCCATTGAAGAGGCGAAGTGCCCGGGATTGGTAGACAGGGAGTTTATGAGAAAATCGCGTATTTCGGTGCATACGCGTGGCAGTGTATCTTCATTGAGCTTCCGCAAGTCGGCCGGAGAATCTATGGCTGACAGTAGCGGGAATCTCCTCGGGTCAAGAGGGGTGATAGAGCGGTCGGGAGGAGCTTGTAGTGTAGCCGTCATTTCTTATTCTTACGGTATTTCTTATAGAGAGGAACGAAAACTATGATTCCGGATGCCACGATTACAAAAGCCACCCACGCCGTGAACGGCCGTGTGGTAACCACAAGCCAGCACAATACGAGCCATAATGCGACGATGAAAGTCAGACGTATTCTTTCTGATGTTGTCATAGTCCGTTTCTGGATTTTTACAGGGTTATCGCAAAGTTATGTTTTTCTTGAAAACCATGCAAGCGATTACACTTTTCCTGAGCCTGCGTGCAATCTCCTTATGGCAAGGATAAGGGCAGTGTTTGAAGCGCGTGAAATCACTCTCTGGCGGTCGCCGGGAAAATGCATTGTCCAGGTCTGGGTGCCTGTGGCATCGGCTACAGCCAGGCAAACAGTTCCGACTGGTTTTCCCTTTACAGCACCGCCGGGACCAGCGATTCCGCTGGTAGATACCGCAATGTCGGCGCCGGTGGCACGTCTCGCGCCTTCCGCCATCTGTGCTGCTACAGGCTCGCTTACCGCTCCGAGGGTGGCGATGTCGGCAGGATTGACTCCGAGAACGTTTTCTTTCACAGAGTTGCTGTAGCTTACAATTCCTCCGAGCATGGCTTCGGAACTTCCCGGAATCATGGTCACGAGATGGGAGATGTTTCCGCCGGTGCAGCTTTCGGCTGTGGCGAATGTGAGATGCTTTTCCTTGAGCATTTCCAGGAGAATCTCGGCTGGTGTAAGGTCGCGGTCATAAAGGAGATGCTTTCCGCAATTTTTTTTCAGTTCGGAGTGTAGATCGTCGGCAATTTGGCTGATTTTCTCTTCGTCAGTGCCGCGTCCGTCAAGACGTAGACGCAGATAACCGTTGTTGGGAAGATAGGCCAGATGGAAGCCTTCAGGCAGTCCCGATTCAAAATCGCTCAGACGTTCTGAAAGATCCGATTCGCTTATATCAGTGGTGAGAACCGTGCGGTGTATTATGACCTCGTGAGTGCTGTATCTCTCAAGAATCGCCGGAAAAATATGCCGGGCAAACATCCTTTGCATTTCAAACGGAACTCCGGGGAGAGAGACGAGGGTTTTCCCGTTTTTCTCGAACCACATTATCGGGGCCGTGCCCACCTCATTTATAAATATGTGTGCGGAGGATGGGACGATAGCCTGAGCTGCTGTGGACTCGTTGAGCTGGAGTCCGCGACGTTCCATTATTCCTCTGACGGCCTCGAGCACGCTCTCGTTTTTCACAGGCTCGCCTCCGAATATTTCCATCAGCACGGGTTTGGTGATGTCGTCTTTAGTCGGGCCGAGACCTCCCGTAGTGATTACGATGTCCGTTCTTTCGAAAGCTTGCTCTATTGCCCGACGGATATCTTCGGCATTGTCGTGGACCACTCTCACTGATTCTATGCTCCATCCTTCCGGTTCGACGGTCGAGGCGATGAAGGGGCTGTTGGTGTCTGTTACCTGACCCACAAGCAGCTCGTCGCCAATGGCGATTATTGAAAGTCTCTGTTCCATAAAAACTATACCGTAACTCGGGCAAACGGCACTTCGTCGTAGCCGCAGAATATTTTGTCAAGGTATTTGTAATATCCCACTATTGCCACCATTGCGGCATTATCGGTGGTAAATGCCCGTTCGGGTATGAAAGCCTTAAGGCCGTTTTTTTCACAATAAGCGGCAACAGCGTTTCTCACTCCGGAGTTGGCCGACACGCCTCCGCCTATCGCAACAGTTTTGACTCCGGTCTGTTTCACGGCCTTGTTGAGCTTGTCAATGAGTATCTCTATTATTGTGCGCTGCAGGGATGCCGCGAGATCCGCACGGTTAGCGTCAATGAAATCGGGATTCTCCTTTAGGTTGTCGCGCAGTGTATAAAGGAACGATGTCTTAAGTCCCGAAAAACTATAGTCCAGTCCGGGGATATGTGGCTTGGCGAATTTGAAGCGCATGGCATCTCCTTCAGTAGCCAGACGGTCGATATGGGGGCCGCCGGGATAGGGCAGACCCATCACTTTGGCGCACTTGTCAAAAGCCTCGCCGGCGGCATCGTCTATAGTCGCGCCGAGAATCTCCATGTCATTATAGTTCTTCACCATAATGAGCTGGCTGTTGCCTCCTGAAATCAGAAGGGTGAGAAAGGGATATTCAGGCACTTCGTCATCAGGATTCCGACGGATGAAATGTGAGAGCACATGTCCGTGAAGATGGTTCACGTCCACTATCGGGATTCTGAGTCCCAGCGACATGCCTTTTGCGAAAGAGGTTCCTACGAGAAGCGAAACCAGCAGGCCGGGGCCGCGCGTGAAAGCTATGGCCGAAAGCTCGCTTTTGTCGACTCCGGCACGTTTGAGAGCGGCCGAAACAACCGGAACTATATTCTGCTGATGCGCTCTTGATGCAAGTTCAGGCACAACTCCGCCGTATTCTTCGTGAACGCTCTGTGAAGCTATTACATTGGAGAGCAGCAGCCCGTCTCTTATCACAGCTGCCGACGTGTCATCGCACGAGGATTCTATGCCGAGGATTGTAATGCTCATTTTCCTGTTTTGAGGTTAGTGTCTGCAAAGTTAAGATTTTATACTCACACTTTGGAAAAAAACAACTAACTTTGCACCCTAAAATTAGAAAACGGATATGCAGAACATTCGAAACATTGCCATCATTGCCCATGTGGACCATGGCAAGACCACTTTGGTTGACAAGATGTTATTGGCCGGCAACCTTTTCCGTGAAAATCAAAACGCCGGTGAACTGATACTTGACAATAATGACCTTGAGCGCGAAAGAGGAATAACAATTCTTTCCAAGAATGTCTCGATTAACTATAAGGATTATAAAATAAATATTATCGATACTCCCGGACACGCCGATTTCGGCGGAGAGGTGGAGCGTGTGCTCAATATGGCCGACGGATGTCTGCTTCTTGTGGATGCTTTCGAAGGCCCGATGCCTCAGACACGTTTTGTGCTTCAGAAGGCCATTCAGATGGGACTTAAGCCTGTAGTTGTAATAAATAAGGTGGATAAACCCAACTGTCGTCCCGACGAGGTTCAGGAAATGGTGTTCGACCTCATGTTTAATCTGGACGCTACCGAGGAGCAGCTTGATTTTCCCACCGTCTATGGATCCGCCAAGCAGGGCTGGATGAGCCTTGACTGGAAGAAACCGGCCGAGGATATCACGGCAGTTCTCGACACCATTATAGAGCATATTCCGGCTCCTGTCACTCTCGAAGGCCCGGCTCAGCTGCTGATCACTTCGCTCGATTTCTCAAATTACGTGGGACGCATTGCCATAGGCCGCGTGCACCGCGGAACCCTCCGCGAAGGACAGGATATAGCCCTGATGAAGAAGGACGGCTCCATAGTGAAGCAGCGTATAAAGGAATTACATGTGTTTGAGGGCATGGGCCGCAAGAAGGTTCAGGAAGTCAGCAGCGGTGATATATGTGCTCTCGTGGGTATTGACGGCTTTGAAATCGGTGATACGGTAGCTGATTTCCAGCAGCCGGAAGCTTTGCCGCGCATAGCCATCGATGAGCCCACCATGTCCATGACCTTCACCATCAATGACAGTCCCTTCTTTGGCCGTGACGGTAAATTCGTGACATCACGCCACATTGCCGACCGCCTTACCCGCGAACTCGACCGCAACCTGGCGCTCCGTGTGACTAAAGGTCAGCGCGATGACCTGTGGACGGTGTTTGGCCGCGGCGTTCTCCATCTTTCCGTGCTCATAGAGACAATGCGTCGCGAAGGCTACGAACTGCAGGTGGGTCAGCCCCAGGTAATCGTAAAGGAAATAGACGGAGTGAAATGCGAGCCCGTAGAGCTGATGACCATAAATGTTCCGGAGGAATACTCCAGCAAGATGATCGATATGGTAACCCGCAGAAAAGGCGAGCTCACATCCATGTCAACTCAGAACGACCGTGTTCATCTTGAATTCAACATCCCGTCGCGCGGTATCATCGGACTTCGCAACAATCTTCTCACGGCATCTGCCGGAGAGGCTGTGATGTCTCACCGATTCCTGGAATATCAGCCCTGGAAAGGGGATATCGAGCGTCGTACCAATGGGTCGCTCATAGCCATGGAGGCCGGTACGGCTTACGCTTATGCCATCGACAAGCTGCAGGACCGCGGCCGTTTCTTCATTTTCCCGCAGGAAGAGGTATATGCCGGTCAGGTGGTAGGTGAGAATGCCAAGGACAACGATATCGTGGTGAATGTGACAAAGTCAAAGAAACTCACCAATATGCGTGCCAGCGGTGCCGACGATAAAGCCCGCATCGTTCCTCCGGTGGTGTTCTCGCTCGAGGAGGCTCTGGAGTATATAAAGGAGGATGAGTACGTGGAGGTGACACCGCACCACATCCGTCTGCGTAAAATCATTCTTGACGAACTTGAGCGCAAGCGTGCCAATAAATAATCTCTCCTTTTCGCCATGGAGGAAACCTTCCTGTTTATTACCGAGGTAATAGGTACTATCGCTGCTGCCATATCCGGAATGCGGCTTGCCGCCACTAAGAATTTCGACTGGTTCGGCGCATATACCGTAGGTCTGGTCACAGCCATAGGCGGAGGAACGCTTCGCGATGTGTTGCTTGACATTCCGGTGTTCTGGATGCAGACATGGTGGTATCTTGCCGTGACGGCACTTTCACTCGTGGTGGTGATTCTTTTCAAGAGTTTTCTGGTGAGCCGCGACCGCATGCTGTTCATTTTCGACAGTATAGGCCTGGCGCTTTTCTGCGTGATCGGTATCCAGAAATCGCTTGCTGTTGGGTATCCCATGTGGGTGGCTGCGGTGATGGGTATTATCACCGGTGCTTTCGGCGGAGTGATGCGCGACATCCTCATCAACGAGGAACCACTTATTTTCCGTAAGGATATATATGCCACTGCCTGTCTGGCGGGAGCTTTGGCTTATTGGGTCATGATTCTTGTGGGATCGACACCTATGGCGCAGCAGATAACATGCATGGCGGTGATTATCATGATACGTATTCTTGCATTGAAATACAATCTCTCGCTTCCGGTGCTTAACCGTACCATTGTGGTTAAGGGTCGCACCAATAGGTGATTCGGCGAGACTGAATGAAAAATAGACTGCCCTCCGATAGTTTGATAGAAAACTTTTGGAGGGCAGTCCATTTATAAGGTAGCTCATTTCATTAGTGTCCACTAAAAAATCATACGAGCACTTTGAAATTATTGAAATTCAATTTATTATAGCCTATTTTGGTGCGCAACGATTT
>LUJP01000019.1 GCA_001689535.1 Bacteroidales bacterium M5
GATTTCTCTGATGCCGACGGCATCCGCGCCTCTGAACTCGAAGAGAAGTTTGCCGAACTCGAAGGCTGGAATGCGGAGGCTGATGCCGCATCCCTCCTTTCAGGCCTCGGCATCAAGGAAGATAAGCACGGCATGCTAATGAAAGATATGCCCGCGAAGGACAAGGTACGTGTGCTTCTTGCCAAAGCCCTCTTCGGCAATCCCGACAATCTCCTTCTCGACGAGCCCACCAACGACCTTGACCTCGACACCGTTTCCTGGCTTGAAAATTACCTTTCGGAGTGCGAGACCACTGTTCTCGTCGTGAGCCACGACCGCCATTTCCTTGACGCTGTGTCAACCCATACCCTCGACATCGACTACAATAAGGTGACTCTCTTCGCCGGTAACTACAGCTTCTGGTATGAATCCTCTCAGCTTGCCCTGCGCCAGCAACAGCAGCAGAACAAGAAAGCCGAGGAGAAACGTAAGGAACTTCTGGAATTCATTCAGCGCTTCAGCGCGAACGTTGCCAAATCAAAGCAGACAACCTCGCGCAAAAAGATGCTCGAAAAACTCAACATCGAGGAAATCCAGCCCTCTCAGCGCCGCTATCCCGGAATAATCTTTACTCCCTCGCGCGAACCGGGCAACAAGATTCTCGAAGTCCACGGACTGAGCGCTTCCGTTGAAGGCAAGACACTCTTCTCCGACGTGAATTTTCAGGTAGAGAAAGGCGATAAAATCGCATTTCTCAGCCGCGACCCCCGTGCAATGACCGCCTTCTTCGAGATTATTTCCGGCAACCGCAAACCCGATGCCGGCTCCTACGACTGGGGACAGACCATCACCCCGGCATATCTTCCTCTTGACAATGCCGCGTTCTTCAATACCGATCTCAACCTTGTTGACTGGCTGTGTCAGTTCAGCGACGACTCCAGCGAGATATATCTCAAAGGCTTCCTCGGCAAGATGCTTTTCTCCGGTGAAGAGGTCCTGAAGAAAGCCTCAGTGCTCTCCGGCGGTGAGAAAATGCGCTGCATGATAGCCCGCATGATGCTTCGCGATGCCAACACTCTTATTCTCGACTCTCCCACCAACCATCTCGACCTTGAGTCAATCCAGGCATTCAACAATACGCTGAGACTCTTCAAAGGCAACATTCTACTCGCCAGCCACGACCACGAATTCATACAGACCGTTTGCAACCGCATCATCGAGCTTACTCCGGGCGGTATCATCGACAAAATGTGTGAATACGACGACTATATCGTCGATCCCAAAGTGGCTGCTGCCCGCGAAAGATTGTATGCCGTCTGACCCTACCATTCATCTCTGAACCAAACAAATCCCACCTTCCGGATGTTGGGGTTTAATATTAACTAAATACAATTTCTTATGGTAAAACATGTTGTGACATTCCAGTTCTCAGGTTCACCGTCTGAACGAATGGCCCTTTCGACCTCATTTCGCGAGGCCCTCGTTCAGTTGCCTTACGTGATTCCTGAGCTGAAGTCCATTGAGGTAGGAATCAACGAGAATCCCGTAGAAAAATGGGACATGTGCCTCACGGCATGCGTTGAATCCATGGAAGATGTGGCCGTTTACTCAGCCCATCCCGCCCATCAGAACGCCGTAGCCATTATCCGCGACCATCTCATGCAGCGTGCCTGCGTGGATTACACCGTCTGAACTCCGTCCACTTCTTCCCATCGGGGAAGTTCCCGCCTGAACCGGTATCCACCATCAGGCATCATCTCGCAGCAGTAGTGTTGCATACCGTTGCTCACTATCAGAAATTTCACTCCCAGCACCATATTATAACGTGCTATCTGGTCGAAAGTCTTCTGGCTTATGGCAATCGACGGAGCTTTATACTCCACTATCATCGCCGGACGCGCGCATCGGTCATAGACCACGGTATCACACCTGCGAATCATTCCATTAAACCGTAGCCCTATCTCATTCCCTATCCTGCTCCCAGGATAGTCCAAAGTAGATTTCAGCATGGCTACAAAATGTTGCCTCACCCATTCCTCGGGCGTGAGAGCCACCCACCGCTCCCGACAGCAGTCGTAAATTTTCGTCTGCCCGTCGGGTTCTTTTTTCAGCCGCACATCCGCCAGAGGCAGATTGAGCCGGGGAAACTGTGCATGTTCACTATTGCGGTCCATACTATTTTTTGCCGTTGTTCAATTATTGAGTAAATTTACAAAAATTTATTCCATGGCAGCTACTCCCTCACCTTCTTTCGCTCAGATTCGTTCCGACATCATGTCGCGTAAAACGGCTCCCGTGTATATTCTCCACGGCGAGGAAAGTTTTTATACCGACCGTCTTGTCGAGCTGTTCGAGAACCTTGTACCTGAAGAGGAGAGAGACTTCAACCTTTTTCAGCTTTACGGACCGGAATGCGACTCCGACATTGTCACCCAGACGTGCCGCCGCTACCCCATGATGGCCGATCGCCTTGTAGTGATTCTAAAGGAAGCTCAGTCGGCGAGAGCCAACGTTCTTGACGCAATCGGGCCATATGTAGCGAATCCTAATCCGTCTACAGTCCTCATAATCTGCTTCCGCGGTCAGAAAGCCAAGGGTGCCAAGCTCCTTGCTGCCGCCCGAGGGTCAAAGGCCGTGGTTTTCGAGTCAAAGCGTATCTACGAGAATGCCCTTCCAGCCGCAGTCACAGCCATGGCTAAAGAACTGGGGCTCAATATCGAACCTGAAACGGCAGCCGTGCTTGCCGACCACATCGGACTCGATCTCTCGAAAGTCTACAATGAGGTAAAGAAGCTCGCCATGATTCTTGGCAAAGGAGCCATGATTACTCCGCAGGCTATTGAGCTGCATGTGGGCATTTCCCGCGAATTCAATAATTTCGAACTCATAGACGCGATTGCAGCTCGCGATGTTAAAAAAACATATACCATTATAAATTACTTCAGGGCTAATCCTAAAAACAATCCGGCGATACTCACATCCACTGCCCTGTTCAGTTTTTTCTCCAATCTGCTCGCCGTGCAGTTTACCCGTGATAAATCACAACAGTCACTGATGGAAACGCTCGGCATACGGTATCCCCGCCAACTCGACAGATATCTTCTGGCCCTGAAGAACTACAATGCTTACCATTCCATAGAAATCATTCAGGAACTGCGGCGCTTCGACGCGCGCAGCAAGGGCATAGGAAGCCGCCAGAACGAGCACGACCTGCTGCAGGAACTCGCTTTCCACGTTCTGAACTGCAGAGGCGATATAAGCTTCTGAGTAAATTCTGCCTTATTTCAGATGGAAATAATATCCGAGGCTCGCTATTATAGACGTGCCGCGTGATGCGGAAAACTCATCGCGTTTGTTCGATGAAAATATATTTCCAAGACCATAATAATATCGGCCCTCGATAAGAATGGAATTTTTTCGGCCAATCTTCAGCTCACATCCCAGGCCGGCAGTGATTCCATAATCCACCTTATTCTTGATTTCCATCTTCATCTGGTTCACATGTCGGTTTTCCAAAGGAAAGCCATCCACCGACGCCGGATCTTCATAATTGAAATTTGAAGATATGTTGTCTCCGATCATATAGCCGACCACCGGACCCAGATTCACAAACCCCTTAACCTTTTCGCCTCCGAAATAAATGTGGGTAAGCAATGGCATCTGTATATAGGTAAGCTTTCGGCTATACTTGAAATCTGTTTCTTCAAAATTTTCGCTCCATCCGCGTTGCTCCACGGTCAGTTCACCTATCAGGCCGAAGAACTTTTCCTCGGTATATCTGAAAGACACACCTGCCATTACACCCTGCACCATCTTCTGCTCAATGCCGGGCGTAAAAGCCATTTGGGAGAAAGTCACGCCGCCCTTTCCGCCTATTGCGAAATGAGGCTCATATTTACGCTGTGCCGTCATGGTGGTGGCGCACATGAGCAGCGCAATGACTGTTATTGCCTTAAGTATTCCTTTGTGCATTTCCTTACAATGTTATTTTAGACACCGCCTGTGTTCCCGGTCGGTAATTCAGGAAAAATAGACAGTTGTTCACCAGACCGCCGCGAGGCATCCGTATAAAGCTGAATCCGTTCTGCACTCCGGTATATTGAGGAGTATAGCGTGAGAAGTCTCCTCCGTTGGCTTTCAGAGCGGGTATCAGATACATGCCGGTGTCGAACCCAAGCAATCCCTGGCGTGGCACATACTGCGCCATTCTCGCCCCATACCAGCGCAGGAACTGATCATCGATGCTGCGTGAGGTATAATCGTCAGGAGCAGTGAAAAAACGCGAGAAAACGTAAGCGTCTACCTTATGCATGCCGTCAAGAGTTTCTCCCCGGAAGGTAGTCCACTCGGGATAGCCCCAGACCACCACTCCCGTTCCGCCTGTCTGTTCCTTAAACGACGCGATAGCCGGGAGCATTCGGTTTAGCTCAGCCTGTTTGGATGTCACAGGTATGAAGGCATATTTTTTGCTTCGGTCCAGGTCTGTAAAGTCTTTTTCTCCGAGATTGCCGGTGAAGCTGATTTCCAGCACCTCGCGCCCTGCGCCTCTGAACGCGCTTGCAAGGCTCTTGGTAAACTCTATTTTGTCCACCGGGCCGTCGGTTCGGGTAAGTATCACGGGTACATACCCTTCGAATTTCTTCACCAGATAGTCGATGGCCTTGCCATACATCATTTCATGGGGAATATTTGCCTGGAGCACTTTTGCGTTGTCATTGAAGTCGGTGCTCTTTACCACGAATAGGTTCAGAATATCTATATCGTTCACCATTCCGTAATTGCTGAACAGAGAGAGATGCTCCTGATTGTCGGGGGCTATTATCAGATTTGCCTTCTTGAGCTCAGGATTTGACAGAATACGGTTGACACCTGCAAGAGTTCCTTCGGTATCGTATGTCTGAATATTAATCGGTGTCCCGATGTTTCGCAGAGAATCCACGGCAATCAGAAATCCCTTGTAGAATTCGGTATATAGCTGCGACTGGCGGGAACGGTTTTCTTCATTAAGCATAAACGGCAGCGCCACGGCTATATTCACGCTCTTATTATCAATAACACTATTGTCATCGCTGTTTCCTGTGGTGGCAGCATTTATTGAATTTCCTTCGTCAGCAACCTGAGGTGAAGCCTCGGTAGCAGCGTTTTCAGCAAGCGAAGAAGTCTGCGTCTTTACAGGGACATTTATAATCATATCCTCCCGAAGCATATCCACACCGGGATTTACTTTCTGAAGTTCGCTTACCGTGATTCCGAATTTTCCGGCAATGCCATAAAATGTATCATGGGCGTGCACCCTGTATGTTACAGTATTCACGTCTGCAACCACAGGCGTGCTCTCCGGCACGCTCTTTACTTCTTCTGTTCTCGTTTCGGCAAACGCTGGCTGAGAGGGTTCATTTTTCACAGGCTGTTGCGACTCGCCCAGGCTTATCACCTGACCGGCTTTGTAATTACGCTCATCAAGGCCTGGGTTAGCGGCAAGAATGGCAGCAACTGAAGTATTGTTGTCTCGTGCTATCTGATAAAGAGTCTCATGAGGAGCAATTTCATGCATTCCAGGAGCTAACCGAGTCTTTTCAGGAGCTGTCGTTGCCGACGCACTGGCCACAGGAACATCTGTTCCTTTGCTGAGTTTTACCGTCTGTCCCGCTTTCAGGCCATCGACCGCCTCGGGATTGAGAGCATAGAATTCGTCTGTGGTGAGTCCGAATTTCTTACTTATTCCATAAGCCGTTTCCTTTTTTTCGACCACATAAGTTCTTGGACGTTCGGTAGAATTCTCTGTGTCTACTGGAAAATACAGTCTTTGACCCGCTTTCAGACCGTCGGCCGCATCCGGATTATGCTTCAAAAGCTCGTCACGGCTCACACCGAACCGTCGGCAAAGAGAATACACAGTTTCTTTCGGCTGCACTTCATAATAATAGCAGTCGCGCCCCCCAACCTTGGTCACAGGAAGGTCGCTGAGATTGTCGGCCCAGGAATTAAAGGCCATTGTGCCTACTAAAGCACACACCGTAAATATCTTGCCTAATATTGATTTCATCAGCTGATTCTCATTGTTTTGTTTATGCAAAGTTAAGTGCTTTACATTAATTTTGCAACCCTGCGGATAAGAGCCCTCGCAATGTTGTATTTACATTATTTCTTTTCTTAAATTTGCATAGATTTTTTATACTATGACAGATTTTTCCAGACTCCAGCAAGTGAAACGCCGTTTTTTTGCAATGCGAAATGGCGTTATAGCAGACACCTACCGTAAAGCCGGTTCGCCTCATCATATAATCTTTGGTCTCGTTCTTCCTCAGCTTGTGGAAATAGCCTCGGAATTCGGCCATGACCCGGAACTCGCCCGGCAGCTGTGGAATAACCGTTCCACACGTGAAAGCATGCTTCTTGCGCCGATGCTTCTTCGTCCGGAAGACATAACTGTCGATTCTGCCCTTGAAATGATTAACCAGTCCCCTGCGGCTGAAACCGTAGACATTCTATGTCACCGGCTGCTGCGTCATACACCATTTTCACTCGATATCGCCATTAAGGCCTCCGACCCTGAACTCACGCCGATTTGCCGGTATGCTGCCATGAGACTGCTGTGGCATAAGATTTACTCCGATGCAGCAACGGTCCGGCAACTTGCCGAGCGCGAACTCGCCACGGGTGAACCTCTCACCAGCCTTCCCGCACGCCAGATTCTGGATGAGCTTGACTATATGCAGAATCCCGGTTGATATTTCCTCTCACCGTCTACCTTGACCCCCACGATTAATGCCGCATGCTGCTCTCGCCTCTGTGGCTGCCAAGCTTTTCGCTTGCCACAAGGCCAAGAATTATCAGAGCACATCCCGAATAGCCTATCCACGATATATTCTCTCCGAGATAGAATTTTGAAAGCAGAAGAGTGACAATCGGGCTCACATATAGATAATTTCCCGATGTCATCACCCCCAAGCCCTTCACGGCCTGCGACCAGAGAAGGTAGCTTATCAACGAGGCAAAAAGTCCAAGAAAGAGCAGATTACCCCACACAGCCGGTTGCATCAGCTGTTCTAAAGACGCAAGCTGAGGCTCAAGTGCAAGGAAAGGAAGTGATGTCACAAGTCCGTAAAAGAACGTCTTGCGCGTAACGAACCACACGCTGTATGTAGCGCTCAACGGCCTGAGAACTATCGAATAGACCGCCCAGCATACCGATGACAGCAACGCGAGCATATCACCGAAGGGTTTGAGCTTCACCACAAAACTACTGTTGAAGATAACGCACGCCACTCCAAGGAAAGCTATTGCCGATCCGGTCATGAATCCCTTGGTGGGACGTTCGCTTTTATACATCACACCAATTATAATAGCGGTGAGCAGCGGCGCCGTAGCCACAATTAGCGATACATTGGAAACCATCGTATAATTCACCGCCGTATTTTCAGATATGAAGTAAAGAGAACCGCCACAGAGTCCGCAAAGCAGAAACTTGAACTCGTCACTTATCTTATGACAGAAAAGAGGCTTCGGACAAAGAACGAGAACGCATAAGTATGCAATTATAAATCGATAAACATATATCTCCACCGGATTCAGTCCGTGGCTCAATAATACCTTTGTATTTATAAAGGCTGCACCCCATGCGGTCACCGCAATCGCGGCTCCTATATGATACGGCAGAGTAGGCTTCCCTGAGTGTCCTAAACGATGAAATATACCTCCTTTATTCATTTTTGTGCATAAATGTTTTATGTTACAAATTTAAGTATTATTTCATTATTTCCAACAAACATTTATCATACTATTGTTGTCTTATATTTAACTACGGTATTAAAATATAGCTCGATTTTCGTATTTTTGCATTCTAAGCTATAAGAGGATTATTTAATCGCTTAATTATTTACTTTCATAATCAAAATTGAAATGAAAACATTCAAGATTTTACTCACCGGCGCAGTGGCCCTATCGCTTCTGGCTTCGTCAAGTTGCAATACAATGACCAATACCGGCAAAGGAGCCCTTATCGGCGGTGGCGGCGGCACAGCTCTTGGAGCAGGAATCGGAGCGCTTATAGGAGGCGGTAAAGGTGCGGGTATCGGCGCAGCTATCGGCGCGGCTGTCGGAGCCGGAGCCGGCACTCTCATCGGCAACAAGATGGACAAGCAGAAAAAAGAACTTGAGGCCCAGCTTGCCGAAAAAGCCGAAGTTGAATCCGTAAAAGACCAGAATGGCTTTCAGGCAATCAAAGTTACTTTCAACAGCGGTATCCTTTTCCCATTTAACGGAACCTCGCTCGACAACAGCGCAAAGCAGGATCTCACAACCTTTGCGTCCTCGCTCATCAACAATCCGCAGACCAACGTCCAGATTTTTGGATATACCGACAACGTAGGCTCTTATGCTGCCAATGAAAAGGTTGCCAACGGCCGTGCAGATGCCGTAAGAACATATCTCATCCATAGCGGTGTAGCTGCATCTCGCATCACAGCCCAGGGTGTTCCTATGGCCGATTACGTAGCTTCGAATGACACTCCCGAAGGACGCGCTCAGAACCGTCGCGTGGAGATTTACATTACAGCCTCCCCACAGATGATTCAGGCTGCCGAAAACGGAACCCTTTAGTAATCCGGTTCTTTCCACATAAAACCAGATGAGGCTGTCTAACAAGTTTTAGGCGGC
>LUJP01000105.1 GCA_001689535.1 Bacteroidales bacterium M5
TGGGTAGTGAAACGATTCTTTGTTTTGAAGCGGTCGGCGCCGCTCTGTTTTCTGTTTACACCACAAAGGTACGAAGTTTTGATATCTCCAAATTTATATAGGGTTAAAGTACGTTAATTTAATTACGATATTGTTACAGCATATTCTATGATGCTGTTTTTCAAAGTTATAAAATTTGTTGATTTAGTTACATTTTTATCACATTATGAACAAATAAATATTACAACTTATCTTTCAACCATCCGGGGCTCTTATTTGTTGAAATGAGTAGCATCTCCAGGCATCCGCTTCTATCACTCCCTGACTGCAACCTGCCGATGGCCCTTCATATAGACCTTAATTATATATAGGTGTTATTATATATATAGGCGTTGCGGTAACCATCTCCTCCGTTATTATGATATGGCGGCTGCGGCGGAACACATATAAGGATTGAAGCCTGCGGAAGTATTTGCGGTAATGCACCAGTGATAAGGAAGCATCTATGAAAAGAATGAAACCATTTGAAAATGGCATGATTTGCGGAAAAGAGACAAATGGGAAATAAACGTGAAACATATCAGATTCGGAAATATCCAAAATCCGGAAATATGTCAAGAGACGCATACTCAGCCTCCAGACCGTAAGAGATTAAGTTTTTTTCATTAATTTTTTGCAAACAACCGTTTAATTTAGTCTACCTTTGTGGCTTAAAAGCCATGTGATATAAACAGAAAATATTCAGTAACCACACAACGACATGGAAACTAAAGAATTAGACCGAATCAGCTACGCCCTGGGGCTCAGCATGGGCAACAATTTCAAAAGCAGCGGAATCGAGACCATCGATGTAAAAGACTTCGCCGATGGCGTTGCAGCTGTGTTTGACGGAGCAAAACCCAAAATGACCTACGACGAAGCCAAAGAAGAAATACGTAAGTTTTTCGAGGCAATGGAAGCCCGTCAGCAGGAAGCCGCAGCCCAGATGGGCAAGGTAAACCAGGAGGCCGGCGAAGCTTTCCTCAAAGAAAACAAGACACGCGAGAACGTGAAGACCACTGTTACCGGCCTGCAGTATGAGGTGCTGGAAGAAGGCACAGGTATCAGCCCCGAGCCCGGCGACCAGGTGACAGTACATTACACCGGCAAACTCATCGACGGAACTGTGTTCGACAGCTCGGTTGAGCGTGGCGCTCCCGCCACCTTCGGTGTTACCCAGGTAATCCCAGGATGGGTAGAGGCTCTTCAGCTCATGAAAGAAGGAGCAAAATGGCGCCTGTTTATCCCCTCGAATCTCGCTTACGGCCCCAACGGAGCCGGCGGTGTAATCGGCCCCAACTCCACCCTTATCTTCGATGTGGAGCTTATCAAGGTCATAAAGAAATAACAACCGCACCACCCACATATGCGTAGATTTCTTTACGCCCTCTTGTGTCTGGCCGCGTTCGGCCACGCTGCAAAGGCGGCCGAACCCGTCGATTCAACAGCGATGGCTCTCGCCACCGTCTGGAGCGAGTTCATCTCCGACCGCAATGGCTCCGACGCCCCGGCCGACAGCGCGGCCTATATGGCCGGAATCGCCGAAGCGCTGAAAGCCACCAAGGCCTCCGATTCGCGCCTGCGCGGAATAGCCGAACCACGTAGCCGCTATGCGCTGCTGGCGGTCCTCGCCTCCGATTCGCGCCTGCGCGGAATAGCCGAAGGCATGGCGATGGCCCGACAGCTCTCGCAGATGGAACGGCAGACCGGTCTGAAAATCGACCGTGAGGTATTTGCTTCGGCCTTACAGCAGGCCGCTCAAGGAAACACCGCAGGCTTCACCCGCACTTCGGCCGAGGCTTATCTCGACAACATGGCAGCCACCGTGGTACGCGAGGCATCACAGCGCACCGCACGTGAAAGCTCGGAGTTCCTGTCGGCCAAAGCCAAGCTTCCCGGCGTGACAATGACACCTTCCGGACTCCTCTTTGAAGTGGTGACGGAAGGCGAAGGCGTTCCTCCATCGGCCGACGATACAGTTGACGTCTACTACACCGGCACACTGCCTGACGGCACTGTGTTTGACTCCACCACCGAATGCAAACCGGCATCGTTCACGGTAGGACGCACCGTCAAAGGTTTTGCTGAAGGACTGCAGATGATGAAACCCGGAGGCCGCTACAGGCTCTACATTCCCGCCGCCCTCGCCTATGGCGACCAGGGTGCCGGCGGTGTCATTCCTCCCGGTTCGGCCATAGCATTCGATGTGGAACTTCTCAACGTAAAATAACACTAATACATACAACATCATTCTTCTTATGAAAAAAATCATTTTAAGCGCAGCTGTAGCAATGGCAGTTGCAGCAGGAATGACGAGCTGCTCGCAGAAAGGCGGAAGCTCGCTCGAAAACCAGAAAACCTATGCCGACTCACTTTCTTACGTAATCGGTACAGCACAGGGCGACTATTTCCTCAAGACTATCGAAACAATTCCTTCACCCGACAAGGAGAAGTTCTCAAAAGATGATTTTCTCCGCGGCATCAAGGAAGTGCTCATGGCCGATACCAACAAGGTAGGCTATTTCTACGGCATGCAGATTGCCCTCCAGCTCAACCAGAACCTCGTGTCCATGTCGCGCGCTGGCGTAGAGGTTGACCGCGCTCTTCTCTACAAACAGTTCGCAGCTTCGTTCTCGGCCGACTCTGTAAGCGACGAGCAGGTTGAAAAGAACAACGAGCTTCTCGGCAACCTCATGAACCAGGCCCGCGCCAAAATGATGGAGAAGCAGAGAGCCGACCAGGAAAAAGCCCAGAAGGAAACCCAGGCTAAAGCCGAAGAGAACGAGAAAGCCGGCAAAGCTTATATCGAATCTCTCAAAGCCAAGGACAGCTCTATAAAGACCACCGACGACGGCCTCAGCTACAAAGTTGAGAAGCAGGGCCAGGGTGCCATGCCCACTGAAAACGACAATATCATGGTTGTGTACACCGGCAAGCTCATCGACGGAACTGTATTCGACGAAAGCAAAGAGCCCGTGCCCATGAACCTCAACCGTGTGATCCGCGGCTTCTCCGAAGGTCTGAAAATGATGAACAAGGGTTCCAAATACACCCTTTACATCCCCGGCGACCTCGCTTACGGAATGAACGGAACCCCCGACGGTTCTATTCCTCCCATGTCAACCCTCGTGTTTGAAGTAGAAGTAACCGACGTTACTCCCGCCAACTGACCTGAATTATACCGATAATCCCTCAGCGGCCTGCCTGAAATTTGAGTTTCAGGCAGGCCACTGCCTTTAATACCCCTACCCCATAAGAATTATAAGATTTATAAAACCTATAAAAATCATAGAACTCAGATTTATCTCTCCGCCGTGGCGTTTTACCTTGTTTTTTATTATTTTTGTAGTCTGAGTATCTATATATAATTCAAAAATGACCCAATTACCCGCCTATTTAGGCATTTCTCTTCGATATCCCGACTCATCAGGCGCTTTCACCGAGCTGTTCATTGGCTCGGGAGAGCCCTCCGACATACAGATTCCCCGCGGAATTCCATCACACTTCCTCAATCTTTCCGAAGGTTTTCTGCTTCATTCCCATGCCGACCGCATAATTTTCACATATTTCAACCTCGCCAATCCCGTGCAGCCGGTTGCGGCATCTGTGGCCTACGGTTCACCTGAACTCGTGGCAGGACGCCCCGTGGTAAACCTCCTTGCAGCCCTCCGCGCCCACATGGCTTCCGGTGCCTCAGTTTCCGAAGCCGAGATATACAGCTTGGTGACCAAAGCCGGATTCCCCGACCGCTCCCAGCGCGCTCCCCAGCGCCGTCCGCCCTTCGCCGCCGACGGTTCCCTGGCCTGGACCACATACATGTCGGGATCAGACCTCGCCTCTATATTCACCTTCCCGTGTCAGAAAGCCTATGCGCCATATGGCGCCGTACTGGTACTCCAGCCCACCGCCATAGCCAATCCCGAATCTCCGCTTCCACGCATCACCTCCGAACTCAGCCGCTCGCTCTGGGCCGTATGCCCCGAGGGCGTCACAGTTTCGAGGAATCCGGTGGAAAGCACTGACAAAATCGCCGTCACCTACACGCGCCCGGGATTCTCTCCGGCCGTTGAAACCGTGGATGTGGGCATGACAAGCCGCTTCGCCCGCATATCAGGGCCAGCCCTTCTGATAAGCACGGCCGAGAAAGCCGGAATAGAATTCAAGCGCAAGGTATCCTATAGCGTGACAAACGACAGCGGCGTTCCTGTCGCCTCCCACACCGTGCTCGTAAACGGACGCACGGCCGTGCGCGATGCCGATTCGTTCATGATAGCCAGCACCGACCTCGAAGGCAACAAGACCGAAGTAACCGTATCGGCCACCAACTTCCGCCCGGTCACCGTGCAGCTCACCCCCGACATGCTTTCCTCCGACCAGCCGCTTGAAATCACCCTCATGCCTGAGCGCCGCGGCACACTGCTGCGTCTCGACTTCGGCGACGGGCGCATATTCGAGAACAATGTGGTATTTCAAAAAAACGACCCAGAATACCGCCTGCTTCGGGCCGGCCGCTTCCACGGCTTCCGCGCCCACCGTATCATGGGAAGCGAGCCTGAGA
This sequence comes from Bacteroidales bacterium M5, assembly GCA_001689535.1. Lineage (GTDB taxonomy): Bacteria > Bacteroidota > Bacteroidia > Bacteroidales > Muribaculaceae > Paramuribaculum. The sequence continues at coordinate 4,577 of LUJP01000105.1, forward strand.
CCTACAATGTGGAGGTAAACACCACCGCCGCTCCGGTCATGGATATGACACAGCGCTCCGAACCCGTGGCGCCGGCAATTACAAAAGAACCGGCCGAAGCGCCCCGTGAGCCTGAACGCCGCCCGCTCAAATCGCCCGACATCCGGGTAGCCGAGGAATGCCCGGCAACAGCCGATGATGAACCGGAAGAGAACACCCCCTCGCGGCGCACCGCGCGAATCTGGACCCGCCGCATAGTGGTTCTGGCCCTGTTCCTTGTTGCCATAGGTGGTCTCGCCTGGTATATAACCCGCACCCAGCAGAACCCCGTCGCCGTAAGCCAGTCGAGCTTCACCGCCGATTCCGCCGCGGCTTTCCCCGACGCCGAGCCTGCGCTTGAGCCCCAACCAGTTCCGGCCGCCGCAACTCCTGAACCGGCTGCCGCAGCCGCGCCTGCCCAAGGAATGGGCAATGACCTGGCATATTTCAACAACAACGCCGTGTGGCGCCGCGCCGACCTCACCACCGATGCCGGACGTGCGTTCTTCGACACTATGGTTTCCGGCGACATCGACGCAATAGCCTCTTCCGACTACTTCGCCGTGCAGGGACGCGCCACAAACCCAAAGGCCGTCCAGATAGTAGAGCTGCTCTGGGCCGCCAAAGGCACCGGAACCCAGAACTCCAACCAGCGTGTGCTCACCGCCCGACGCAAATCGGCCGAGATCAACCTCTCGGAGGTCTACGAGCTGCTGGCCCGTTACCGCGACTCCAACCCCAACACCTCTCCCCGCCCTGTCAAGAAATAAACTTTTCATAACCCCTTAAAACCAATCTCAGCCATGGATTTCGCCAAGCAATGTAACACCATCTTCAATCAGGCCACTGAAGCCTACCATGTGACCGACTGTATCGACGCCCCCGTAGCCAATCCCTACCCCGAAGGCTCGATTGAGCACACTCTCTTTGCAAAAAACATGGTCGACGCCATACAGTGGCACATGGAGGACATAATACGCGACCCCGCCATCGACCCGGTGGAGGCCCTCGAACTGAAACGCCGTATCGACCGCTCCAACCAGGTGCGCACCGACATGGTGGAAGAAATCGACACCTTCTTCCGCGACAAATACGCCGGCATCACCCCGCAGCCCGACGCCACAATCAATACCGAAAGCCCCGCATGGGCTATCGACCGTCTCTCGATTCTCGCCCTCAAGATCTATCACATGAAGGCCGAGACCGAGCGCACCGATGCCGACGCCGCCCACAAAGCCCGCTGCGCCGCCAAGCTCGACGTGCTCCTGGAGCAGCGCACCGACCTGTCGCAGGCCATCGACACTCTGCTCGAAGACATAGAGGCAGGACGTAAATACATGAAGGTCTACCGCCAGATGAAAATGTATAACGACCCGGCCACCAATCCGGTCCTTTATGCCAGCAAAACAGAAAAATAACATAAACAGACGCCGTTCGGTACTCATCACACGCTTCTCGGCACTGGGCGACGTGGCCATGGCCATTCCCGTGGTCTACAGCGTGTGCCATGCCAATCCCCTCACCAAATTCGTGATGGTGACCGCGCGTCCGCTGAAATCCCTGTTTCTGAATCCGCCGCCCAACCTGACGGTGGTGGAGGCCGACATACGCGGTGAATACTCCGGCCCCGTAGGTCTGGCCAGACTCACCGTAGAGCTGATAAGGACCTACGGAATAACGCATCTGGCCGACCTCCATAATGTGATACGTACACGTATCATGCGTCTCACTGCCGCAGTAACAGCCGGAGTGAAGGTCGCCGTGATTGACAAAGGCCGTGCCGACAAGCGCCGTCTCACCAACCCCAAGTCGCGCAAGCTCGTTCCGCTGCCGTCGTCGGCCGAACGATATGCCAGGGTGTTCGCATCCCTGGGCTTCGAGATTTCCGACACCTTCCGGTCGCTATGGGAAGACTCCGGAACCGACCCCGCTTTATTCACCGCCGTAACCTCGCCAAAGGCGCCTGAAGAGCGATGGGTCGGAATAGCTCCTTTTGCTGCCCACCAGGGCAAAGTCTATCCGCCGGAGCACATGGAGCGCGTGGTTGAGCTACTATGCACCGACCCCTCGGTCAGGATTTTCCTTTTCGGAGGCGGAGGAAAGGAGCGCGAGATTCTCGAAAGCTGGGCTTCACGCTATCCCCGCGTCACCTCGCTCGCCGGACGCAGGCTCGGATTCGAAGTGGAGCTCACACTGATGGCGTTTCTGGACTGCATGCTGGCCATGGACTCCGGCAACGCACATCTCGCAGCCGTGGCAGGATGCCCTGTTGTAAGCGTATGGGGCGCCACCCATCCCTTCGCAGGATTCACGGCATGGCGCCAGCAGCCGTCCGACATCATTCAGGCACAGGTTGATTGCCGCCCCTGCTCAGTGTTTGGCAACAAGCCCTGCCGCTATGGCGATTACCGCTGCTTCTCCCCAATCACCCCCGAGGTAGTGTCCGCCGCAGTGCGCCGTCATTTCCCCGCAGAAGTTTCACCACATTCTAAAAAACACCAGGAACAATCATAGCCGCCGATGGAAGACAGTTTCGACATACGCAACGCCGGAGCGGCATCGCTCCCCCGCGGAGAGCAGGAGCTTGAACGCGCCCTGCGCCCCTCGGAATTCGACTCATTCGCGGGACAGGACAAGATTGTGGAGAATCTCAAGGTATTCGTGGCCGCCGCCCGGCTGCGCCACGAGGCCCTTGACCATCTCCTGCTCCACGGCCCTCCCGGTCTGGGAAAAACCACCCTCTCCGCTATCATCGCCAACGAACTCGGCGTGGGTTTCAAGGTTACGTCAGGCCCTGTGCTCGATAAACCCGGCGACCTTGCCGGCATACTCACCTCGCTCGAAGAAAACGACGTTCTCTTCATCGACGAAATCCACCGGCTCAGTCCAGTGGTGGAGGAATATCTTTATTCCGCCATGGAGGACTACCGTATCGACATAATGATCGACAAGGGACCCGGAGCGCGCTCCGTGCAGCTCTCCCTCTCTCCCTTCACCCTCATTGGCGCCACCACCCGCAGCGGCCTTCTGACCTCGCCTCTGCGCGCGCGCTTCGGCATAAACTGCCATCTGGAATACTACGACCACGAGGTGCTGGAGCGCATCATACTCCGCTCGGCCTCGCTTCTGGGCGTACGCTGCACCGGCGCGGCCGCTCACGAGATAGCCCTGCGCAGCCGCGGCACGCCCCGAATAGCCAACCGCCTGCTGCGCCGCGTGCGCGATTTCGCACAGGTGAAGGGAAACGGCCATATCGACCCCGAGATAGCGTGCTTCGCCCTCGAGGCCCTGAATATCGACCGCTACGGACTCGACGAAATCGACAACAAGCTTCTCACCACCATTATCACCAAATTCAACGGCGGTCCCGTGGGTCTCGGCACAATTGCCACCGCCCTCGGCGAGGATTCCGGGACGGTGGAAGAGGTCTACGAACCGTTCCTCATCAAAGAGGGATTCCTCAAGCGCACGCCCCGCGGACGCGAGGTAACCCAGCTGGCCTACACCCATCTGGGACTTGACCGCCGCTCCGACCAGGGGTCACTGTTCTGACATGATAACAAAATAATGTAATGGGCTCGATAAAATCGCTGGCAAAGGACACGGCCATATATGGCCTGAGCAGCATTGTGGGACGCTTCATCAACTGGTGTCTCGTGCCGCTCTACACCGTGATGTTCTCCACCGCGGAGTACGGAGTGGTAACCTACATCTACTCCATCACTGCACTGGCTCTGATTATCTTCACCTACGGCATGGAGACAGGTTTCTTCCGCTTCGCCAATCCCCGCGGCGACTCTCCGGACGGAACCGATGCCGACCCCACGGTGGTCTACTCCACATCGCTCATCTCTCTCGCCGTAAGCTCATCTGCCTTCTTTGCACTGGTGCTGGTGTTTCTCGGCCCCGTTACCGGACTGCTTCACTGCCCGGGACATCCGTCGTTCGCATGGCTCATGGCCGCTACCGTGGCTCTCGACGCCTTCACGGCCATCCCCTTCGCCTACCTCCGCTACAGCAACAAGGCGTTGCGCTTTGCCGCCCTGAAGCTCCTGAATATCGGCATAAACATCACCCTCAACATCTTCTTCATCCTCATTTGCCCCTGGCTTTACGCGCAGGCACCCGAAACCGTCAGCTGGTTTTTCGACCCCGCCTACGGCATAGGCTACATTTTCCTGAGCAACTTCGCTGCCTCGGCCATTACCCTTGTAACGCTACTGCCCGAGCTCACAGGTTTCCGCTGGCGTTTCGACGCAGCCCTGCTGCGACGCATGCTTGCCTATTCAGCGCCACTTCTGGTGCTCGGAGTGGCCGGAATCATGAACCAGACACTCGATAAAATCCTGCTGCCATATCTCGTGGCCGACAAAGCCACAGCCATGCAGCAGCTCGGCATCTACGGCGCCAACTACAAGATTGCGATAGTGATGGTGATGTTCATCCAGGCTTTCCGGTTTGCCTACGAGCCATTCATCTTCTCGCAGAACCGCAGCAAAGGCACCGACAAGCTTGCCGTCTATGCCATGGCCATGAAATGGTTCGTGATTTTCGCCATGGCCATATTCCTCTTCGTGATGTTCTATCTCGACTTCCTGCGCTATTTCATCTCGCCCCGCTATTTCAGCGGACTGAAAGTGGTGCCGGTGGTGATGATCGCCGAATTTTTCTTCGGAGTGTTCTTCAACCTCTCGCTGTGGTACAAACTCACTGACCAGACCCGCTGGGGCATGTGGTTCTCGCTCATTGGGCTGGCAATGACTATCCTTCTCAACATTCTTCTTGTGCCCCACATGGGCTATATGGGATGCGCATGGGCCGCACTGGGATGCTACGGCACCATGATGGTTGCCAGCTATCTCATAGGCCGGGTGAAATATCCCATTGACTATGGCGTGGGACGCCTGGGATTCTATTTCGTTCTGGCCATGGCGCTCTATTTCTTCGCCAACGCAGTGACCCTTCCGTCACAGTGGATCAATATTCCGCTGCGCACCCTTCTGCTTGCCACCTATATAGGAGCCGCGATAAAAATAGAGGGCGTGACTCTCTCGCAACTTCTGCCGCTGGACAGATTATCCCGAAACAAATAGCTGCGCCGGAACCCACTACTCCCTCTGACCGTTAAAATCAAAAACTCTTAAATGGACAATATTCTCACAAGACTCAAGAATTTCGCTGTTGACTATTTCACGCTTACGGCACAGCTCGTTCCTCAGGCCGATGCTGAAAAGTCCATTCGCGATGACGTGACATTCCGTGGCATCAACATCATAATTCTCGTACTCGCCATTCTCATCGCCTCTCTGGGACTGAACACCAATTCCACCGCAGTGATAATCGGCGCCATGCTCATCTCTCCGCTTATGGGGCCTATAATCGGACTGGGCCTTGGAGTGGGAATACACGACTTCGACCTTCTCAAGCGCTGCCTGCGCAACCTTGTGATAGCGGCCGGATTCTCAGTGCTGGCATCGACCATCTATTTCCTCATATCGCCGGTGGCTGAAGGCCACAGCGAACTGCTGGCCCGCACATCCCCCACCATCTACGACGTTTTGATAGGATTCTTCGGGGGCGGTGCGGGAATCATAGCCATAGGCGCGCGCCACAAAGGCAATGTAATTCCGGGTGTGGCCATAGCCACCGCCCTCATGCCGCCGCTGTGCACGGCCGGCTACGGTCTCGCCACCTGGCAACTCTCCTACTTCTTCGGTGCATTCTATCTATTCATAATCAACTCCATCTACATAGCGTTCGCCACTTTTATCGGTGTGAAGCTGCTGGGCTACAAAGGCGCCAACATTGTCAACGATGCGCGTGCACGCCGCGTGCGCACATGGGTCTACACCCTCGCAATCCTCACCATGCTCCCGAGCATCTACCTTACCTACAACATGCTGCGCCAGAACAAATTCAACATGCAGGCCCAGAAATTCGTTGCACACGAATGCGTATTTCCCGCCACACAGGTGCTTTCCGAAAAAGCCACAATGAAAGGCAACGACCGCAAGATAACCATAGCCCTGATTGGCCAGCCTCTCCCCATCGATTCCCTGGAGCTTGCCCTCACCTCACGTCTTCAGTATTACGGGCTCGAGGGCACACAGCTCTCATTTATCCAGGGCGGCAACATAATAAAGCCCTCGGCACAGAACGAGAACATACGCGACATATACCAGATGGCACAGTCCACTATCACCACACAGCAGCAGACCATCGACTCGCTCCAGACTATCGTGGCCGACGTGCGCCGCTCGCAGGACTTCGGCTCGAAGATAGCCCCCGAACTTAAAGTGCTGTGGCCCCAGATACGCGACATAGCCATTTCCAAAAGCATATTCTCATCTACTGCCGGCGACAAGCCTGATACCGTCCATGTGGCCCTTGTGCACTATTCCTCTCCGCTTTCGTCCGAGCAACTCACCAAGTTCCGCGAGTATCTTTGCGCGCGGCTGTCGCTTGACGAGATAGAGATTGTCAACACCCCTTCACCACAGAGCTTCTCACAAAGCAAAAAACCGGCTCACGAAGTCAAGAAATAATCCGGCTACCGGCCTCCGGCTTAACCATACTGCATCATGACAGAAAACGATTCAAAACTGCCTGCCCCGACGCCACTGAAAGTGGTTCTTGTCTGTCACAGCGACCTGCTTGGCGGAGCTTCCATCGTCACCTACCGGCTGATGAACGCCCTCAGGCGCGAAGGCGTCGACGCAAGAATGCTCGTATACACCAAGACCACTCAGAGCCCCGAGGTGGACGTGATTTCATCACGTTTCAACCGTGGATTGCGATTCATGGCCGAGAGGCTGGAAATAATGGCACGCAACGGTCTCTCCTACGCGAATCTGTTCAAAGTATCTACGGCCAGCCAGGGACTTCCTGTCCACAGGCATCCGTGGGTCAAGGAGGCCGATGTGGTGGTGCTTTCATGGATCAATCAGGGACTGCTGTCGCTCTCTGGCATAAGAAAGCTGGGACAGACTGGCAAACCGATTGTATGGACCATGCACGACATGTGGTGCCTTACAGGAATATGTCATCATGCCTACGAATGCAGCCATTACGAACAGCAATGCGGCTGCTGTCCGCTGCTGAATTCCTCCGACCCCAAGGATCTCTCCCACAAGGTATGGAAGAAGAAAGCCGATCTGTATAAACGTGTGCCCATTACGTTCGTGGCTGTCAGCAACTGGCTTGCCGAGCGCTGCCGAAGAAGCTCTCTGCTTGCCTCGCAGGACGTCAGGGTGATTCCCAACGCCTTCCCTATCGACGCTTTCACCACTGAGACGACCGTGCGACTCACCAAATTCGACCTCAACCCCGACAAGCATATCATCCTGATGGGTGCGGCCCGTCTCGACGACAAAATCAAAGGTCTCGACTATGCAATAGACGCCCTCAACTATCTCTTCGACAACCATCCCGAGACCTCACGCAACAGCATAGCCCTCTTTTTCGGAGAGGTGCGTGACCCCTCGGCTTTCGACCGCCTGCGCTTCCCTCATTACGAGTTCGGACGCATCTCCGACCCCACAGCCCTCAAGGAACTCTATGCCGCATCAAGTGTGGTGCTGAGCACCTCGCTCTATGAGACTCTGCCGGGCACCCTCATCGAGGGCCAGGCGTCAGGATGCCTGCCGGTGACTTTCGACCGCGGTGGGCAGGCAGACATCATCACCCACAAGGTCGACGGCTACCTGGCACCATTCGGCGACATAAAGGAGATAGCCGCAGGCATAATATGGGCCCTCTCACAGAAACCTGACCGCCAGGCTCTGCACAACAGTGTGCGCCGCCGCTTCTCAGGCCGCATAATCGCCCGCAGGTACATCGACCTCTTCAACGAGCTCCTTTCCCGCTCCGGCAAAAAATAAGGGCCTCTCCCAGCAACAAATATTATTAAACAAGCTCTAAGTATTTCGTTTTTGGTTAAATTTGCGGTGCCGTTATAACCAATCACTGAAATGACATACAGATACGACTATCTCGTGATAGGATCCGGCATCGCCGGAATGAGTTTCGCCCTGAAGGTTGCTTCGGAAAAGCACCGCGTGGCAATAATCTGTAAAACCACTCTCGAAGAGGCTAATACCGCTCTCGCTCAGGGAGGAGTGGCTTCGGTAACCGACCTTTTGGTCGATGATTTCGACAAACATATTGCCGACACAATGGTGGCAGGCGACCATCTCAGCGACCCCGCCGCCGTGGAAAAGGTGGTGAAAGGAGCTCCGGCCCAGATAAGGCAGCTCGTGGAATGGGGCGTGAATTTCGACAAGCGCTCTGACGGCAGCTTCGACCTGCACCGCGAGGGAGGCCATTCGGAATTCCGTATTCTTCATCATGCCGACAATACTGGCTTTGAAATCCAGGAAAGCCTTATAGCCAAGTTAAAGGAAAATCCTTTCATCGACATTTTCGAACATCATTTCGCTATTGAAATCATCACCCAGCACCATCTGGGCAAAATAGTTACGCGCCGCACCCCCGACATCACCTGCTACGGCGCATATATTCTCGACTCCGAAAGCGGCAGCGTGGACAAATTCCTGGCCAAAGTAACGCTCATGGCCACCGGCGGCACCGGCGCCGTCTACACCACCACCACCAACCCGCTTGTGGCCACAGGCGACGGCATAGCTATGGTTTATCGTGCCAAAGGCACAGTGAAGGATATGGAATTCATTCAGTTCCATCCCACAGCCCTGTACCATCCCGGCGACCGCCCCTCGTTCCTCATCACCGAGGCGATGCGCGGCTATGGAGCCGTGCTCCGCGACCTTCAGGGACGCGAGTTCATGCATAAATACGATCCCCGCCTCTCGCTCGCGCCCCGCGACATAGTGGCACGCGCCATCGACACCGAAATGAAGCTTGCCGGATCGGACCATGTGTATCTCGACGTTACACATAAAGACCCCGAGGAAACACGCCGCCACTTCCCCAACATATACGCCAAATGCCTCTCTCTGGGCATAGACATCACCAAGGACTACATCCCCGTGGCTCCCGCCGCCCACTATCTCTGCGGAGGTATCAAGGTTGACCTCAACGGTGAGTCATCGATAAAACGACTCTATGCCGTGGGTGAATGCAGCTGCACCGGTTTGCACGGCGGCAACCGCCTGGCATCCAACTCGCTCATCGAAGCCGTGGTTTACGCCGACGCTGCCGCCCGACACGCCTTAGCCGAAATCAGCGGCATCTCGCTGCGCGACGACGTGCCCGACTGGAACGATGAAGGCACCCGCCATCCCGAGGAAATGGTGCTCATAACCCAGAGCATAAAGGAAGTGAACCAGATCATGAGCGCCTATGTGGGCATCGTGAGAAGCAATCTGCGCCTGGACCGCGCCTGGAATCGCCTCGACATACTCTACGAAGAGACCGAGCGCCTCTTCAAATGCTCCAAGGCATCCCGCGAGATTTGCGAGCTGCGCAACATCATCAATGTGGCCTATCTGGTAATGCGCCAGGCCAAGGAGCGCAAGGAATCGCGCGGTCTGCACTACACTATCGATTATCCTCCGGTTGCCAGAAAAGACTGACGTAAGCGGCGACCACACAATCTTCCCGCCTCCTCAGGCGTTATATACATATATACACCTCCCTGCTTTCCACACACGCACACTCTCTATGCAACCTGAACGTAAATATATCCTGCTTGCCCTACTGCTGTTTTTCCTGACGGCATCCGCCCAGCAGCCTACGCTCGAAGATCCCGGCGACGGCAGGATAAACAGTGTGCGCGGTTACTATTACACCGAAATAGACGGCGAGCAGGTGCGTATGCTCGTGCTCAACAACGTCACGGTCTATCCTCCGCTTAAATTCAAGAACAAGAAAGAAGAAGAGTTCTACTGGCGCACCGTGCGCGACGTGAAGCGCACTCTCCCCTACGCCAAACTAATCTGCGCCACCCTTCTCGAAACCTACGAATACATCGAGACATTCCCCACTCAGAAAGAGCGAGAGAAATATCTCAAGGATATGGAGAAGGCCATCTTTGAGCAATACAAGCCCGTGCTGAAGAAATTCACACGCTCACAGGCCACAATGCTCTGCAAGCTCATAAAGCGCGAGACCGACCAAAGCGGCTACAATATCATCAAGGCCTTTCTCGGCTCGTTCCGTGCCGGATTCTGGCAGACATTCGGCCGCCTTTTCGGCGTGAACCTCAAGGTTGACTACAAGCCGCAGAAAGACCGTAAGGACGCCATAATAGAGCGTGTGGCCACACGCGTAGAGCTTGGCCAGCTTTAATTATAACCGATATTAGAACGTAAGGCGCGAGCCTGAAGCATCGGTATGCAGGATTCCCTCCGAGCCTAATATAAGGGGCATATTGCGCTCTACATGGCCCACCGGGGCGTTGAACGCCACCGGAATGTCGAGGCCGCACAACGCCTTACCAATCATAGCCTCCATAGAAGCATGGTTCACATCAGGATGATAGTCGGTGAACTGTCCTACCACAATTCCGTTGAGCGAATCGAGCAGCCCGGCCATCCGGAGCTGGCAGAGCGTGCGTTCCACCTTATATATCGGTTCTGCAATATCCTCAAGAACAAGGATTGAACCCGACTCAAAGGGGTTGAATTGCGTGCCTATAAGGGCCGAAATCACGGCAAGATTGCCACCCCGGAGAGTGCCACGCGCCGTTCCCGGTATGTCAGATTCGGTCTTTCCCCATTCAATAGCCCGGGGTGTTCCCTCCAGCGCGCCGAACAGGGCTGCCGTGCATGGGTCAGTATCATCGGGATGAAGGGCAAGGTGGCGCGTCTGAGGACCGTGAAGCGATGCAATACCGCGATGCTGCATCAGGGCATGCAGCGCCGAAATATCACTGAATCCGATAAGCCATTTAGGGGTTTCCTCCAGCCTCATCCGGTCGAGAGCCGGAAGGAGATGCACCGCGCCGTAGCCGCCGCGTGAACAGAGCAGAGCCTTCACGCAAGGGTCGTGCCACGCTTCCGTGAAATCGCTCAGGCGTTCCTCCTCGCTTCCGCTGAACGAGCCGTGGCGCCCGAGTGCATGAGGCATAATCCGGGGCTCGTAGCCACGGCTGTGAATGGCCTCTGCGGCTTTCTCCACATTTTCCCTTACTGCGGCTCCTGAAGGCGACAGAATGGCTATGACATCGCCCTTACGCAGCGGAGGAGGCAATATCATGGCACTTCAGCTCACAAGCACGTTGATTCCTCGCTCGCGCATACCGGCCGCTATTGTCTCAAGCTCCTCGCGCGACACCTTCTCCAGGCGTTCAGCCGGAGTCTTGCGGTCAATGGAATAGAGCATCACCTCTCGCGGCGCTATACGCACGTAGGCTTCCGTAAGAGCGGCTATCTCCTCGGGTGTGGTGTTGTCGATAGTCCGGCCTTCATGCTCGCCCCTTAGAAGCATTGTCTGCACAATACACTCGGAGGTGAAAGCCGCTATTCTCTCTATTGCCTGCTCCGAAGTGTATGATGGCGACAGCGGCCGGTCAATCAGCCGCATGGTGGATGTTATGGCGGAATCCAGTTTGAGAATATTGTTGTCGACTTTACGCAGAGCATCGTCTACATCGGGCAGTCCCAGACGGGTGGCGTTGCTGAGCACACTTATTTTCACCCGGGGAAAATACTCGTCGCGAAGCGCTATTGTGTCATCCACAATTCCTGAGAATTCGGGATGAAGCGTCGGCTCTCCGTTGCCCGAGAAGGTTATCACATCAAGATTCTCGCCTGCCTCCTTCATGGCGCGGAGCTTGCTTTCAAGCGCCTCGCGCACACACTGACGCGGCGGCAGCCCTGAGGTGCCTGCCCCCTGGGCATTGAAGCCTGCCTCGCAGTATAGACAGTCAAACGAGCACACTTTGCCGTCGACTGGCGATAGATTCACCCCCAGCGATGTTCCGAGCCGGCGCGAATGGATCGGGCCGAACACGGTTTCATGGAAAAGTACGCGCTGCATGATATTAACGGGGAAGATTTTCCTGTTCGCTCTCGCGCTTTATGCGAGCCTGCTCTTCAGCTTTCTCCGCAGCCTCACGCTGACGCTCGATTTTTACCGAGCGCGGGGCCCAGAAACAACTTGCCAGCGATGCAACGCTCATCAGCGCCATCAGCGCATAGCACACCTTGTAGCCTAACGTGGAGTGTGCGGCCACAAACAATCCGTCGCGGAACACCCAGAGAATGAAATTGGGAATGAAAAACAATCCCTGCCAGAGACCGGCATACCAGGTGTATGTGACGTCGGGATTTATCTCGCAGATGAACACCGCGAGAACTATAGCCACCACAAGGGCGCCCAGCATCAGGAGCATTTTACGTAACATGGCTGAAAGTTTTTATATGAACAGACTGTTGAAAAGCGTTGGCACGCCTCAGTCTCTCGACGAACCGAAGAAACGGAGCAGATAGAGGAAGAGGTTGATGAAGTCGAGATAGAGCGACAGCGCACCGTAGGTGGAGATACGGCCTGCGCTCTCGGCCGGAGCCTGCAGAGCCATAGCCTTGATCTGCTGGGTGTCCCATGCGGTGAGTCCGATGAATATCAGCACACCGAAACCTGATATGATCCAGTCCATTGTGGAGCTCTTCAGGAAGATGTTGACAATCGACACTATGATCAGGCCGAAAAGCGCCATTATCAGATATGTGCCCCATTTGGTGAGATCCTGCGAGGTAAAATAGCCGTAGACGCTCATGGCTCCGAAAACTCCGGAGCATATAAAGAATGTCTTGGCTATGGAGGCGCCGGTGTAGATGAAGAATATCGGGAAGAGCATCAAACCGTTGACCACGGCGAATACGTAGAACAGCAGCGTGGCCAGAGCCGGATTCATGCGGTTGAGACCGCCGGAAACGCTCATAACTATCACAAGCTCAACACCGAACAGCACCCACATCACCCAGGAATGGAGCTGGAAGAACTGTATCACGGCGGGTGACTGTATGCAGAATAAAGCCGTAATGGCTGTCACGAGCAGACCGAGGAACATTTTCACATATACGCGCTTCATTATGGCGGAGAGACGTGTGTCGAGTGCGCGGCCGTCAGACTGCTGATAATAGTTGTTGCCGTTGTAGCTCGGCGGCATTTCATTGTAGTTCATAAGAGTAAATGGATATGATTGCTGGGGCGGAATTCCGCCCCGGAGATTGTTTGATTATTTATATAACACAAAAACAGTGCCAAATGTTACATTCTTTCAGGCACATTGATGCCGAGCAGTCCCAGCGCGGTCTTTACAGTGCGGGCGGTGGTGGCTGAAAGCGCCAGACGCAGCGACCGCACGGCCGGATCGGGCTCGCCGAGAATGGTGCAGTCGTGGTAGAACTGATTGTACTCTTTCACCAGATCGTAGGCAAAGTTGGCGATAAGCGCCGGGCTGTAGGTACGGCCTGCTTCGGAAACGGTCGAGGGGAAATCGGCCAGACGCTGTATCAGGGCTATCTCGCGTTCGCCGGGCTTCACGGCTGAATAATCGGCTGTCGCCACACCGCTTTCGGCTGCCTTGCGGAGCACCGAACGGATTCGAGCGTAGGTGTACTGGATGAAAGGACCCGTGTTGCCGTTGAAATCTATGGATTCCTCGGGATTGAAGGTCATGTTCTTGCGGGGATCGACCTTAAGCAGGAAGTATTTGAGCGCTCCCATGCCCACGGTCTCGGCGATAGTGTCTACCTCCTCGGGGGTAGCGCCGTCGAGCTTCTTAATCTCTCCGCGCTCCTCAATCACCTTTTTGGCATCAGCCACCATGTCGGCCATGAGGTCGTCGGCGTCAACCACCGTACCCTCGCGGCTCTTCATGCGGCCGTTGGGCAGATTCACCATGCCGTAGGAAAAATGCACAAGATCTTTTCCCCACTTGAATCCGAGGCGGTCAAGCAGGATGGAGAGCACCTGGAAATGATAGTTCTGCTCGTTGCCTACTACGTAGATCATCTTGTCGATGGGATAGTCGCGGTAGCGCAGTTTGGCGGTGCCTATATCCTGCGTCATATACACCGAAGTTCCGTCGGCACGGAGCAGGAGCTTGTTGTCGAGTCCGTCGGCAGTGAGGTCGGCCCACACTGATCCATCGTCGTGACGCTCCATTATACCCTCTTCCAGACCTTTGAGCACCAACTCTTTGCCTTCCAGATAGGTGTCGCTTTCGTAATATATCTTGTCGAAGTCCACGCCCATGCGCTGATAAGTGGCGTCGAAGCCGGCGTAGACCCATTCGTTCATCTTCTGCCAGAGGCCGCGAACTTCGGGATCCTTTGCCTCCCACTTGCGGAGCATCTCGCGCGCCTCAAGTATAAGAGGAGCCTGGGCTTTGGCCTCGTCCTCGCTCAGACCCGATTCCATAAGTTCCTTCACCTGCTCGCGGTAATGCTTGTCGAAGAGCACATAGTAGTCGCCTATGAGATGGTCGCCCTTCTTTCCGGCCGATTCCGGAGTGGCGCCTTCGCCCCACTTCTGCCAAGCGAGCATAGATTTGCATATATGGATGCCTCGGTCGTTGACAATGTTGGTCTTGACCACGCGGTTACCGCACGCTGTCAGTATCTGCGAGAGGCTGTAGCCAAGCAGGATATTGCGGAGATGGCCCAGATGAAGGGGTTTGTTGGTATTGGGCGACGAGTATTCCACCATAGCCAGGGGCGACGCGTCGGTCACAGGGGTTATGCCCCACTTCTCGTCGGACGCGATATGTGAAAGTACCGACGACCAGAACGAAGGCTCTATGACAATATTGAGGAATCCCTTTATCACGTTGAAACGGTCAACAGCCGGCTCGTTGTCCACAAGCCAGTTGCCAATCTCGGTTCCGACAGCCTCGGGCGATTTACGGGCGGCCTTCACCCACGGGAAAACAACAATAGTGAGGTTACCTTCGAATTCCTTCTTGGTGGTCTGAGGCTGAATGGAGGCGGCATCTGCCTCCACGCCGTAAAGCTCCTTCACGGCCTTTGCCACAGCTTCTGCTATAATAGAATCTATTGACATATCGTGTTGTGTTTTATTTATTGCTTTTCATTGAACATTATGCGCCTTGACGCCCTGCAAAGTTACAATAAATCAGCCAATCCGCCAACCACACACCGTCCCTCTAATATTTAGAAACGCAGAACCACGCAAGAACAGCAGAGCAATCCAGTGTTTTCGGGACGGCGGGGACGCCGACCCTCCCAGGTTGGTCATCGTGGAGCGTCGATATCCTTATCGACACCTGAGAAGTCACGGAAGGTCTATATCCTTATCATCGACGTGAAATAATCCAAGGCGTGAAGCGCAGGATGCGCGATTTCTGTATAACCGGCTGCGTCAGCTGCCGGAAATGCAGGGCTTCATCTACATCTTCGCGAGGCAAGCTTCGGATGAATGCGCGCCTCGCCGCTGCGTAAGCATGGGATGGCACGAGGCGCAGGATGCCCATGCTGGCGCGTTTATGCGGCATCGCCATTCCCAGGCTCGCCGCATTTACTCGGAAGACACCTATTCTGGCAGCTAACGCAGACGGTTTTACAGAAACCGCTCCTCCGGAGCTCGGATAGCACATTTTTCTGCCGTTCCCGCGTGGTTCTGCGTCTCGAACTATAGGGGGAAGCGGCTTTTTTGATGATTCCGAGGATTTTCTGTAATTTTGCCGAAACCAATTGAATGAAAATGAAAATAGCATTGATAGGCTATGGCAAGATGGGCAAGACCATTGAACGGATAGCCCGCAGCCGTGGCCACGAGATAGTGAAGATAATTGACGTCGATAACCGTGCCGAGATGGACAGCGACGAGTTCCGCAGCGCCGACGTTGCAATCGAGTTCACCGCCCCCTCCGCTGCCGAGGATAATTGCCGCCAGGCTCTCGCCCAGGGAGTGAAAGTGGTATCGGGAAGCACCGGCTGGGCCGACAGAATTCCCGAAATCAAAGATCTCTGCACCCCCGAGGCCGGAGGAACTTTCTTCTGGAGCTCCAACTATAGCCTGGGTGTAAACCTGTTTTTCGCCCTGAACACCTATCTCGCCCGGCTAATGGACGGACTACCGCAGTACACGCCGTTTCTTACTGAAACCCATCATATCCATAAGCTCGACCATCCCAGCGGCACCGCCATTAGTCTTGCCGAAGGCATAATAGACTCAAACAGCCGCATAGACCGCTGGAGCGAGAACCCCGACGGCGAGGGAAATCTGATTGTGAACCATATACGCCTGGGCGAGACTCCCGGAACGCATACCATCACCTGGGATTCTCCCGTTGACAGCATTTCCATTACTCACGAGGCAAAAAGCCGTGAGGGCTTCGCGCTCGGTGCGGTGATAGCCGCCGAATGGGTAGCCGGACAGAAAGGATTCCTGACCATGGACATGCTGATGAAACAACTTCTTGCCGACAGCACACGTTAAGAAAATATGAAAGAAAACAATTATACCCCGGTGCTTGCCGACTTCATGGCCCGGGTGCGCAAAGTTAAGAAAACACGCTGGGTGCGGTTCCTTGTAGTCAGCGCCATATTCGTGGGCTGGGTGGCTTGGCTCGGAAGCTGGTGGGTGTTGATTTTCCTGCCGCTCCTGTTTGACATCTACATCACCGGCTACATACCCTTCACATGGTGGAAACGCAGCAAGAACGCCGCCGTGCGCACCGTTATGAGCTGGGTCGACGCGATAATCTACGCCCTGATTCTTGTGTATTTCGTGTTCACTTTCATAGGACAGAATTACGAGATTCCCTCCTCGTCGCTTGAAAAATCGCTGCTGGTGGGCGACTACCTGATGGTCAACAAGATGGCCTACGGTCCACGCGTGCCCATGACTCCCGTGCATTTTCCTCTTGTGCAGAACACTTTCCCCATAATCAACACCAAGAGCTATCTGGATTCCCCGCAGTGGGACTACAAACGCCTCAAAGGTTTCGGCCAGGTCAAGACCGGCGATATCGTGGTGTTCAACTTCCCGGCCGGCGATACCGTGGCGCTGAAAGTGCAGAATCCCGACTATTACACTCTGGTGAAAATGTTTGGTCGCAACGCCATTAACATGAACAAGGAGCAGTTCGGCGAAGTGATATACCGCCCGGTCGACCGTCGCGAAAACTACGTGAAGCGTGCCGTGGGTCTTCCCGGCGAGCGCATAAAGATTGTCAACGGCGAGATCTACATCAACGGCGAGAAGCAGCCCATGCCTGCCGACGCACAGTTTGCCTACTATTACCAGACCCCGTCACACCTCACCGAGCAGCAGTGGGAAGAATTCGGTATCGCTGTCGACGACCGTGTGGAGGTGCCGGTAAGCGAATCCGAAATTCCGGGCATCCGCGCCCTCGGCTTCAAGGTTAACCCCGACGGAACGGTTCCGCCGATCTATCTCTCACCACTCACGGCAGCAATGGTAGAGAAGATGGAAGCATCACCTGCGGTCATCAAACTCATGAAGCAGCCTGCACCGCAGGGCGAGATGCTTTTCCCCGAAGAAGCCTCGAAAAACTGGACACGCTCCGACTACGGCGAGCTGTGGATTCCCAAAAAGAACACCGCAATACGCCTCACTCCTGCCACATGGGACATATACAACCGCTGCATTCGCAACTATGAGGGCCACCATGACGCTTATCTGGGAGAGGACGGTAAAGTATACATCGACGGAAAGCCGCAGGATTACTACACCTTCCGGATGGACTACTATTTCATGATGGGCGATAACCGCGACAACTCCCTCGATTCGCGCTACTGGGGTTTCGTACCCGAAGACCACATAGTTGGCAAACCCATGAGAGTGCTCATGTCGTTTGACAAGGACAAGGGCCTTTTCAACGGAAAGATACGCTGGGACCGCATACTCAAGGATGCCAATGGCGGATTCTGACTTCTCGGCCGGAAGGCTTGTACTCCCCCCGCGCTATCTCGGGTCGGTTGATTATTATGCGGCTATCGTAGCCGCCGGAGGAGGTGTAACCGCTACCGGATGGCGTTTCGACAAGCGCCGGAAAGCCACGCACCGCTGCGTGATTGCTGATACACGCGGCCCCCTTACCCTCACGGTGCCTATTATGAAGCCCGTGAGCCTAACCGGCGCCCGGTGGAACGACATAATCGTCTCTGACCATAACCACTGGTGGAATCTTCACATCACCGCCATGCGCTCGGCCTACGGGCGCACGCCTTTCTATGAGTTCTATGAAGACGATTTCATGGCGATAATCAATTCCTCAGCCGCCGGCCGACGCCTTACCGACCTTGACCTGGAGCTTGACGCGCTTCTGCGCCGTCTTATGGGCATAGGAGAATATCCTGTAACGGAATATGACGGCATAGAAACAGCCGCCCCCGCCGACGATCGGGAAGCGGCCGTGGTGAAGTATTATCAGATAAGGAGCGCCGAACTAGGTTTTCTGCCGCATCTGAGCGCGGTAGACCTCCTCTTCAACATGGGCCCCGAAAGCGCCATTGTGCTGCGCGAAATGGCCGCAGGAACATCATTCCTGCACACCTCCTGACAGGCATCTCTTACATCATGCCGAGGGCGCGGAGCTCCTCCAGTATATCGTGGCGCGTGAGACGGCGGCGGCGCTTCAGCGTGTCAGCGAAATCATGACACACACTCCCTATGCCGGTGTGGTTGAACACACGCGTGAGATAAGTGTAGTTTTTATCAAACAGACGTCCTGACTCATCCTCGTCGAGCGAGCAGCTCTCGTTGCCCTGCTCTATGGAGAGGCGGCGCAGACGCTCCCTGACGGCCGGTGAAAGCGGCTTGCGGTCGCGCACTATCGAGCGGCACATCACATTGGCAAGCGACATGGCCAGTGTAAGATTATAATTCTGAAGAATGCGGTTCCACACCGATTTAGCCGAAAGAGCCGGCGAGCCGGTGAAGTAAAAATCATCTGTCATTTCAAGCATAGAGCCCGGATCGGCATCCAGATCCACGGCCGCGAGATACCTCTCGCCGTCAAACACCACTACCGCCACTGCCATTCCGGTAGCGCCATAGCATTTGTCGTCTTCGTTTTTATATCCTAATGTTTCTTCCATCTCTCAGTATTTAGAGCTTATTCTTAAAACAAACATTTATATTAACGGGTTTAGTCTGCTCCCGGAGGAAACCGACTCTCAATTTATCACCACTATTTTTCCCAAAGCCGCATCGCCCGCAGTGGAGGCCATGACATAATACACTCCGGCGGGAGGACGGCGCGAAGCCATGTTCCACACGAATGTGCCTCCCTCGGCGCGTCCGCGCGCCACCACCGCGCCCGATACCGACACAATCTTCACCAGAGCACCGTCGGTAAGACCGTCGATATGCACTATTCCCTGCGACTCCGGCTTTACCGGATTGGGATATATCTTCAACTCCGTAAGCTCACCGCTGTCCGGAGCCGTGTCCGATTCAAAACGCACCAGTCCCCGTGGTGTGCCTATATAAATATTGCGTCCCGACGGATCGGCAAACACGCAGTTCGCCGCCATAGCAGGCAGCGGGGAATTGTCGGGCGTGAAATGCTCAAGCACGGCGCTTCCGTCGGCCGACACCACATAAATGCCGCTGTTTTCCGTGGCTATCCATTTACGCCTGGCAGCATCCACACTCATGTCATTTATCACCTCGTCGGCCAGAAGATAGTCGGCCAGACCTGAGCCGTCGTCGCGCGGCACTTTCAGATGTCTTGCCGTAACCTCCTTTTCCACGGCAGCGGCCGGATTTTCTATACGGTAAATACCGTTTTCAAGGGTTCCGAGCCACACAGAACCGTCGGTATCCTCCATTATGGCGCTTACCACACAGTCAGAAAGCAGTCGCCCGTCCTGGTCGGTTATGCAGTCGTAAAGCCTGAAACGGTCATCGGTGATATCATCAGGCGTTCCTGCGGTGTGACAGGCAAGGAGTATCTGCGATTTGAGTTTATCGGTGATAAACACCATAGGTGAGCGGCGGCACACGAGAATCTTCGAGTCCATATCACCCAGATAACCCTCGGCGGCGGGAACAATCCAGTCGGATACTTTCACCTCCTCCGGATCCAGAAACGTCTTTTCCTTAGGAAGCACCATAAGGGCCTGGTCGGTATAGTTGTCGTGATTGCTCACCACCCACAGATTGCCACCTTTGTCAAATGCAAGGGAATAGACTATCCATCCCCATACGGGCTTCAGCGGAGAGTTGGACGAGGTATATCGCCCCGCAAACTTTCCCGAGCGGGTCATATACAGTCCGTCATTTCCCGTGCCGATAAACACAATGGAAGTATCAGCAGGATTCTCGGCTATAGAGGTCACGGCAAACGGATACGATCCGTAGGATTGCTGCAGACCGGCCGTCATATCGCAAGCGGCATATACGGGATATGGGGTAACATCCTTTATCCGGTCGGTTTCAATATCAATGCAGGCGGCTTTACCGGGGATATCGTAACCGTTGTAACCTTCAGGGAAGCCGAAACGAAAAGATGTCGGCCCATGGTTTATGGCATACAGACGCTTGCCGTCGGCCGACGGTGTGAGATAGCATACCTCGTCCACCGACATCTCTGACGGACGGAAACGCTCTTTCACCATTCTTACCGTACCATTATCATTCACACTGTAGCCTGCAAGACCGTGACTCGAAAGCGCCCAGAGGGTATCATCCGACGGCCGAATTCCAAGCATATCGCCCTTTATTTCCGCCGGCAGCATACACATGGTGTCTTCCCTACCCGAAGCAGAATTGAAGCGATACAGCCTCTCTGAATCGCAATAAAACAGTTCCTCGCCATCGGCAATCCACTGTTTTATTCCCGGGGAGGAAACGGCTGTCAGCTCACCGGCGGCAAGTGCGTCAGGATTTATCCGGGCTATCCGCAGACAGTCGCCCATCACCATCAGGGAATCCCCTCCGGCATAGCGCAGTTTCGCGTTGCCCACCGGAATGAGCGCGCGGGTGAACGAAAGGCGGTCTATACGGCCGTCTTCCGGAATGACCCGCAGAGTATCACCTGCAGCCATAAACAGATTGCCGTCCATCAGCGCCACTCCACTCACATTGCATCCGTAATTGCCGTATTTCACCACCCGGCCACGTGCGGTGTCAACCTTCACTATTCCGAAGTCGGTAGCCAGCAACATCTCCTTGCCTCTGAATGCAGCATCATTGAACGTAAAAGGTCCGGGAAGCTGCGAGTCGGCTATATCAGGCACATACTTCACCTTTCCGTCAGAAGCCATCAGGTCTATGCCGCCGTTTTTATAGCATACGGCAAGACACTTCTCCGACGGATTATAAAAAATCCGGGAGATATCATGGCCGTGAAGCCCGCTTGTGGCGGTAAAGGACACTGTCTCTTCCTTCCCTGTATCGTAACCGAACAGAGATCCTCCCGAAAGGATATACACCATCCGGTCCGTGGCTACCACCTGCTGCGGAGGGGTGGCAAATGCCTCATATACTTTCCAGCTGCCTGTCACTCCTCCCGCGGCAGATGCCCGGAAAGAGCCGCACAGGGCCATTGCCGCCGCGATTGCGGCGGCGCATAGCTTCATTATATGCTTACCGGCAACAGCAGCTGACATATATCTCTCACTTTCTCGCGAGAAACTCCATGAGTTTGCGGGTGGCGCGGCCGCGGTGGCTTATGGCGTTTTTCTCCTCGGCCGTCATCTCGCTGAATGTGCGCCCGCTATTCTCGGGAACGAACACGGGATCATAACCGAAGCCTCCGCATCCCGAAGGCTCCCGGGCTATGGTTCCGTCCACTCTCCCCTCGAATATATGCTCCTCGCCGCCCATCACCAGAGCGATCACGGTCGAGAAGTGCGCGTTACGGTTATCCTTGTCGGCCATGCGCTCAAGCAGGAGATTCATATTGGCTGCGGAATCATGGCCGGGCCCGGCATAACGCGCCGAGTAGACGCCCGGAGCGCCGTCGAGGGCATCGACCATCAGACCCGTATCGTCGGCAAAACAGTCGTAACCGTATCGTTCCTTCACCCACCGTGCTTTTATCAGGGCATTGCCTTCGAGAGTGTCGGCGGTTTCGGGTATGTCGTCGTGGCAGCCTATTTCGGCAAGCGACATAATATTCCATTCTTCGCCGGCAATCCCGCGCAGCTCCCCGAGCTTATGGGCGTTATTTGTGGCAAACACTATAGTGCGCTTTTCCATCTCTCAGGCCACTACAATGTTCACAATCTTGCGGGGAACCACTATCACACGCTTCACGCTCTTTCCTTCGAGCCACTGTGCGGCCAGGGAGTGCGAGAGCGCTGTTTTCTCCACCTCGTCGGAAGGTGTGTCGGCATCCACTTCTATGGTGAATCTTACCTTGCCGTTGAACGACACGGCATATTTCACCTTGTCCTCCTTGAGGTACTCTTCGTTGAACTGCGGCCACACGGCATCGCACACTGTCGTGTCGTGGCCTACGGCATGCCAGAGTTCCTCGGCCACGTGCGGAGCAAACGGAGCCAGAAGCACAAGCAGCTGCTCGAGCACCACACGGCTGTGGCATTTCTGCTGTGAAAGCTCGTTGACGCATATCATGAATGCGGCCACGGAGGTATTGAACGAGAATCCCTCTATGTCGGAAGTCACTTTCTTTATCAGCTTGTGGATCGACTTCAGATTGTCACGTGTAGGCTCGGAATCGTCCACAAGAAGGTTGTCACCCTTATAGAAGAGGCCCCAGAGTTTCTTTATGAAACGGTTCACACCGTCGATGCCGTTGGTGTCCCAGGGCTTGCTCTGCTCCAGCGGCCCGAGGAACATCTCGTAAAGACGGAGAGTGTCGGCTCCGTAGCGCTCCACGATGTCATCGGGATTCACCACGTTGAACATCGACTTCGACATCTTCTCAACAGCGTAGCCGCATACATATTTGCCGTCCTCGAGCACAAACTCGGCGGTGGCGAATTCCGGACGCCAGTTGCGGAAGGCGTCTATGTCAAGAATATCGTTGTTGACTATGTTCACGTCCACATGGATAGGTGTCACATCATACTGGTCGCGCAGATTGTAGCTTACGAATGTATTTGTGTCCTTTATTCTGTAGACGAAGTTGCTGCGACCCTGGATCATGCCCTGGTTCACAAGCTTCTTGAAGGGCTCAGGTTCGCATACGCAACCCAGGTCGTAAAGGAATTTGTTCCAGAAACGGCTGTAGATAAGGTGACCGGTGGCATGTTCGGTACCGCCTATGTAAAGGTCGACGTTACGCCAGTAGCTGTCGGCCTCCTTGCCCACGAGCGCCTCGCTGTTATGGGGATCCATATAGCGCAAATAGTAGGCCGACGATCCGGCGAATCCGGGCATGGTGCACAGCTCCAGAGGGAAGCCCTCGGAATTCACCCAGTTCTTTGCACGGCCCAGGGGAGGCTCGCCGGTCTCGGTGGGAAGATATTTGTCAACCTCAGGAAGCAGCAGCGGCAGTTCGCTTTCGGCTACAACGTGAGGCACTCCGTCCTTATAATATACGGGGAACGGTTCGCCCCAGTAGCGCTGACGGCTGAAGATGGCGTCGCGCAGACGATAGTTGACCTTTACCTTTCCTATCCCTTTTTCCTCGATGAAGCGCTTGGCTGTGGCTATGGCATCTTTCACTTCGAGTCCGTCGAGCGAGAGAAGCTCCGAGCTGGAGTTCATCATGCGTCCGCTCTTGGCGTCAAACGACTGCTCGCTCACGTCAGCACCCTCTATCAGAGGTATGACGGGCAGATTGAAATGGCGTGCGAAAGCATAGTCGCGGCTGTCGTGGGCCGGAACGGCCATAATGGCGCCGGTTCCGTACCCGGCGAGCACGTAATCGCTCACCCATACCGGAATTTTTTTGCCGGTAAGCGGATTGACGGCATAGGAGCCGGTGAACACACCGCTCACCTTCTTGTCAATCATTCGCTCGCGCTCCGTCTTGTTCTTTATGCTGTCGATGTAGACCTTTACATCCTCGCGGCGTTCAGGAGTGGTGACTTTCTCCACATATTCGCTTTCGGGAGCGAGCACCATGAATGTTACGCCAAACACCGTATCGGCGCGTGTGGTGAAAATTTCAAGTTCTATGTCGGAACCATCGATGGGGAAACGCATCTCCGCTCCCTCCGACCGTCCTATCCAGTTGCGCTGGGTCTCTTTCAGGGAATCGGTCCAGTCAATGGTATCAAGGCCGTCGAGCAGACGCTGAGCGTAGGCCGACACGCGCAGACACCACTGATACATGAGCTTCTGCTCCACAGGATAACCGCCGCGGATCGACACACCCTCGCTCACCTCATCGTTGGCAAGCACGGTGCCGAGCTTCGGACACCAGTTTACCATCGTGTTGCCCAGATAGGCTATGCGGTAGTTCATCAGAGTGTCGCTCTTCTGCTTTTCGTCCATGGCTTTCCACTCATCGGCCGTGAAGTTCAGTTCCTCGCCGCAGGCAGCATTGACGCCCTCGCTTCCTTTTTCTTCAAAATGCTTCACAAGGTCGGCAATGGGCATCGCGCGGTCGAGCCTGCGGTCGTAGTAGCTTTCAAACATCTTTATGAACGCCCACTGTGTCCAGCGGTAAAATTCCGGATCGCAGGTGCGTATGCTGCGGTTCCAGTCGTAACAGAAACCGATTTTGTTGAGCTGCTCGCAATAGCGCGCTATATTTTTCTGAGTGGTAATCTCGGGGTGCTGACCGGTCTGGATGGCATACTGTTCGGCGGGAAGTCCGTAGGCGTCGAATCCCATCGGATGCAGCACATTGAATCCCTGCAGGCGTTTGTAGCGCGAATAGATGTCGGAGGCTATGTAGCCCAGAGGGTGTCCTACATGCAGTCCGGCTCCCGAGGGGTAGGGAAACATGTCGAGAACATAGTATTTCGGTCTGGCCTGGTCAATATCTGTGGTGTACACATTGTTTTCTTTCCAGTAGTTCTGCCAGCGCTTCTCTATATCTTTATGATTGTATTCCATATCTTGATTTATAATGTTGGTTTCACTTGTTTTCTGACATCTCGAGCATTCTCTCTATCGGGCGTCTTGCCTTGTCTATGATTTCAGCTGCCACATTCACCTCGGGCAGTTCATAGCGCAGGGTGTTGTAAAGCTTCTCGAGGGTGTTGAGTTTCATATATGCGCATTCGTTGCAGCCGCATGTGGAGTCATCCGGAGGCGCGGGAATGAATGTCTTGTCGGGATATTTGCGGCGCATCTCGTGGAGAATGCCGCTTTCGGTGGCCACTATGAATTCCTTGGCGGGAGATTGTCCGGCATAGTCCAGCAGCACGGCCGTCGATCCGAGTTTGTCGGCTATCATGCGCAGCGGACGGCTGCACTCGGGATGCACAAGCAGCGGCGCTCCGGGATGTTCCTTCTTCAGCGCTTCAATCTTCTCGAGCGAGAATTTTTCGTGTACATGGCAGGCTCCGTTCCACAGCACCATATTCCGTCCCGTCACGGAGTTTATATAGTCGCCGAGGTTACGGTCGGGGCCGAACACAATTTTCTCGTCGGCCGGCAGCGCCTCCACTATCTTGCGTGCGTTGCCCGATGTCACCACTATATCTGTAAGAGCCTTCACCGCCGCCGAGGTGTTCACGTAGCTTATCACCGTATATCCGGGATAATCCTTCAGAAACTCCTCGAGCTCCGGAGCGGGGCAGCTGTCGGCAAGCGAGCAGCCGGCATTGACATCCGGGCACAGCACCTTTTTGTCAGGGCAGAGTATCTTGGCGGTCTCGGCCATGAAGTGCACGCCACACATCACTATGATAGGAGCGTCGCATCGGGCGGCAATGCGTGCCAGCGCCAGCGAGTCGCCTATGTAGTCGGCCAGATCCTGGATTTCTCCTTTCTGATAATAGTGGGCCATGACGACGGCTCCCTTCTCTTTCTTCAGCCTCTGTATTTCCTTCTTCAGGTCGACGCCGTTTTCAACCGGAGCGTCAACATAGCCTTTATCCACATTCATCATTATTATTGTTTAGAATAAAATTTTAAAATTTAAATCTTCCATCACCACTAATATAGCCTGTTGATAACTGCAATAACTTTTAGTGCTATTTCTTGCATATTAAGTTATTAAACCCTCATCATCATTCATGTTCAGGTTATCAACACTTGAAATTTATGGCTTATAAGCAATTAGCATGGTTATTAACATGGTGTGAATAATATGCAAAGTTAATAACTTTTACCCATTTCACAGCCCTGAAAGTGTCGAAAACCGAGTTGAAAACACTCTGAAAGTAAAGGTTAACTTTTTTGGACTTTGCTCCGTGGCTGTTATATAGCGCGGCAAACGCTTGTTTCCAAATAAAGTTATGGAAAGTTAGCCGAAATCTTTTCAACGTTATCAACACACTTATCAACATCTCTTTTTTCACAGTTTTTTCCATTTCCTTCCGTTCTGTTTTCTTCCGTTTTCCACCTACAAAGTGCCTGGGAGGGTAGGCGTCCTCGCCGTCCTCCTAAATCACTTTCTTTGCCTCTCAACTGTCGACGGCCGGAGGCCGACGCTCCACGACTGGGAGGGTCGGCCTCCTCGCCGTCCCCCTAAAACACTTTCTTTGCTCTCAACTGTCGACGGCCGGAGGCCGACGCTCCACGACTGGGAGGGTCGGCGTCCTCGCCGTCCCCCTAAAACACTTTCTTTGCTCTCAACTGTCGACGGCCGGAGGCCGACGCTCCGCGCCTGGGAGGGTCGGCGTCCTCGCCGTCCCCCTTAAACACTTTCTTTGCTCTCAACTGTCGACGGCCAGAGGCCGACGCTCCCAGTTGTCGGGGGATTTTGCTATCTTTGCAGAAACCAGCCGGCCTTTACAGCACAGTACATTCCCTTTATGAAACTGAAACCGTCATTATACCCCGCCATACTCCTCCTTGCCGTCCTTGCCATCCAGCTGCTTCCGGGCTGCGCGCCCTCGCCCGAGCGCTCGCGCCTTGAGCAGATCGAGACCATAATCGACGAGCACCCCGACTCGGCAATGACCCTGCTTGACAGCGTGGACGCTACCATGCTGTCAGAAGCTGACCGCCACTACTTCGATTTTCTGACAATCAAAGCACGCGATAAAGCCTACATCCGCCACACATCCGACTCACTGATTCTCGATGTGATGGACTATTATTCATCACATAATAGAGAACAGATGCTTCCATGGGCCCTCTACTACGGTGGCCGAGTCCACTCCGACCTCGGTGACTACCCTTCGGCCATACGTTATTTTCAGGATGCCCTCGACCTTCTGCCGCCTGACTCCAAAGAAGGCAACCTCCGCGCTTCCACTCTAAGCCAAATCGGTCAGCTACTATGTGACTTATGTTTATATGAACAGGCTATTCCATATATTCAAAAGTCCATTAAACAGGATTCTATAAATACCGATTCGCTTAATATGATGCTGGACACAGATTTATTGGCAGCAGCAAATCTTAACCTTAAAAATTATACCGAGGCCGAACGTGGCTTCCGTATTGCAAAAAAGATAGCTGAACGGATATCTCCGCAGGATGTACATAGGGAAAATATGTTTCTCGCAACGATAAAATATCATATTCACGATTATGATTCAGCACTGATTCTCATAAGGCATGTCCCTGACAAAATCCATCCTCTGGACCGTTCGACGGCGCTTGCCCATGCAGCAAGAATTTATAATAAAACCGGTCATCAGGATACAGCCCTGATGTATGCCGGAGAAATAATCTCGAATAAAAACTCAGATAACTTCAGAACGGCCTACAGGATATTATTTTCATCTAAGACGATAAGAAACATGCCTGAAGACTCGCTTTTTAATTATATTCACGACTTTGATACCAAGATTGAAAAATTTCTCAACAAATTCAGCGAAAAAAGCACTGTTCAGCAGAACGCATTATATAATTATCAGCTCCACGAACGCCAGCGCCGGAGGGCGGAGAAAAGTCGTGATAATTTTCAGACATGGCTTTATCTGTTCTTATTCTTCATTACCTTACTTACTGCAATAATCCTGTATTTAAAAAAACGCAATCAGAATTCACTTATCCGACTTAATGAAGCCCTTGATCGTCTGAGAGCTGTCCGAGAAACTCTTGACGACAACAATTTTAAAGATAATAATCCTTCCCACTCGGCAGAATCGAATAAACTTCTGGAAAGGCATCTTAAGATTTCAGAGAAATATGAAAAAGAAAAAGTTGCCGAACTCCTTAGGAAAGAGTGTTTGGAGTTACAGGAATTAGGAAAATTAAAAAACAGTTTTTTAACGGATATATCCAGTTCAGATATTTACCGACAGATTCAGGACCGGATAAAACACGAGAAAGCTATCTCTGATCAGAGTGACTTATGGGCAGATCTTGAAAACTTGGTAAATGACAATTCCAATGAATTTAAATATCGACTCCTTCTTTTAGCGGGTGGAGCCATCAGTCCATCGGAATTTCACCTGGCTCTGTTAATAAAGTGTGGGTTCACTCCATCACAGGTGGCCATACTGTCAGGGAAGTCTAAGGCAACAATTTCTTACCGGCGGAAAAACCTCTGTATGAGATTTTTCAAGCAAAAACTGTCAACCGAAGCGTTTGATGAGATAATCCGTTCATTATAAGCCCATTTATATCTCCTAAATGAGTTTGAAAATTGTTCGAAGGTCAAATTTCGAACAACTTTCAAACTCGTTTTTTGCATCGTAATATTATATTGAATATATCTTTGCACACACCATAAAATCACATTATATGACTAAAACCATTTTCAAGGCACTGGTTATTCTGGCCATTTTTTTAGCCACAAGCACCCTGCATGCTGACCCTGTCATTTTTAACCTTAACATAGAAGACGACACGTGTTATATGGATTATCCTGCCAGAAGACATAGAATGCCGTCACGTCATGTCACATGTACGATAACTCAATCTGAAGTGAAAATATCTGAAGTTGCCCCAGACGATATATACCTTTTTGAGATATATGACGAATCCGGTATCTGTGTGGGTGCTTTTAGCGATGCTGAAAGTTTCACGGAGTTCTTCTTTTCGCGTACCGGAACGTCAGAAGTGCGTTTTCACACATCACAACATGTATTCAGAGGTTACACCTCACTATAATTATTTATTAACCATCAAAAACCACTAAAATGGAAAAAAGCAAAATTCAAAAATTTGTTGAAGGACTCGCGAACTCGGAATTGACCGATTCACAGCAGAGTGTAGTGCTAAGTACTGACGAGTCGCTCATAGGCGCTGCTATTAATCCCGGATGTAGCAATTCCTCAGCAGATGCATGTGAAGGCGACAATAACAAATGCACAAACTATGGGTCGGCTTGCAAGCACGGTTACAATATGGAATGTAAAAATAGCAATAAGCCCAATCCCGGCGATTTAACCCCCGGACAGACTCAGATAGGTAATGCAGAAAAGCCCTAAGGTGTACAAGCTTAGTATTTTTACGTCAGTTATTCCCGTCAGCGAGGGCCATTGGATTGTCTATAATTCGTTTACCGACAAGTTTATGGTGGTCCGTCGCTGCGGGGAGCTGAATCCCCGTCAGTTACCCGTCATTCCGGAGCTGCGTGAAAATCTGATTGCCGCAGGAGCTATTGTGAAGAATGAAGTGGATGAAAATCTCATGCTCCGCGAGCGTCTGAACTCCATAACCGACAACGACCGCTGCTTTCAGCTTCATGTAAACCCCACGCTTGGCTGCAATTTCAGGTGCTGGTACTGCTACGAACAGCACGACGGCATGCCGATGATGGACAATGCCACTCTTCAGGCCCTGTTCCGCCTGGTAGAAAACAAGCTTGGAGAGATGAAGGGCATGAAGGAACTGAGCCTTTCGTTTTTCGGAGGGGAGCCGCTGCTTGGCTATGACAGGGTAGTGCGGCCGCTTATAGAGTTCTGCTCCGTGGAGTGCGGCAGGCGCGGCATTGAACTGCGGGTACATTTCACAACCAACGGTTTTCTGCTCAACCCCGCGCGGGTGGAGTATCTGGCACGGTACAAAGCCACGTTCCAGATTACGCTTGATGGCGACCGCCATACCCACGACACAGTGCGTTTCACCTCCGGCGGCAAGGGATCCTACGATATGATTATGCGTAACATCACAAAACTCGCCGAGGCCGGATGCCATGTGATAATGCGTATAAACTACACCGCCGCAAACCTTGAGTCGGTGCGCCGCATCCCCGATGATATGAGAAGCATGGCCGAGGAATCGCGCAAGAACATACGCGTAGACCTGCAGAGGGTATGGCAGGACTCGTCCGGCGCCGGAGATGAGCTGGCCGGTGAGATTGAATCGTTGGCCGACAGGTTCACAGAGTGCGGACTGGCTGTGAGCGACCATGCATTATGGAACAACTCGTTGAGCCCCTGCTATGCCGACTATCGCCACCAGATGCTGATAAACTACAACGGAGACGTGTTCAAATGCACTGCCCGCGATTTCTCGGAGGCCAACAGTCTGGGGCGGCTCACCCCCTCAGGGGAGATAAAATGGAAAAAGAATATGCCCGAGGATTATCTGACGCTGAAACTTTCAAGGCCCGGGTGCCGGGAATGCCGCATTGCTCCGCTGTGCGGGAGCGGATGCTGCCAGAAAAACCGGGAGACTCCTGCCGACTGCGGATGTATGCTCGGCTACACCGAGCAGGCCAAGGACGAGCGGATACTCAAGCGCTTCGAACGCGCTTTTGTGGTTCCGGCTTCGGTGGCCCGTTAAAAATAATGGTCATTTCACCCCGGATATTTTTGATATCCGAATTATATAGATAACTTTACTTTCCCGAATAACACAAAAACTTAACAACTTATGAAAAATTACAGGCGAATTTTTGCGATGTTTGCGGCGGTTGTGTCGGCCATGACCCTCTATGGTATGGATCTGAAAGGAAGAATACTGACTCCCGACAATGAGCCGGTGGATTATGCCATAGTGTCGGCTTTCGCGCTCCCCGACTCCACATTCATAGCGATGACAAATTCCGACGCAAATGGAAATTTCATACTCACGGTGCCCGATGCCAAAGTCACTGCCGCCTTTCTGCGTGTGGAAGCCATGGGCCATACCCCTTTGACCGTATCTGACCTCAATAATATATCATCGCTTGTAATGACGCCGGCGTCGAAGAATCTCGAGGGCGTGACGGTATCGGCCAGACGCTCGCCGTTGAAGGCTGAGGCAGGCCGCTTTTTCTATGACCCCTCCGAACTCCGCGATGAGACCAACGATGCCATAGGCGTGCTTGAGCGTATGCCGCTGGTTACGTTTCGCGACAACTCCGCAAAGATATTCGGCCGCGGCGAAGCCACGATATATATCAACGGACGGCCGCCGCGCATGCCAAGATCCGCGCTGATGCAATACCTGCGCACGGTGCGGCCGGCCAACATCAAGAAAGTGGAAGTTATAGTCAATCCAGGAGCCTCGTTCGGCTCAGGTGTCAATGGCATAATCAACCTCATAATCGATAATCCTTACGAGGGTTTCCTCAGTACAACCGGCATAAGTGCCAGATATGATGAAGAGCGCGTGTCTCCGCAGATAAGCACGTGGCTCGGATATTCCAAAGGAAAATTCAACATGTCGGTGGCGCCATTCCTTACAATGAGCAATTCCTATAGGCGCAACAGGGTGATAAACGAATTTTTCGAAAGCGGCGTTACCCGCAACGTAATCACCGAGCAACGTAATAAAAATCTGACAGCCGGCGGAAGTCTGGACATGGACTATAACTTCTCGAGCAAATTCTGGCTCGGGGCCAACCTGGCACTCGCGGGAATGCACAACAAGACCACGGGTGCCACCGACGGCTCGCAGACGGACGCCGCGGGAATTGAGTCGCGCATAGAGGGCACAATGCGGTCGGAAACGCCGTTTTCGGGCCCGATCGTGTCCACAGGTATATACAGCGAATGGCGACCGGCCGCTCACTCGGTGATAAAACTGTCGGGAGGCTACTACACTTCAATCGACAAATACGAGGCTACCAACGAATTCAACGGTGTGGAATCACACGAACGCAGCCGTGCGGACAACTCCGTGGCCGCAGGCTCCCTGAAATACAGCTACGAAACCGAGGCATTGGGCACAATCAACGCCGGATATGCCGTTGACCGCTCGGTGAACGATATGTCAGATCTCACCGGCGCCAATTCCATTGCCGAGATCATGAACGCCCTGTATGCCGAATACAGCAAGTCGTTCGGACGGGTATCCGTCGATGCCGGTCTGCGGTGTGAGGGCCTCAACCGCCACTCAATGTGGGGAGATGCCGGCTCTTATCGCTATAACCGTTGGGAATGGTATCCGTCGGCCAGCGTGAACTGGAATCCGGGCAAACTGGACCAGAGCATATCGCTGAGTTACCGCCGGACATCCAGCCGCACACCGTTCCATTACTTCAACCCGGTGAAACAGTTTACATCGGAGTATGCCTACACCTGCGGCAACCCGTATCTGAAGCCATCTTCCACTAATTGGCTGATGCTGTATTACAATATATTCGGTTCGCTCACTTTCTCAAGTGACTATATATGGGGCGGCGGTGTGACGCAATTCGTGCGTGATGACGGCAACTACACCGTGACCAGCTATATCAACGAGGAGACAAGCAAATCTCTGCATCTGAGTATGCAGTACACCCGCAAAGTGCTGCCGTTCCTCAGGGTCAAGGTAGCGTCGGGAGTCAATAAAAGCAAATATACCGCCTATATTTTTGATGACATGGTGAAGACGGCAGGATGGTCATGGGACTACGACGCCTATCTTTTCTTTATCTTCCCGAAACGTTACGGTCTCAGCGCCAATGTTACATATAGTGGCTACTCGCCTATGGAATATCTGGATGGAAATACCCGGTGGGTACACAATCTGAGTGCCTCCGTAGAGAAGACATTTGCCAACTTAGGGCAGATAAGGCTCTATGTGGGTGATATTCTGGGACGCGGCTATTTCAGCAACCGCCATTACCGCGAAGAGATGTCGGCCTACAGCACGCGTCGTGTTGGCGGCCTCCATCCGAACGTGACGCTGAGCGTGCGGTTCTATTTCGGCAAGACCACCATCAACCGCACCCGCTATATGTCAAGCGACGAAATAAACCGTAAGACCGCACGCTGAACCACCCTCCCATGCGCAAAGGCAGAATCTACGGCTATCAGCAGCTGGAGCAGTCGGACTGCGGCATAACCTGCGTGAGAATCATAGCCCGCTATTTCGGCTACCGCTACACACCGGCTTTTCTCCGGGGGCTGAGCGACAGCAGCCGGCTTGGAATCTCGATAAAGGACATGACGCAGACTTTCGCCGGAATTGGCTTCAGGGCCATACCGGTGCGCATCGGCATCGACAAACTCAGCGAGATGCCGCTGCCGGCTATTCTGTACTGGAACCAGAATCACTTCATAGTGCTCTACAGAATAAGCAAGGGGCGCTATCATATAGTGGATCCCGGTTCAGGAAAGACAAGTTTCCGCCGGAGTGATATCGAGACCTACTGGCTCTCGGGAAGCAACACGGGACTGGCAATACTGGCGGAGCCCGATCCCGAGGCAAAGCCGGTGGAGTGTCCGCGTGAAAAATCGGTAAGCGCCATAGCCACTCTGCTGCGCCTCTTCGGCCAATGTCTGGGGAATAACCGGAAGCCGTTTGCCGCCGTCATGATGCTTTCCCTGATATCGATGTGTGCCGACATAGCCATGCCGCTTATATTCCAGCAGACGGTTGATACGGGCATATCCACAGGCGATATCGGGCTCGTGTGGCTTCTGGCGCTGATGCAGGTGATGATATTCATAGGCAATTTCATGTCGTCGGCGGCATTGCAGTATGTCATAACCCGGCTGGGACTCAGCCTGGGTATAAGCATGATGAACGAGTATCTGAGCCGGTTGCTGTCGATGTCCATGTCTTTTTTCGCGCGCAAGGTGAGCTCGGACCTCATTCAGAAAATACATGACCAGGAACGTATCAAGGATTTCATGGTGAGCATGCCGGGAATGCTGTTCACCACGGCTCTGTCGATGATAGTATTTTCGGCTATGCTGGCATATTATTGTTTGCCGGCGCTTCTGATTATGACCGGCGCCACCCTGCTGGGAATAATGTGGAACAACGCATTTCTGCGACATACGCGCGAGATTGACTTCTCCCGGTTCTCGGCGCTGTCGAAAAGCCGCAACCACGTATATGAAATTGTCAACGGTATCGCCGAAATAAAAATAAACGGAGCTGAGGAAATGAGGCTGGGAGTATGGCGCAGACTGCAGCTGAAAATACGCGATCTGTCAGTGAGGGCGCTGAAAATCGAGCTTCTTTCGTCGGGAGGTACGTCGCTGATAACCAAGCTGCAGGACGTATGCATCACAGGTATCTGCGCTACAATGGTTATCCGTGGAGAAATGACCATAGGCATGATGATGACCGTGGGGTACATAACAGGGCGCCTTGCAATACCGTTTGCAAATGTGGTAAGTATGTGCCGCAGTGTCCAGAAAACCACGATGGCTGTGGAGCGCGTGGACGAAGTGATGAACCACACTCCGGTGCGTCCCGCCGATACGGCCTGCATGCCGCCGGCCGACATAACGCTAAAAAACGTATGGTTCAGATATCCGGGGTCACAAAACCCCGATGTGCTCCGGCACGTGTCGCTCTCCATCAGGAAAGGCTCCACAATAGCAATAGTAGGAGCCAGCGGCGGGGGCAAGACCACGCTGATAAAAATAATACTCGGTCTTTTTATGCCTCACACCGGCGAGGTGGAAATCGGGGGGCGACCACTTACAGCCGACAATGCCGGAGCATGGATGAAAAACTGCGCCGCAGTGATGCAGGACGGCATAATATTTTCCGGCACGATATTATCGAACATAGCCATATCGGATGAGCATCCCGATATGGCAAAAGTGCAGGAGGCAATAGAAACTGCCTGCCTCGGCAGTTTCATAGCCAATCTTCCCATGGGGCTGATGACGCGCATAGGAGTGGCAGGAATAGAACTTAGCGGCGGCCAGAAGCAGAGGCTGCTGGTGGCGCGTGCCGTTTACCGCAATCCCGGTGTGCTGATACTCGACGAGGCCACATCATCGCTCGACGCCGAAAATGAGGCCTCGATAGTGCGCAATATCAACCGTTTCAAGCAGGGACGCACTGTGATTATCGTGGCCCACCGGCTCAGCACCGTAAAAAACGCCGACAGAATAATCTTCCTCAGAAACGGCGAGATTATAGAGACCGGCACCCACCGGGAGCTTGTGGACTATGGAGGCGGTTATTTCCAGCTGATTTCAAACCAGCTCGAAATAGCCAATTAATAAGCCTCCCACACCCTCAAAACATCTTGCCTTAAATAAAAGCACGTAATTTGCGGGAATTTGTGAAGGCTTAACTATAGGAAGTTGGGATGGGAATGATTTTTGATGTAAATTTGCATTCTGCAAGGCCTACGGGGTTTGCAGATGACCAGTTCACATCCATAGAATCACAGATGATTGCATTGCGCGGTATCACCAAGAAGTTCGACTCCCTGCAGGTGCTCAAAGGCATCGACCTCGACATAGCACGTGGCGAGGTAGTGTCTATTGTAGGGCCCAGCGGTGCGGGCAAGACCACGCTGCTGCAGATCATGGGTTCGCTCGAGCGTCCCGATTCAGGGTCGGTGGCCTATGACGGCGAGGAGATATTCCTGCTGAACGACAATAAGCTGGCCCGCTTCCGAAACCGCAACATAGGTTTCGTGTTCCAGTTCCATCAGCTTCTGCCGGAGTTCACCATGCTTGAAAACGTGGCTATGCCGGCGCTGATAGGCGGGAAATCCCGAAAGGAAGCCTTTGCCGAAGCAATACGCCTGATAGAGTATCTGCATCTGGAAGATCGCGCCGCCCACAGGCCCGCAGAGCTTTCGGGCGGAGAGCGCCAGAGGGCGGCAGTGGCGAGAGCGCTCGTTAACAACCCGCGCGCCGTGCTTGCCGACGAACCTTCCGGAAGCCTCGACAGCCACAACCGCGAGGAGCTCCACAGGCTTTTCTTCGACCTGCGACGCGATTTCGGTCATACGTTTGTAATTGTGACTCATGACGAATCACTGGCGCGCCGCGCCGACCGCATGATCACAATCCGCGACGGGGCCGTGACCGACATCACTGTCAGAACCGATGTTGAATAATCACATAACACCAATACAACAATAAACACCAATTCACAATTTAATTACGTCCTATTATCTATGAAAAAAATCATCAGTACATTCGCGATTTTCATCTGTGCCCTTATTCCGGCGGTGATGTTCACTTCCTGCCTTGACAATGACGACGAGGGCAAGAACCAGATACTCACAAGCAATTTCGTGACCTATGAGGGTATGATAGGTGGCAAACCTGTGTTCACCTACATCAATCCCAAGACTCAGGCTACCGTGACTCTTACCGGCGATCTTACCGACCTCAAGAATGTGAACGAAGGCGACCGTTGCTTCCTCACCTATTATCTTCCCGCCGGAGTTCCCGAGGGTGCTTTCACCAATTCGCAGATAAAGATCATGCAGCTTGTGGTGGCTCTCACAGCCCGGCTCGAGGAAGGTCAGGCCATGCAGGAAAACGCTATTCCCGGTCTTGACCTCAATCTCCGCACGTTGT
This sequence comes from Bacteroidales bacterium M5, assembly GCA_001689535.1. Lineage (GTDB taxonomy): Bacteria > Bacteroidota > Bacteroidia > Bacteroidales > Muribaculaceae > Paramuribaculum. Next base: position 41,149 of record LUJP01000105.1, read on the forward strand.
TTATCAACGGCTATTACCTTAATCTGCTCGCAAATTCATATTTCAGCGACAAGCCTGAATTCACTATCTCTTACGTGCCCGAATCCATTGCGACCGGCACCGCCGAGATCTATATCACTTTCAATGCCGAGAGAAATGATGCAGCACGCAATCTCGATGTGCCCGCATCGTTCAACATCGCTCAGATCTGGAACAATCCCAATGTAACCGCCATCAACGTGCATCTGCGCAATTCCAATTCCACTCTCGGTTCCTCACCATTCCTGATTAAAAAAGCAAACTGAATCTGAATATGGAAAAAAACAATAAGAACCCCAACGAGATTAAAATCGAAGTACGCCCCGAAGTAGCTGGCGGCACATACTCCAACCTTGCTCTGGTGAGCCACAGCCCTAATGATTTCTTTGTAGACTTCATTATCGTCACTCCCAACTCTCCTGTGGCACAGGTGCAGTCGCGCATTATCCTCACCCCCGAGAATGCCAAGAACCTGGTTCACGCCCTTGCCGAGAATGTGGCGCGCTATGAGGCTACATTCGGTGAAATCAAGCAGCGCGTTCCCCGCCAGCAGAACCCCCAGGGAGGCATACCCAATCCCTTCTCAGGCCCGGCAAACGCCTGATATTTTCTTACAGACCCTGCAGACAGGTTCCCACTCCTAATTCCGCTCAAAAATGAAACCCAACAATTTCACCATCTACAATTCGCTTTCGCGAAAGAAAGAACTCTTCCGTCCCGTCCACCCCGGAAGGGTGGGAATGTATGTGTGCGGTCCTACCGTATATGGCGACGGGCATCTGGGACACGCCCGTCCCGCCATTACTTTCGATGTGCTTTTCCGCTATCTGAACCATCTCGGCTATAAGGTGCGCTACGTGCGCAACATCACCGATGTGGGTCATCTCGAACACGATGCCGACAGCGGCGAAGACAAGATAGCCAAGAAAGCCCGCCTTGAACAGCTCGAGCCTATGGAGGTGGTGCAGTATTACCTCAACCGCTACCATCATGATATGGAGCGGCTGAATGTGCTTCCTCCGTCGATCGAGCCTCATGCCTCGGGCCATATTATCGAACAGATAGAGTATATCAAGAAAATCATGGAGAGCGGTTACGCCTACGAAAGCCACGGCTCCGTATATTTCGACGTGCCCAAATATAACCGCGACCATAATTACGGCAAGCTGTCAGGACGCAACATCGACGAGCTTCTCGCCACAACCCGCGACCTCGACGGCCAGGAGGAGAAACATAATCCGGCCGACTTTGCCCTGTGGAAAAAAGCCTCGCCCGAACACATCATGCGCTGGCCCTCGCCCTGGAGCGACGGTTTCCCCGGATGGCACCTCGAGTGCTCCACCATGGGTGAGAAATATCTTGGTGTGCCCTTCGACATCCATGGCGGCGGAATGGACCTCAAGTTCCCCCACCACGAATGCGAAATAGCGCAGTCGGTGGCCCATAACGGCAGCGATACCGTGAATTACTGGATGCACAACAACATGATTACCATCGACGGCAAGAAGATGGGAAAATCGCTGGGCAATTTCATAACGCTCGAACAGTTCTTCAACGGAGATCATCCTCTGTTGGCGCAACCCTATTCGCCCATGACCATCCGCTTCTTCATCCTCCAGGCCCATTATCGCGGAACGGTCGATTTCAGCAACGAGGCTCTGCAGGCGTCTGAAAAAGCGCTTCAGCGCATGCTCGAAGGCTATCGCCGTCTGCAGTCGCTCAAGCCTTCGGATGTCTCCACCGTAAGCGTGCAACCCATTGTGGATGCCTGCTATGAGGCTCTCGACGACGACCTGAACACTCCCGTGGTCATCGCCAACCTTTTCGAGGCATGCAGCATCGTCAACAAGATAAACGACGGCACAGAGAAAGCCACACAGGCCGACATCGACCTGCTCCGTACGCTTTTCGACACATTCCTTGTGGATATTCTCGGCATCCGTGTGGAGACTGCCGGTGCGGCCGACGACGGTACCGACATGAAGCCTTTTGAAGGCGCCGTTGACCTCCTGCTCGAGATGCGCGCCAAAGCCAAGGCCGAGAAAGACTGGACCACCAGCGACCTCATCCGCGACCGTCTTGCCGCCATAGGCTTTGACGTGAAGGATACCAAAAACGGTTTTGAGTGGAGCGTAAAAAAGTAACGCTGCCGTCCTCTTATGACAAAGAACGTTCTTAAAGCTCATGCAGCCATTCTTATGGCCAATCTCTGCTGGGGCATAAATTCCCCGGTCACGAAATCGGTCCTGATGGAAGGCGGCATAAGTCCCATAGCGCTGAGCGCCATCCGTATAGGTGGCGCTTCGCTGCTTTTTCTGCTTCTCGCGATGTTTCTTCCGCAGTCAGTGGCCCCGCGCGAGAAGATAGCGCGCGCCGATATGTGGAAAATAGTGGCTGCATCGGTGCTGATGATCAGCGCCAACCAGGGCCTCTACATCATAGGCATAGGATTCACCAATCCCATCGACTCGGCCGTGATGTGTTCCGTAACTCCCCTTCTCACCATGATTCTTGCCGCATGGCTGCTCCATTATCCCGTTACGCGGCTGAAACTTCTCGGTGTTGTCATGGGAATGGCCGGTGTGATAATGCTCGTATGGGGCAACCGGGCCGGTGCCATGGCACCCAATCCCGTGCTCGGCGACCTGTTGTGTCTGGGAGCGCAGATGGCCGCAGCTCTCTACTATGTGCTTTTCATGGGACTTATAGAGCGCTATCATCCCTTCACGCTCATGAAGTGGATGTTTTATATCTCTGCCCTCACCTACGTGCCGCTATGTCTTCCGGAACTTATTGATGCCGATTATGCGGCCGTTTCCGTAAGCGGCTGGGGTGGAATCGCATTCATTATCGTATTCGCCACCGTTCTCTCCTACCTCGCTATCCCCTACGCTCAGCGCTGGCTTAGGCCTACGGTGGTGAGCATCTACAATTATCTCCAACCCGTGGCGGCGGCCATAGTAGCCGTGTGGATTGGAGTGGGAAGTATCAGCGCCGCCAAACTCGCCGCCATCGCCCTGATTTTTGTGGGTGTATATTTCGTAACCGCTGGTACCAGAGGCTCACACAGTGCTAAGCCTACTCCTTGATGCCGTAGGCAAGGTCGCCCGCGTCGCCCAGACCCGGCACTATATATGAATGTGAGTTGATTTCGTCGTCTACAGCTGCTACCCACACCGTGGTACGTTCGTCGGGGAAAGTGTTTTTTACATATTCAATGGCCTGACGTGAGGCAATCACCGATGCCACATGCACCTTGGCAGGAGTACCTTTGGTGAGGAGTGCGCGATAGCTCAGTTCCATCGATGCGCCAGTGGCAAGCATCGGATCGGCTATTATCAGTGTCTTTCCGTCGAGTTTCGGAGAAGCAAGATATTCTATGAACACATCGAAATTCTCCTTTTCCTTGTATTTTCTGTAAGCCGATACAAAGGCATTCTGGCTATGGTCGAATATATTGAGGAACCCTTTATGGAAAGGAACGCCCGCGCGGAAAATAGTGGCGAGAACCACATCCTCGTCGAGCACCGGACTCATGCACGGGGCCAGAGGCGTCTCAATCTCCTCCATCCGGTAGCGCATGGTCTTACTTATCTCATAGGCCATAATCTCGCCTATGCGTTCCAGATTGGCGCGGAACCGAAGCATATCCGTCTGCTTATTCACGTCGCGTAATTCTGTCATATACTGTCCGATGATACTCGGCGTCTGAGCGAAATCTATTACTTCCATCGTGCTGTTTGTTTATTCAGAGCAAAGATAAAACAATTATCAGTGCAGTAAGTGCAAAAACGCTCTAAAATATTCGCCGGGGGTTTCAATGGCTGGTTATGCGGCGGATGTTAGCGGCGCTCAGTGCCATGATTTCCTGGGGGGAGCTTCCGCGGGCGTCGGCTACGCGCGCGGCTACCTCAGATATGTCAACAGGAGCGTCATCCGTTTCGATGAAGAGGCTTTCTTCCGGAATCATCGCGGTGATGAGAGGGTTAAAACGATAGCCGAGTGATATTTTCAGTCCGCGTCTGAGAAGCTGTCGGCATAGCTGGGGACTTCCGCGGAATCCGTGGACAATCCATGGTGTTTCCGGCCGCAGAAGGCGTTGCTGCTCCAGAAGTGCGTCCCAGGCTTTCACGCAGTGTATTATGAGCGGTTTTCCGAGTCTTTCGGCAAGGAGTGTCTGATGGTGGAATACCTTTGTCTGTATGTCAGCCGAAGGGCCGCGCAGAGTGTCGAATCCGGCCTCACCTATCGCTACCACCTGCGGGTCGGTGGCAAGCTCGTCGAGAAGTTCTATCCGATTCTCTGATGCATGCCAGGGGTGTATGCCTACGCTCTGGAGCTGCGGCGCATCGAGCAGCGTGAACGTGGCCGAACGGTCGGTTATGGCCGCGAGCGATGGGGCATGTGAATGTAGATTGCAGACCATGGAAAAACGCACAGAACACCGCTTTCACGGCACCGGATCATAACCTGAGCCTCCCCACGGATGGCAGCGCAATATGCGGCGCAGTGCCAGCCACATTCCTTTTAAGGGACCGTGTTTCATGATGGCCTCGATGGCATACTGGCTGCATGTGGGCGTGAAACGGCATACCGCCGGAAACATAGGCGATATGCACAGTTGATAAAATCTTATGGGGAGAATCAGCAGGCGTCGCAGCATTGTCTGATACGATCCATTATGCGCCGTACGGAGCGGCAGGCGTCGTCAAATGATGTCAGTTTGTCGGCCACATACACAAAGGCTATGTCCACGCCCAGCCGGCCGTCGGCCTGGCGGTCGGTAAGTCGGTAGGCCTCGCGCATGAGCCTGCGCATCCTCACGCGGTCCACGGCATGGCGCAGCCGCTTCTTGGGCACGGATATCAGGAATTTGTTGAAGTGTCTGCCGTCATCTTCCGGTCGGCGCCACACTGCTCTCCACGGATAGGCCATGACTGACCGGCCGGAATGCTGCTTGCGGGCTTCCGGGCTGAAGAGAGATTCGATGGCTGTCAGGCTACAGAGTTTCTCGCACTTATATAGCCTGTTACCCTTCAACGCTGCTTTTTGCGGGTGTTTCAAGGTTTTCGCTCAGGAACAAGTCGAGAGCGGCTGTCATTGACGGCGCTTTTACCGACGGTGCCTCCATGTCAAGACGCAACCCGGCATCTTTCACTGCCTGTGCTGTGGTAGTGCCGAAGCAACCTATCTGTATTTCGTCCTGCTTGAATTCGGGGAAATTCTTCAGAAGCGATTTGATTCCTGAAGGGCTGAAGAAGAGAAGCATGTCGTAATCGAAAGGCTCGTCGGGACCGAAGTCATTGCTTACCGTGCGGTACATAATGGCTTTTGTGTAGTTGATGTTGTTGGCGTCGAGCACATTGGTGTCGTCCTTATGCACATCGCTCACGGCAAAGAGATATTTCTCCTTGTTATGCTTCAGCAGGAAGGGCACCAGATCGTCGAGTTTGCCGGTGGTGCCGTGGAAAATCTTGCGTTTACGGTACACTATATACTTCTGCAGATAGAGGGCAATCGACTCTGTGGTGCAGAAATACTTCATAGTGTCGGGAATGGCTATTCGCATCTCCTCGCAGAGACGGAAATAATGGTCAATCGCGGTCCTTGCCGTGAATATCACGGCCGTAAAATCGGAAATAGCTATTTTCGACTGACGGAATTCCTTGGCGGTGAGACCCTCCACTTTTATGAAAGGTCGGAAATCAATCTGTATGCCGTACTTTTCGGCTATTTCATAGTAAGGTGACTTATCGGATGCGGGCTTGGGTTGTGATACCAGAACTTTCTTAACTTTCACGTCAGACAAAAATTAAAATATGCTTTACATAAAATTACAGAGAAAGAAAATTCCTCGTCCGCAGACAAGGATAGGGATAATTTCCAGGCTGCAAAGGTACAAAATAAAGTAGAATAACGAGAATACATTCTCGTAAAAAATTCTAAATCCCTTGATTATGAATATCACACGCGCTGTAATATACAGCAATAGCCCGATAGCGCAGAGCGTGCCGGATATGTTGGGATTGAAGAGCGACAGCAGCGCTGGTACCGCCATAAATATCCCCAGAAACGACTGGGAGGCATTGAAGCCGCGTATCCACTGCGTGCGCCCTGCGTTGCCTGTAAAAGCAAAGCCAACAGTCTGGTAAGCAATCAGCTGGAATAAGTAAAGCAATATTGCCGCTCCGCTCAGAGAAGCTATGCTCACGAAGCTGCCGGGAGTGGGGATGCCTGCGGTCTGAAGGGCCGCGTAGGCCATTATGCCTTCGCAAAGGCATGTCAGAAGCAGAAGCGAGATCATCACGCGTTCCTCTCCCACGGTATGCTCGTCGAAAACGTTGTCGCGTGCGCGCACGCTGAACAGATTCTGCCATACCACTTTGAAGTAAGATGAGAAATGGTGGAAGTTGACTGCTATTATCAGGAATACCGCCAGCACCATACTCATCACCCCCGTGTCGTACCCTGGCAGCGGATGTCGGGGAATGGCTTCGAGCCCGCGTGTGTATGGCACCACTCCGGTGTGTACACCCGGGATGGCTACCGTGGTCGGTGCCTCATCGAAAGAGCATTCATGGTCCTCACCGGCGTGTGGCTGTACGGCTACCGCCACGGGTGCGGCCGCTATGGAGTCAGTCGGTGTAATTGGAGCGTATGGCATCAGTGGATTTTCTGGGGAAAGGTGGAGATGTCAACGGGTTTGAGAGCCAATTCTATGGCTTCCCGGGGTGTGGAGGCCACGTCCCACAGCGCGGCGTGTGCCTCAAACATGAATCCTTCGGCTATGGCGCGGGAAAGCATCTGAAGCATCGGGTCGTAATAACCGCGGGTGTTGAGTATCACCACCCGTCCGCGGAACAGTCCCAGCTGACGCCATGTGATTATCTCCATCAGTTCCTCGAAGGTTCCGCATCCGCCGGCACACGCTATTGCGGCCATGCTCATGGAGGCCATGGCGCGTTTGCGCGAGTGCATGCCGTCGGTCACTATTACTTCCGAAAGGTCCGGGTGCTGCCAAGAGTTTTTCATCATGAATTCCGGAAGCACTCCTATGGTCTTCCCTCCCTCGGCTATGGCACCCTCTATGGCGGCCTTCATAATGCCGGCTTTGCCGCCGCCACACACCAGCGGATGACCCGAAAGGGCTATCAGTCGGCCGAGCTGCCGCCCGTCGTCGGTGTAACAAGGATCGATTATGCTGCTTGAAGCGCCATACACGCATATAGCGTCCGTAGTCTTATTTTCCATAACAGGGTAGGTTTGAACCGCAAAATTACAAAAATTTACCGGGCCTGCGGCAGTGTTGCCCCATTTATTGTCTTACCGCCCCCCCCATATCGTCCGGCAGGCTCTAATGGTTGTCCCACAGGCTGTAAAGGTTATTTATGGCCACGTTGTTAAGAAATCTCGTGATTCTTGTCTATATTTGCAGCCTAAAATTTAGAGATATGTCGACTTACAACGAAACTAAACGCACAAAAGTGACCACCGCCACTCTTCTTGAGATGAAGCGTAACGGTGAGAAGATAGCAGCTCTTACATCCTACGATTACACAATGGCCTCGATTGTTGACGCGGCCGGCGTTGACTTCATACTGGTGGGTGACTCGGCATCCAATGTGATGCTCGGTAACGAAACCACCCTCCCCATTACTCTGGACGACATGATAACCTTCGCAAAAGGCGTGGTGCGCGGCGCGCGGCGCGCTTTCGTGGTGGTTGACCTCCCTTTCGGCACATATCAGGGCGACGCTCTGCAGGCCTACCATTCGGCAGTGCGCGTAATGCGCGAGACCGGAGCCGCTGCTGTGAAGCTCGAGGGCGGCAAGGAAATACTTCCTTCCATAGAGAAGATACTTTCGGCAGGCATACCGGTGGTAGGCCATCTGGGACTCACGCCTCAGTCCATAAATAAGTTCGGTGGCTACGGTCTCCGCGCCAAGGAGGATGCCGAGGCCCAGCGTCTGATCGACGACGCCCACCTGCTCGACGACGCCGGCGTGTGCGCCATCGTTCTCGAAAAGGTTCCCTCGGCTCTTGCCGCCCGCGTTACCCGCGAGGTAAGCGTTCCGGTGATAGGCATCGGCGCCGGCTCCGAGGTCGACGGCCAGATTCTCGTTGTGCAGGATATGCTGGGTATGAACAAGGCTTTCAAGCCCAAATTCGTGCGTCGGTTCGCCGATGTGGAGGAAGCCATGACCAAGGGTCTCACAGCCTACGTCGACGCTGTGAAGACGGTTGATTTCCCCAACTCCGGCGAGCAGTATTGATGAGGGCTTCGCAAGAGTCGGGCTCTCCCCTCTGGATTAAGATTCTCAAGCTCGGTCTGCCCATTCTCATTGGGCAGCTGGGCATGATTGTGGTGGGATTTGCCGATACCAAGATGGTCGGCCTCTATTCCACCGCCTCGCTCGCATCCGCCTCGTTTGTCAACAATCTTTTCAATACGGCCATATTCGCCTGCATCGGTTTCACCTACGGTCTTACTCCGCTGGTGGGCGCCCTGTTCAGCCAGAAGCGCTACAGCGAGATTGGTGCTATGGTGCGCAGCGGTCTGCTGGTGAATGCGCTTTTCACGCTGATTCCGATAGCCGTGATGACGGTGGTCTATTTCAATCTCCACCGTCTGGGGCAGCCCGAGGAACTGCTGCCCCTCATCCGCCCATATTTTCTGATATATCTGGCGGGTGTGCTGCCCATTTCGGTGTTCAATGTGTTTGCGCAGTGGAGCTATGCCATAAACCGCACCCGCATGCCCATGTGGATAATCCTGGCGGCCAATGTGGTGAATATCGCCGGCAATTATTTGCTGATTTATGGTAATTTCGGATTCCCGGAACTTGGCCTTACGGGCGCGGGAATAGCCACGCTTCTGTCGCGTGTGCTGTGCATGGTAGCCATCATCCTGGTGTTTGCCACCGGGAAGGCTTACCGCCCTTATTTCAAAGGTTTCATGGGCCAGCGGGCATCGTCGGGCACATTCCGGCGCATCAACGTCACCTCGTGGCCGGTGTCGCTGCAGATGATGTTTGAGTCGGGTTCGTTTACCGCCGCCGCTATCATGGCCGGATGGCTGGGCGCGGTGTCGCTGGCCGCTTTCCAGGTGATTGTGATTATCGGCACTCTCGGTTTCTGCGTATATTACAGTATGGCGGCCGCGGTGTCGGTGCTTGTGGCCAATGCGGCCGGACAGAACGACTGCGGCCTGATGCGGCGCACAGCCATGTCGGGCTATCGCATACTTCTGATTCTCGCCACATGCTCCTCCGCTCTGTTTATCTTCTGCGGTCCGGCCATAATGCACCAGTTCACCCGTGACCCTGCGGTGCTCTCGCTTGCGCTTACGCTGATTGTGCCGCTGGTGCTCTATCAGTATGGCGATGCCACCCAGATATGTTTTGCCAACGCGCTGCGCGGCACCTCCAATGTGATGCCGATGATGTGGATTTCACTTGTGTGCTACGTGGTGATCGGAGTCCCCTCCACCTATCTGCTCGGATTCGTCGCCGACATGGGCTCCTACGGTATAATACTGAGTTTCTCGGTGTCGCTTTTCCTTGCCGCAGCCTTGTTTCTGGTGTGCTTTTTCCGCACCACGCGCCGCATCGGCGCCACAGCCTGACGGTCAGAAATACAAAATCAGTGCTTTAATTCCACTTTGGTTGTGGGTGGCAACTGTGAGTTGCGCTCGTCTACGGCCGCTATCACCTCGTGGGCCAGATGCATGAACGCATGCCCGGCCACGGAGTCGGCCATCGCTATGGGCTCGCCAGCATCGCCAGCATCGCATATCGACCCTACCACCGGCAGTTGCGCGAGCAGACGCACACCCAGCTCCTTGGCCAGGCGCACACCACCTTCGCGTCCGAATATGTAGTAGCGCTCGTCGGGATGTTTCTCGGGAGTGAACCATGCCATGTTTTCCACCAGTCCGAGCACGGGCACGTTTACCTTGTCGCCCATGAACATGGCTATGCCCTTGCGTGCGTCGGCAAGAGCCACCTCCTGGGGGGTGGTGACAACCACCACGCCGGTTATTGGCAGCGTCTGCACAAGTGTGAGATGGATGTCGCTCGTTCCGGGAGGCATGTCAATCAGAAAGTAGTCCAGCTCGCCCCAGTCAGCTTCGCCTATGAGCTGTTTGAGGGCGTTCGAAGCCATGCTTCCGCGCCACAGCACGGGCGCATTCTTGTCAACGAGAAATCCTATGGAGAGCACCTTCACGCCGTAGCGTTCGGCGGGAATTATGAGCTGGCGTCCGTCAACCTCGTGCATATATAGTTCCTGGTCTTCCACTCCGAACATCTTGGGAACCGACGGGCCGAATATGTCGGCATCAAGCAGCCCCACCTTGTAGCCTTCGCGGGCCAGAGCCACAGCAAGGTTGCTGGCCACAGTGGATTTTCCCACGCCGCCTTTTCCCGACGAGATGCCCACTATGTTTTTCACTCCCGGAAGCAGCGGAGCTTTCTCGGGCATGGGCTTGAGGCTGCGGGTGGCCACGCTCACCTCCACATCGGGTCCTACGTATGTGTGTATGGCAGCCTCGGTTGCTTTCACAAGCGATTTCATGAAGGGGTCGGTGGGTTTCTCAAACTCCAGAGTGAAGCTTACCTTGCGGCCGTCTATGCGGATGTCGTCGGCCACCATGCCGAGTTCCACAATGTTTTTGCCGTTGCCGGGATAGCGCACGTTGCGCAGGGCGTCGGTGATGAGCGAGGGATATAGTCGATCCATATATTTTCAGGATTTTTTTGGTGTTACTTTAGGATTACAAATCTGGGGCATCTGAAGTTCACCGCGCGAGAAACTCCGGTAGGTGTCGTGTTCTATCTCCACCTCCGGTTCCTCGAGGTTTCCTTCGGCCGGAAGGCGGAAGGAGATGTATTTGATGGTGAGGCCGCGGTCGAGCCACTGCTGCTCGTAGAAGGTGCGTATGCGCAGTATCTCGTTGTCAGCGCCGCTGTGGTAGAGGTCGTCGGTCCGCACTTCCACCGGCAGAGAGTTGTGGTCGGCCATTATCGAGGTGTAAGTGTAGAGGAACGGGCTGTCGGTCTTGAGGTTGATGATGCCTCCCGGTTCAAGCACGCGGCGGTACAGCTCCATAAAACGCACCGATGTGAGGCGTTTGCGCGTCTTTTTCATCTGCGGGTCGGGGAATGTGATCCATATCTCGGCCACTTCCCCTTCGGCGAAGAATTCCGGCAGAAGTTCTATGTCGGTGCGCAGGAAGGCCACGTTGGTGAGCCCGAGATCGCGGGCGCGAGTGGCGCCGGTCCACATTCTCGCTCCCTTTATGTCTATTCCTATGTAGTTGCGCTCCGGATGGGCCTGGGCGAGTCCCACGGTGTATTCTCCCTTGCCGCAGCCCAGTTCGAGCACTATCGGGTTATCGTTGTGGAAAAAGTCGGAATGCCAGCGCCCGCGCAACGGGAATCCTCCTTCGGCCCTGAGCCGGGCGAAAGGATACTGGAATACAAATGGCAGCTGTTCCATCTCGCTGAATTTCCTTAGCTTGTTTTTTCCCATGGGTGTTGTGTTTCTGTTTCTGTTTCTTATGCAAATTTAATACTTTTGTCAAAAATATCACTTTATGGACACATCACAAGCTGCAAAGAAGGTGCTCGTGGTCGGTGCCGGTGGCTTCATAGGCGGCTTTATAGTGGCCGAAGGCCTCAGGCGCGGATTCGAGGTGTGGGCCGGCGTGCGCGCCTCCACATCGCGGAAGTTTCTCACTGATCCCCGTATCAAGTTTCTGATTCTCGACTACGATTCCACCGACGCCATGGCTTCAGCACTTGCCTCCGCCCTCCCCGAAGGCTCGCGCTGGGATTATATGGTGTATAATCTCGGTGCCACCAAATGCACTAATTTCGCTGACTTCAACCGCATCAATTTCAGCTATCTCCGCTCGTTTGTGGAGGCGGTGCGCAAGGCCGATATGATGTCTTCGAAGTTCCTGTATATGAGTAGCCTTAGTGCTGTCGGTCCCGGCGATGAGAAAAACTATACTCCGATTGATACCAAGGCTGTCCCCCGCCCCAACACGCGCTACGGCCTGTCGAAGATCAAGGCGGAGACATTTCTACAGACGTGTCCCGACGTGCCGTGGACTATTTTCCGCCCTACGGGCGTCTATGGCCCCCACGAACAGGATTATCTCATGATGATCAAGAGCATCGACCGTCACTGGGATTTCGGCGTCGGTTTCCGCAAGCAGATGCTCACGTTCATCTATGTGGAGGATCTTGCCGCCGCCATATTCGAGGCTCTTGATTCGAAGCATACCGTACACCGCATCTACATTATTTCAGAAGGCCGCGCCTACACACAGAGTGAATTCCGCCGCATAGTGGCGCGTGCGCTTGGTCGGCGATTTGTGATTCCGGTGCGTCTTCCTCTGTGGGCCACATATATAGCCTCACTCGTGGCCGAGAAATACGGCATTGCCAAAATGCAGCCTTCCACGCTCAACACCGATAAGTACAAGATCATGCGCCAGCGCAACTGGGATTGCACCATAGCCGATTCCGTGGTGGATTTCGGCTTCCATCCCATCTTCTCGCTCGAAAAAGGTATAAAGGTGACTGTGGATGCCTACCGCAAGGCCGAGGCAGCCCGCAAGGCCGAGATAGCCGCGAATAAAAAGAAGAAAGGAGAAAACCGATGAGTGCCTTCCGATCCTCCCAAGTACCCGTGTGGTACACTGTTCTGGTGATTCTCTTCGCGCTGCCGGTGTTTCAGACTCCGCTGCTGCTCGACAACTGTATGCCCCACACCGATGCCCGCACCTGGGTGATGATCTACCCGCTCTACGTTATAGCCGCGGCCTGGATCGCATGGCAGTCCTATCCCGCGCGCCGCACTCTTGCATGGATCATTCTCGCCCTCATGCTGCTCACCCATGCAGCCATCTGGTATCTTGTGCTGACGGCTCAACCCACACAACTGTTCTGATATGGAAAGAATTCTTATTATAAACGGCCCCAACCTCAATCTGCTCGGCACGCGCCAGCCCGATGTCTACGGCAGCCTTACGATGGAATCATGTCTGACATCTCTGCGCGAGGCTTATCCCGACGTTACGATTGACTATTATCAGTCAAACGTGGAAGGGTTTATCATAGATCGCCTCCACGGTGAGGCTCTGTCTGCCCTGCCCCCGCGTGCAATCGTGCTCAATGCCGGCGCCTATACCCACACATCGCTCGCCATAGCCGATGCCATAGCCTCGATAAGCGTTCCGGTGATCGAGGTGCATATTTCCAATATCGCCGCACGCGAAGCCGTGCGCCATACGTCAATGATAGCCCCGGTGTGCCGTGGGTCGATAGCCGGTTTCGGCCTCGACAGCTACCGCCTGGCCATAGAAGCATCCCTGAAGTTATGAGCACTCCCACACGCATAATGGCCACCGTGGCCGACGACCGCTGCTCCCGTGAGTTTGTGGAGCGTCTGCACTCGCTGGGTATGGAAGGAGTGCGTATCAACTCTGCCCACGTCTCTCCGCAGACCATGCGCGATATGATAGCTCTTATACGCTCTGTCTCCCCTTCCATTACCATTCTTGTCGATACCAAGGGTCCGGAGATACGCACCACCGATATTGCCGCGTCCGAGCCCATATACATGCCAGAAGGGCACCGTGTGCTGCTTCGTTCAGGCTCGGAGCCTACTACTTCGGAGTGCGTCTGCGTGATGGTTGACGGGCTTGAGCGTTATGCCTCACCTGGTTGCCGCATACTGCTCGACGATGGCGAGATAGAGCTTGTGGCCAAAGCCGTGGATGCTGACGGCGTTACGGCTCGTGTGGTGAAGGCCGGAAGCCTTGATTCACGCAAGACGCTCAATATTCCCAGCACCGAGATTCCTCCGCTTCCTGCCGTTTCTCCGCGCGACCTCCTGAGTCTCCGTGCAGCTGTAGAGGCTGGCGCCGACATCGTGGCGCATTCATTTGTGCGCTCCGCGGCCGATGTGCTTGCCGTGAGAGAGGTCATAGCCGGAAGTTCCGTCAGGCTTTACGCCAAGATTGAATGCCGTGAAGGCGTTGAGAACATCCGTAGCATTCTCGAGGTGTCCGACGGTCTGCTTGTGGCCCGCGGCGACCTCGGTGCCCAGATTGATCCCGCCGGCATTCCCGCCGTGCAGCTGCAGGCGCTTTCAATGTGCCACGCCGCCGGAAAGCCCTCTATTGTGGCCACTCACATCCTGCAGTCGATGATGCAGAACCCCTCGCCCACCCGCGCCGAGCTTTCCGACATAGCCCTTGGCGTGATGGAAGGCGCTTCCTGGCTGCTGCTCACCGGCGAGACTGCCCGTGGTGAATATCCCGCCGAATGTATCGACATAATGCGTCGCACAATCGCTGCGACAGTTAACGCCAATCTTTCATGCAGACTGATCTGACAGACTATATAGAATCGCATATCTCGGCCGAGCCGCCCCATCTTCAGAAGCTCTATCGCGACACCTGGCTTCACCGCCTCTATCCCCGTATGTGTGCCGGTCACGTCCAGGGACGCCTACTGAAGATGCTTACGGCCATGATCGCGCCCACCCGTGTGCTTGAGCTCGGCACATTCTCCGGCTATTCTGCCATGTGTATAGCCGAGGGAATGGACGAAAGCGCCGAGGTGCATACCGTAGAAATTGACGACGAGCAGGCCGACTCGCTTCGCGAGCTATTCGCCACTGCTCCGGGAGCCCGTATCACGCTCCATATAGGCGATGCGCTGGCCGTGGTGCCCTCTCTACCGTCCGGCTGGGATATGGTGTATATTGACGCCAATAAACGCCATTACACGGAATATTTCGAGATGGTTCTACCGCTCGTGCGCCAGGGCGGATTCATCCTTGCCGACAATACCCTTTGGGACGGCAAGGTTGCTACCGTCTCACGCGACCCTCAGACCCTCGGCATAGAGCGTTTCAACGACGCCGTGGCCCGCGACCCCCGTGTAGAAACCGCCATAATCCCCATCCGCGACGGCCTCACCCTCATTCGCAAACTCTGATCCCTCCACGCCACGGCCTATCCCCACGCCACCCAAACTCCCATCCTCAAAGACCCCTACAAACTCAAATTCCCACCCAAACTTGTAGGGATGCACGCTCGTGCATCCGCTTATAATCAATGCATTGTGGCCGGCTGCTCCATGGAACAGCCCTACCCTTTGCTGTTTTACAGAAAACTCTATATCACTACTTCCACAGCATAAGCTGTGGGACCTGAGAGCGCTCTGTGGGGAGATTCTTGCCTCTCTCCACACAAAGTGTTTAAATGACAAAAGAGGCCGCGACAGCTGTCGCGGCCTCTTGGTTGAATTTAGTTGAAAGGGAGGTTATGATGTTGCCCTTTATGGGGTTTATCAGTCGATTTCCTCGTCGGCCTCGTAGCCGCCCATCTCGCGCAGAGCGTTCTTGAGCATAACGTACTGCTGGAAGAGGTGGTTAACGGGAACTTCGTCTTTGGTGTAGTCGTGCATCGGGCTCTTGAGGAAGAAGCTCAGGAAGCGCTGGATACCGTGGCGGCCGGCGCGTGCGGCGAGGTCGCTCAGAAGCACGAGGTCAAGGCAAAGGGGAGCTGCCAGGATAGAGTCGCGGCAGAGGAAGTTGAT